>UQGG01000004.1 GCA_900540475.1 uncultured Robinsoniella sp. | reverse complement strand
TTTATAATTGCTCAAAGTTAACGGCTGTTCCACTACTAGATACCTCAAATGGAACAAGCTTTAGTTATATGTTTCAAAACTCTACCAGCCTGACTACGATACCACTACTAGACACGTCAAATGGAACGAATTTTAGTTATATGCTTGGTGGGTGTTCCGGCTTAATAGATGTTCCACTACTAGATACCTCAAATGGAACAAGCTTTAGTTATATGTTTCAAAACTCTACCAGCCTGACTACGATACCACTACTAGACACATCAAATGGAACGAATTTTAGTTATATGCTTGGTGGGTGTTCCGGTTTAATAGATGTTCCGCTACTAGATACCTCAAATGGAACAAGCTTTAGTTATATGTTTCAAAACTCTACCAGCCTGACTACGATACCACTACTAGACACATCAAATGGAACGAATTTTAGTTATATGCTTGGTGGGTGTTCCGGTTTAATAGATGTTCCGCTATTGGATACCTCAAATGGAACGAGCTTTAGCTATATGTTTTATAATTGCTCAAAGTTAGCGGATGTTCCGGAATTTCATTTTGAAAATGGAATCGATTTTGCCTTCACTTTTAATAACTGCAAAGAAATCGTGACTTTGCCGGTGCTGAATACTCAAAAAGGAACTAATTTTACCAATGCATTTCTTAGCTGCAACAAGTTAAAAACCATTGAAGGAATAAACCTCACAAACCTTGCATCAAATTATGCGATTTTTTACTATCCGCTTACGCATATAATATTCAACGGATCCCTGGGGAAAAGATTTGGTGGAACCCCATCGTACAGCCTGGAAAACATAGATACAGAATCCGTTAATTCAATGATAGCAGCACTGGTTGATTATACGGGAGAAAGCAGTGCAAATCTAAAACTATATTCCAATATAAAAAATGCATTGACGGAAGAGCAGATCGCCGCAATTACAGCTAAGAACTGGACGATATCATAGGAGGCGCATATGAAAATAGAAAAAAAGCAGGCATATGCAATTGTGTATGCTGAAGAAGGTAAACTTTTAATCAAGGAAGGCATGGAGGAAGGGAGCGCCATGCTGATCCTTGGTAAGGGGGACAGCCCGGACAATTATGTGGAAATAGACATTCCGAAACCACCTCCAGATCCGGTAGAAGTAGACATAGAAGGTCTAAAGGAGGCTTTAATCACGCAGACTCGGTCGGAGCTTGGAGGCAGACTGCTTGACATGCTGCAACCACATATAGAAGCATATGCAGGGCAACTGGCAGAGGAACAGCGCAAAATAGAAGAAGAGATTTTGTCAGCGCTTACAGAAGAAGAACTAAATGATATTAGGGAAAGACCTTGACTGGTCTTTTTTTTTGATGAAAATGCTGTGAACAGCAGCGGAAAGAAGGAAGTTATATGGAAAAAATAAAAGTAATGTTTACGGCACTTATAGGAATGCTATCCAGCTTACTGGGGGTATTATTTATACCGGTAATGCTTCTGGTAGGAACAAATGTAATTGACTACGTAACAGGGCTTATGGCGAGCCAAAACAGAGGGGAAAAGGTTAAGTCATATAAAAGTATCAAAGGTATAATGAAAAAGGTCTGCATGTGGCTCTTGGTGGTTGTAGGCGCTATCGTAGACCAGCTTCTAAAGTATTCGGCGGAGACAATCGGTATTGCACTACCCTTTACTTTTTTAGTTGCCTGCATTGTAGCGATCTGGCTGATCTGCAATGAATTACTAAGTATATTAGAAAATATCTCAGACATTGGTGTAAAGCTGCCGCCTTTCTTGTTACCGGTAGTTTCTTATATAAAAGACCAGGCAGAGATGAAAGGTAAAATTGACACGGATAATAAATCAGAGGGCGAGTAAATCGCTCTCTTTACTTTTGGAAAGGATAGGTAAAATAAATGAATATTGTACAAAGATATATAACACAAAACCCATGCTACACGAGAGGAACCTGGATTAAGCCCAAAGGAGCATTTCTACATTCTATTGGGTGCCCATGCGAAAAGGCGGAAAACATCAGGGCTGGAGAAAACAGAACTGATGCAGAAGCTGGAGTACATGCAGTTATACAGCGGGACGGATTAGTAATGCAGCTACTTCCAATTAATTTTGGCGAAAGAACAGCTATTAGGAATTGGCACGCTGGAAGCGGGAATGCGGGAAATAGCAACGATATGTATATTGGGATAGAAATGTGCGAACCAGAAAGCATAAAGTATACTGGTGGTGCAAGTTGGAAAGAAGAAAGAGACGGAATCAACACAAAGGCACACGTCCTGGAAACCTATAAAGTAGCGGTAGAATATTTTGCGTACCTCTGCAAAGGTTATAGATGGGACCCATTAAAAGATGGTGTAATTCTAAGCCATTCAGAAGGATATAAGAGAGGTATCGCTACCAATCATGCAGATGTAGAACATTTATGGAATCATTTTGGGATCAGCATGGATCAGTTCAGGAATGATATAAAAAAGCAATTATCAGGCACAAATACGGCAGCAACCGGCACAAAGATTACCGGTAAAGCTACAGCTACAGCGGAGCAGATGCAGAAGTATGTCCGATCCAAAAACCCCAGCGTGGCACAATCCGTCCTGGATATGGTCTCGCAGTACATCCAGGAGGGCAAGGCTGAGGGAATCCGCGGAGATATAGCATTTGCACAAAGCTGCCTGGAAACCGGAAATTTTACATTTAAGGATAGTGCAGTAACCCTGGATCAGAACAATTTCTGCGGGATGGGGGTTACAGCAAACGGTATGAAGGGCAATTCTTTTCCCAACACAAAGACCGGTATCCGGGCACAGATCCAACACCTTAAAGCTTATGCCTGCACAGATCCTTTAAGCAAAGAATGTGTAGATCCACGGTTCCAGTACATAGAAAGAGGCTGCGCTGAATTTGTGGAGTGGCTGGGTATCCAGGAGAATCCAAAAGGCAAAGGCTGGGCTGCCGGCAGCGGATATGGTAGCAAGATTTTAAATATCCTGGAGGCTATTACCGGAACGAAGGAAGAACCGCCCAAACCGACACCAGCGCCACAGCCGGATCGAACCGGTACTTATAAAGTACAGGCTGGCAGTTACAGCAATAAAGCTAATGCAAAAAAGCAGGTAACGGCACTTAAAAGTAAGGGATATGATGCTATTGTAAAGGAAGAAGCAGGGCAGTATAAGGTGCAGTGTGGTGTATTCTCTAATAAGAAGAACGCAGACATGCTGGTAAGGCAAATTAAGGGTGCCGGCTTCGATGCCATTGTAAAAGACACAGAAGAATCCGTGTGGGTTGGGAGGTGCACAGGAAACGGCGTAAACGTCCGCAAAGGACCAGACGAAAACTACGGAAATATTGTGGGATATCCGAAGCTTAATAAAGGGAATTTGGTAGATGTTATTAACAAGGAATCCGGCTGGTACCAGATTTTAATAGATAAGAAATATTCTGGGTTTATTGCAGGACAGTATATAGAAAAGGCATAAAGAAAATTATGTACACTAAAATAGCCCTTGGGTTCATTCCCCGGGGCTAGAGTTTCTAAGGTAAATATTATTTTTTATGTATTCCAATATTCTTCAAAATTGATTTTTTTAAAAAGAGTGAATAAACTTTCTTCATTTAATTCATCATACAATTTTTTAAATCCTTGTGGTTGGTAAAATTTTTCAAACATGTGTTCTCTACATTCCAGTATTAACATGTTTCCGCCAACGATTCTTGCTGCCAAACTAATTGCGTGGTAACACTCATCCAGTATTTGCTGTCCACTTAAATCTAAACTCGAACAGTTATCACATCTTCCAAGTTGCCCTATCAAGTAAGTTGGTATTGAACTCAAACTGTCTCTTCCGGGATATTCACCTAGTATCTTACGCTTTTTCTTCTTTGACATAGTTGATATATCTAAAGAATTCTGAGCAATGGTAAAATACGCAAGAACGATAAACTCATTATTGTTTACTAATTTATTTTCATCAATAAATAAATACGTTTTTCCATAGTTAGTCTTTTCATATGCTATGGATTTTTGCATTAAAAAGTCCTCTAAATCACGTTCACGTTGACAAGAGAACTTTTTAAATGCACTTTCCAACTTTTCTTTAACGTATTCTTTACCTAAAATTTCTCCCAATGGTATAATTACATAATCTATCAATTAAGCTATTTTAAAACTCTTTGAAGGTATTCCTTCAAATCCTTTTCGTGCTTCAAGTTGGAATGAAATTTTTTCCTCAGTGTGGGAGCCACTGCCTTAGTCATTTCTTTTACGAAATCACTTGCTTTTTCCGGACTAACTGAAAACTGTTTTCCGAATGTTGATGTTGCCATAAACGATCACCCCTCTTTTTTAAAATTTACGGGCGAAATTCCACGTATTATAAGCAAAAACCAAAATATTATTACATTTAAGCTAATTAAGAATATGGTCTTTGTATCTTTATTATAACCAAAATGTAAAAAAAATCAATGCTTTTGCTTAAATGTTCATAATTGTTAACATTTACACTGATTGACAGTACGCATGTCAATAGTTACAATGGTTCGTTTAGGCACCTAAATATAAGTTGTTTAAACGGATATTTTCTTACAACGCATTATCTGTATCGTACCTTTTGCTGTAAAGCCTTTCACTGTATGTTTAAGCCCATCACATTCACAACATTTCGTTGCGTAATAGGTATATAAAAAGTCTTCTTTTTGTAAGATAATTCCATATTTTTTGTTGAAACAATTTCTGCATATCTCTGTCTTAATTAGTTGTTTTTTTAATTTCCACGGATTAATCATTTACCCATTCCCCTTTATATAGTAATATTTATTAATTATAAACCTTCCTATATAATTAATCAACGTAAAAATGGAAACAGGTATAGTCCTAATTCGGATCAGGTGCGTGCTGGACATTTATCCGGAAGAAGTAGGAGAATAAGAAAACCCCGGACTATTCCGGGGTTACATAACAATTTTCCATAAACATTCCATTGGGAAAAATATTAATTTAACGTCATGGTATCCGCCGTGATCCTGGATGCTACAGAGGAATTCAGCGGTAATTTTTCCATTATATTGTTTATTGTCTCTCTTCCTTATTTTTAGGATCTTAAAAGAACCGATTTCTCCGTTATGCAATTCTGTCTTAAAAAAAACTGGTTCCATTTTCCCGCCCGGCATAAAATAGCATTCTACAGCAACGTCTTTAAGTATTCCTTTTAACTCTCCGGCATCTGCAGGTCTGTTATAAGATTTACCATTTCCAAAAGGCATATATTTACATTCTCCTTATGTTTTAATAGATTAATTTTAACATTATGGAAAAAGATTTTATACTGTAAATATTTTCTATATCTGGGGCATAGACCTATTTTTATCTCAATTAACTTTTTGTAGCCGCCATTATATAGGAAGAAACTTAGATTGTATTATAAGAGTTTACATGTTACAATACAAATCAAATGTCTTACTAAATGTCTTAATTGCTTACGGGAATGTGTATTTTACAGGGACGGGATGCAACAAAAGACTTGACTTTTAATCAAGTTGTCCGGGGTTCGAATCCCCGATGTCTCACTACTTTAGAATAGCGGAAAAGCCTTTAAATACAGGCGTTTCCGCTGTTTTTGCTTAAGTACAGGTGCCGTAACAATCTTACTGGCGTACATAAACTACACAAAAAAGTAACCGCCCAATGCCAAAGGTTGCGGTTACTTTTAAAAAAATAAACTAACCAGGGCTGACCGTCTATCGGCAGCACCTTTTGTTAATATTATATTAGCAGACGAATCTGAATGTGTCAATGGATAATATCTCACTAAATAATTAATTGGAAAGCCGAACACGGGTTAAGTGTCATTATCCCAATGGAAGCGCTATGGTACACGTAGTGCCGTTCTGAGATTCATATACAATAGAAAATGCTGTACCATAACGAAGCTTCAGCCGGCAGATGACATTGGCGATGCCATAGCCTCCCGGCATGGATGGAAATGTATCCGTGATTGTTTCCAAAGGCTGAAAGGGCATTTGATTCAAGGTCTGCATGATTTCCGGTGCTATGGACAATCCGTTATTATGAACTGCCAGAACCAGCCAGGAATCATGTTCTTTTACGGAAATATGAATCTGCCCTTCGCAATGGAACTGGGAAAAACCGTATTTTATGGAATTTTCCACGATGGGCTGGATAACCAGCTTGGGTATCTGATATTGAAAGGTGTGAGGATCGGCATCGATGGAGTAGGAAAACAGGTTATCGGTTCGGATCTGCTCAATGGACATATAACTTTGGATATGTTCCAATTCGTCAGATACGGTTATTGTTTCGTGGCCTTTGCTGAGGCTGATGCGAAGGTAGCTGGACAGATCACAGATCAGTCTTACGGTTTTATCATCGCCGTTCATCCGGGCGAGCATATGGATGTTATCAAGGGTGTTGTAGAGAAAATGTGGGTTGATCTGGTGCAGGAGGAGATTGTACTCGTTTGCACGCAGCTGAGCCTGATTCTTTTCTACGGTTTGTAATAAATGCAAAATATTCTCCAGCATCTGGTTGTAACCCGATGATATGGTGTCCAGCTCGGTGTTGGTATGGATCGAAAGCGGCTGCCCCAGGCTGTCTGCGGTGAAACTTTTCATGTTATTGGCCATCAGGCGAATCGGTCTGGTAAAATGTGAAGACATCAGCAATATTAAAGGGATAGATAAGCCGATAGCAAAAAGAAGAACAAGCAATATCGTCTTGAAAAAAGTATTGGAGGATGCCAGCATTACTTTTTTCGGAACACAGGATAGGATGATAAATCCGGTGGCATCATCTTTCTCCGCAAAATATGCGGTATCTTCATAAAAATAAGGTGACTGGGAGGAACCAATGTAGTTTTCTTTCAGGCAATTCAGTGCTTCTGCGGGAATGGAATCTGCATTTCGTGCGTAAGCGGGCGCAAAGTCAGAGTCCAGCAGAAAATAGCTGCATTTATTTTGAATGTCGATGTTGGTAAAAATATTGCTGTAAAAATTGGGACCCAGATGTACAACGAGGAGCCCGGGGGCACAGTTTATGGATAAGTGGCGTAATTGCCGGATCATATAAAGGGAATCAGTATCTGACTTTGACTCTTTATCGGAATACAGCAGTGGTCTGGAATAGGTTGTTTCAACAAATCGGTAAAAACGGTCTATCAGACCGGTGTTTTTAAGCGTCTGCTGTGCCAGGTCGGAAGAGGTATAAACGGTGCTGTCATTATTTATGTAAAAACAATAATCCAGATAGTTATTATTTGGATAATTAAGGCTGCTGATCAGGTATTTTTCCGTCTGATAGGTTAAAACGGAAGAAGTGAGGGATTCCTGAATATAGGGACTGATCAGATAATTCTGGGTCAGGTTGGTGAGAGAAGTAACCCCTTTCTGGAAATCGTTCAGCATCTGTCTGGTGGATTGGGCATGGTTTGTTATGGCAAGATCGTAAAGTGTCTTGCTGGTGGTACTGCCAAAAACAATTCCGATTATAGTCAGCAGAATTAAAATGATTGCGGAAGAAAATAAAAACAGCTGGCGTTTTACACCATAAAATAAATGATAGTGGAATTTCATGAGCATTGTCCTTTCCGGTATTCATTGGGCAGGCAGCCCACATTTGCTTTAAACAGCTGTGAAAAATAAGAGGGATTTGGAAATCCGGTCTGTTCCGTTATTTTCACAATGCTCAGGGAACTTTCTGCAAGCAGGTGTTTGGCCTGTTCCAGACGAAGTTCCAGGAGGTATGTTTTAAAGCCAATTCCGGTCCCTTTTTTAAATATCCTGCCAAAGTAAACGGGGTTTAGGTGCAGTGCTTCCGCTGCCAGGGTGACGTTTAAATGTTCATCTGCGATGTGCTCTGCCGCATAGAGTTTTGCATCTTCAATGTATGTAATTGTGATATTGCTGGCATCCAGATTGCTGCGCTTTTCCAGATACAGAATCAGATCGCAGATGTGCTGATTCAATATCGGAATTGTTTTTAATACCGGAATGTGATTGAAATTCCGTATAAAGTTTTGAAAGCTTGTGCGCAGGGGTTCCGGGAAGCCCGGGTCAATGTATGCACTCAAAATTTCCAGGGCTAACCGCTGGATACAGAGCTTTTGGTATTCCGTATCCGAAAACGGCGCAAGTTCCATAATGAAGCCTTCCAGCGCTTTTTTTGCGGAAAGAATATTCATGGAATGAATAGATTTCAGTATGAGTCCCGTGTGATTTTGGGGGTAGTGGTATTGGGCATCCGGTATTTTGTTATTGTCGGCAAAGGATTCCGGGTAGAGCTGGTCCAATCCGGCATCATCAGCCATGGCAAATAGATCAGCGGCCTCACTGGCTGCTTTTTTAATGTGGCATACCTGTGAATATTCCCTGGAAACGGAATAAATGACCTCCATTTGAAATTCTTTTTTGAAATCTGAAAACAATTCATTCAGCCGGTTCCGGTTCAGAATGCTGCCTGAGGGAATGGTCAGAAGCAGAAGAAGTTTGGAATCATGGCTTTCTAACGTATAACCGTCAAAATACTGTTTTAAATTTTTCCTTATAAACTGCATCAATATATAGAATTCCGATGGAGACGGGTATATGTTGGCGCTGGGATCCACTGCTGCATAAACGCAGATATAGTGCATGGAATGCCAGTCTTTCTTTACAAAAGAAAGCCCGTCCAGAAATTCGGTTTCTGAAATCTGTCCCTGTATATATCCGCGAAGAAGCGTGCATACATAACCTGAGGCGTGCTTTTCTAAAAAGGAATTGTAGTTTTTGGTCAGCAGGCTGTATTCCTGCTGCTGTGTGCAGTAATCGTATGCAGAAAGCATGGTCTCTTGTAATGTTTCTTCTTTTAACGGTTTTAACAGATAGGTATATGCGCCTAAATGGCATGCCTCTTTTGCGTAGTCAAAATCCCGGTATGCACTCATTACAATAAAAGTAATATCAGAAAATATAGCCAGACTCTGTTCCATCAATTCAAGTCCCGTCATTTGATTCATTCGGATATCCGTGATCACGACATCCGGATGCATTTCTTCAATTAATTGAAGTGCAAGACTGCCATTATTGGCAGAACCCACTACATCATATCCCCATTTTTCCCAGGGAAAAGTTTTTACCAGACCAGCCAGTATAATCGGCTCATCATCCACAATAATCAGACTTAACAAAGTGAATACCTCCATTTTTTGCAGTTGAGTTAAATTAACTTTATGATAATATTAATGGTAACAGGTGTCAATTTGCTTTTGCCATGAAGTTTAATAATTTGCATATAACGGTTTAAAAAGTTATATTCCCCCGGGAAATCATTTTGCTATACTGGGATTACAGAAAGATACCCGGTAAACATAAAATCATTAAGTGGTATTCAAATGATAGGAACTACCGGGAATCTGAAAATAAAAGGAGGAACGTAGGATGTTTAAAAAATTTGCGGCAATTTTACTATGCGTAACAATGACAGTGGGAATGACAGGGTGTCAAAAGTCTGGTGCAGGGGAAACAAGTAAACCTCAGAATGAAAATAAGACAGAGAATGCCCAGGGAAAGTCAGAAGATCAGTCAGGCAAGACGGAAGGGGACGAAAGTGCCCAAGGCAATTCAGAAGATCCGGCAGGTAATGGGGCGGATGAGGGGAATGGGTCAGGCGAAGAAGTGACAATTCCCATGATCTTAACCACCGGAACAAATGATGCCCAGGATATTGTAACCGGCAAGATTGTGGACGATTTTAATGAAGCATATAAGGGGAAGTATCATGTTGATGTTGAAAAGCTGGCGGGATCTGCGGATGATTACCGGCAGAAAATTAAGATGCTGAACAGTTCCGAGTCGCTGCCGGCAGTATTATTCGGAATGGGAACTGAGCCGGCATTTCTGGAACTGCTTACGGAGAATGACCGTCTGGTTGATATGGCACCTTATCTGGAGAACGACCAGGAATGGAAGGATACAGTGATTCCCCAGTCTATTGAGGAATTTACGACGGATAGTGGAATGTTCTTAGTTCCTGTTTCCGGAGTGCAGATGTCTGGAATCTACTATAACAAAGAACTGTTTGAAAAGGCCGGGATCAAAGAGTTTCCGAAAGACTGGGACAGCTTTTGGAAAGCCTGCGACAGTCTGAAGGCGGCAGGAATTAAACCTGTTTCCATGCATACGACAGAAACAGCCTGGTGCGCTATGCTCATGGCAACGGCTCACATGGCACAGACCGATGCGGGGATGGAATTTTTGCAAAAGCAGTATCCGGATACCTATGATACCAAAGAATTCCGTGAGGGAATGGAAGTAATGGTCCGGTTATTCAAGGACTATACAACGGAAGATGCGGTGGGGGGTACCTATGCACTGGCGTCTAATCATTTCTTCAGTGAAGATACTGCTATGATCGCAAATGGTCCATGGATGATGTCCAGCTTAACGGATACCAGCTATGTGGATGAAGAGTTTGTGGATAAAATCGGATATGCGCCTTATCCGGGGAATGTTATGGAAGCTTATATGGGACAGGGAGCAATGGTAGTAACCAAGGATCATCCCCAGGAGGTCATTGACGGTGCTGCTGAGTTCGTCAAATTCTATTCAAGACCGGAGTATGTGGTGCAGTCTGCTGTGGAAACGGGAAGTATGCCGGTGACAATAGAAATAGAACAGTCTGAGATTGACAAGATGATTTCCCCGATGAAAGAGTATGTGGAATGTGCAAAGAATGTAGACGTTATTTTCCCGAATTATCAGAATAAATGGGATCCGGTTGTGCAGCAGGAAGTACTTGGACGGGAACTGCCCAATTTGATTTATGATTCCATAACCCTGGATGACTTTATTAAAATGCTGGATGACGGGGCAAAACAATATAAGTCAGATGTTGAATAAGCAAACATGGAAAAGGTGATATTATGAAAAATAAAAAACTATTTTGGACAGCTGTGTTTCTTACACCCACCCTGTTTATGTTTTTGCTAATTTATTTGGGACCTTTGATTCTTGCTGTGTCTTCCAGTTTTACAAAATGGAATGGTATGACAAAAATGCAGTTTATTGGTTTTGAAAATTACCGGAGAATATTTGGGGATTCTGTTTTTCAGCAGTCGCTGCTGCATACGTTAATCTGGGCGGTGCTGGCAATCGTGATACATGTTCCCTTTGGTGTTATGGTTGCCCTGGTTTTAAAACGGAAGAGAAAAGGCTGGCGGTTTGTCAGAGCCGCCTTTATGCTTCCGAACATCATATCGAAATCAGCGCTTTCCTTAATGTTTGTATTCATTTACAAAGCAGATGTGGGTATTTTAAATACCCTGCTTAGAAGCATCGGGCTGGAGCGGTTTTGTACGAACTGGCTTTTGAATCCAAAAACCGCATTCTTCAGCGTAACGAATATCTGGTTGTGGTATGGGGCGGTTATTACTTTGATAACCCTCTCGGAAATTATGTCCATATCACCGGAGCTTGAAGAATCAGCAAAGGTAGATGGTGCAACTGCACTGCAGATTGATCTCAAAATCTACCTGCCCCTGCTAAAACGGATTATCGGAACCGGTGCAATCATCGCAATCACTTCTGTATTTAAGGAGTTTGAGAGCATTTACATGACGACAAATGGCGGACCCGGTTCATCTACAATGACCGTATCTGTCATGATGGTAGACAAGATTATTCAGAGCAACCAGTATGGGTATACCAATGCCCTGGGGGTATTACTGCTCTTAATGGGGATTGCGGCAATGTTAATCTGTAATAAAATATTTGCCATGGATAAGGCAGAGTAGGAGGATAGTACTCCATCCGGCTAGAAACCAAACTGACAGCACTGCCTATTTTGCCATCTGCCGCGTTGTCGTCAGTCAGCGGAGGAACCACTCCGCTTCCATCCTCCGCCTTGCAGACTGACAAACTATTCAGCACTGTCAGTTTGGTTTCTAACCGGATGCAGTACTAAAAGTTGAAAGAAAATAATGATTACGAAAGGAAGCCACGGTGTGATTCTTTCAACTTGTTTTATTGTGGCGGTATTGCAGGCTCACCTGCAATATACAATGGGTGGAAAGATGAAAATTAAAAAAAAGCTGGGAATATGGGTTTATGACTATATCATTATGGGATTTGTAGTGATCATATCGGTATTTCCACTTCTATGGGTAGTAGTATCTTCTTTTAAAACAAACAAGGAGATTTTATCCTCGGCATTTTCCCTGCCCGGCAGCCTGGATTTTGCCGGATATGCAATTGCCATGGAAAAGGCGGATATTCCCATGCGGTTCCTCACATCATTAATTGTCGCGGGTATCAGCACTATAATTGCGGTAGTGATTTACTCTATGGCTGCTTATGTACTGGCGAGAATTGATTTTAAAGGAAAGAGCATCTTGTTTGCACTGCTCATATCGTCAATGCTGATACCTTCCAATGCCATGATCCAGCCGGTTTATTATGTGATTAAAATGCTGGGATTATATGATACCAAAGGAGGTCTGATCCTGGTATATACCGGATTTGGAATGGCTATGTGCCTGTTTTTGATGCGCAGTTCCTTTATGGGAGTTCCACGGGAACTGGAGGAAGCGGCATATCTGGATGGTGCAGGATTTATCAAAACTTTTAAAAGTGTGATGCTGCCGGTGTGTAAACCTGCTATGGCAAGCTCCGCTATATTGACATTTATATTTTCGTGGAATGAATTTTTATATGCAATGCTTTTGACTTCCAGTGAAGAGAACCGTACCTTGCCCCTAACCATCAAGTATTTTACCTCATCCTTCAGCTTTAACTACAGCTCTATGTTTGCAGCGCTGGTGCTTTGCATCGTTCCTACCGTGATCATGTATGTGATTATGCAGGAACAGGTAGCGGAAAGTATGGTTGCCGGATCGGTAAAAGGTTAGTACTCTATCGGGTTTGAAGAAATATTTTAATCAGCGGGGACTGCCTGCAGAAAAGAGGACGATATGAAATATAGCATGATGGAAACACCGGAGTACATAAATGATTTAATTATCTATGAAATAGCAACCAAAGGATTCACTTCCCCGAAGGGACCTGAGAGCGGGACGTTCAACAGTCTGCGTGAAAAGTTAACGTATCTACATGACTTGGGAATTACCGGAATATGGCTGACCGGGCATCACCTCTGCGATGAGAAGCATTTTTATAATATCTGGACAGAGTATGCATGCATCGATCCGGGAAAATTAGACCCGGCCCTTGGCACAGAAGAAGAATTTGGATGCATGATAAAGGAGGCACATAAATATGGTATCAAGGTTTTTTTGGATGTTATCACCCACGGAGTGATGGAATACAGCCCCCTTGTAGAGGCACATCCTGAATGGTTTACCAAAGGCTCCTGGGGGATGATTGATTTCGACTGGTATGGCAGCCATCCGGATATGGAAGAATGGTGGATTCAGACCTGGCTGCGTTTTGTAAAAGAGTTTGACGTGGATGGATTCCGGCTGGATGTTGCCCACTATCGAAATGACATCTGGGCAGAGATCCGTAAGCGGTGCCGGGAGGCAGGAAAAGATATTTTCGTGATTGCGGAAAATGGTCCGGCATTTCCAGGCGTGATCGACATGCTGCAGCATGGCGAACGGTTTCAGGACAATGTGCGGATTTTCCCGGAACACCGTATGCTTTGGGATGGGGCAGGACATTTTCTTGACCGCCAGAGGCAGGATACCCAGTCATATCTAGTGGAAATCCGGTATGAAGACGGAACCAGACAGAACAGCTTTGAATCCCGCAGTGAACAGGAGGGGCTGAAGCTGGACGGTTTGCAGGCATTTGCAGAAGAGATTCAGATAAACGATAAGGACTGTGACAGGGCAGAAGTTTCTTACCAGGAAGAAATCATGATCATGAGGCTGGAAAATGTGAAACCGGGGAAACAGATTGCAGATATTATTATCATGGACCGGGAAGGGCATAAGTGGCACAGCAGACTTGAAAATACATTAGATGTGGATTACTGGGTAAAAGCTGATGGCGATGCTCCCTCCCTTAGGATTGAATTTCCCCTCAGGCAGCAGGCGGGAACGTATCTCTCCAATCAGCTGAGCTGTCATGACGGTGGCTGGGATGGTTTTCCGTTAGATCAAAATCCGTATATGGCAAGGGGCAGCCGTTATGTCTTTGGATATGGATTTGCCCTGACCCCTGCAGTCCCTGTATTTATGTCCGGTGAAGAGTTTAATGCTGACTATGTCCCGCTCCCCGGGCATTCCCCAAGGCTCTTTGGCGGAGAATTAAACGGTCAGGGGAGATGGCTGTATGGAAGCTGGATTCAATGGGAACAGCTGGATAGAGATGATAAAAAAGAAATGCTTCAGGATGTAAAGGAGATTCTAAAGATCAGGAGAGAGTACCGCCATCTGGTCCATCCATTTCGCATGGAATGTGAAGACAGCGCTGCCTTAATGAAAGTTCCCTTTTCTTCCAAATGGAAGCTTCCGGTTCCTTATCTGTATCTGGGAGAGGCAGAGGCACTGTGTATAATGGCGAATCCAACCAATGAGAAAGTGTCCTTAAGCTTGCAGATGTCAAAACTGATTCCGGATTGGGAAAATGTGAAAGCAGAGGTGCTGTTTGGAGGCGGACAGGAAGTCTGCATGACGAATCCGGACGGTTTGGATCAGTGCAATTGGGAACTGGAACCGGACAAGCAGGCTGGCGGAGGGCTCAAAGTGGTACTGTTTACCAGAGAGGGGGCGTTATGATGAATTCCTTTGAACGATGCATGGCGGCGATTCTCATGGAGGAAACAGACCGCATTGCCACAGACTTACATAATTTTCAGATTTGTGCAGAGTACTCTCAAGAAACCTATGCCAGGTTTGTCCTGGATCCGGAGCGAATGGCGGAGATGCATATTAAAATGCAGCAGGAATTTGGACATGATCTGATTCTGGTGGAAAATGGCACTGCTTCCCTGGCGGAGGCCATGGGGTGCACCGTGATCTACCGGGATGAAAATTCTCCGGTGGCACACAAGCCGGCACTGAGGGAGCTAAAGGATGCGAAAGACATCATCATATCGGAAGAGATGCTGGAAAAGCCATTAGTAAAGGCTAATTTGGAAACGGTCCGGATTTTAAGAGAAAGACTGGGCAACCGGGTAATGATTATGGGAAGGGGAGACCAGGGGCCATTCAGCCTGGCTTCCCAGATCTATGGAATGGACAGGCTGCTGACGGACCTGCTGGATGAGGAGTGTGAAGAAGATATTCACTGCCTGCTGGAAAAATGTACGGAGGCTGATATCCTCTATTGCAATGCGCTGTTAGACGCGGGTGCCCACATTACATCCCTGGGAGACAGCACCGCCGGTCCGGGTGTACTGTCTCCGGCCATGTATGAAGAGTTTGCCCTGCCTTATGAAAAGAAAGTGGCAGATCGTGTTCATGAACGGGGCGGATTGATTTCCCTGCACATCTGCGGCAATGCAACCAGAATCATTGACAAAATGGTACTGACAGGAGCAGATATACTGGAAATCGATCAGGAGACGGATATCGTCACGGCGTATAAAGCGGCAAAAGGGCAGTGTGCCCTCCTGGGACAGATTTCTCCCGTAACGCTGATGAATGAAGACCGTGAAAGGGCGGCGTCGGAAACAAAATCCATGCTGGAAAAAGTGGGGGGCAGCAATGCCCGGGGAATCATTCTGGGTCCCGGGTGTGCATTAGGAGGAAATACGCCGTTTGAGAATATAAAAGCAATGTTAAATCAGGCACAGGCGTATTCTTAACTGCAAGCAATTTAAGATGTAGACGTCCCGCGGGCAGTCCCTTACGCATCCTTCATCTGGGATAAATCTCCCGCCCGGCTCAATGATACAGGATCTCGGAATACAAATAAATAACCTCCACAGGCGTGTCCGGATTTTCTATACGGTAAAACAACTGACTGATCAGCCGCTTGCCAAGGGCAGAGGTGTTAATATTTACGGTTGTGAGGAAATCCTTCATGTCAATATAATCGGAAATGTTGTCATAGCCGGTTACGATCACTTCTTCCGGGACGCGGATGCCCATGAGCATCAGTTCCTGATAGACGACATGGGCTACGAAGTCACTGACACATACAAATGCATCCGGCAGTTTCCGAAGACCTGATAAATAAGTATGTATTTCTTCTACGTAAGTTTCTATTCCAATGGTACCTGTTTTGCAGTAGGCAGGTTCCATACGGGACGCATGTTTGGCTATGGAAGCGGTATATCCTTCGTAACGCAGTTTGTTAGTCAGGGCATAGTTGATATCTCCGATAAATCCGATTTTTTGTCGCCCGGAGGCAAACAAATAGTCGGTAATTTTCTCCACGGAGCTTTTTCCCTCCAGCAGAAGCATATCTCCGGTCAGCGTATCCAGAGAGAAATTGGTTACGGCATCCAGAAATACTTTTGGGATGGGAAGGCGGTTCAAAATGGACAGAAGCTTCGCGTCGTACACGTTCAGAATGATAATTCCCTGCACCTGTCCGGAAGTAAGCGGCGGGGGCAGAATATAATCATCCGGAATTTCGGTGGGAACATAGGTGTACATCAAGCTGCATCCGGCATTTGTGACTTCCTTTGCAATTTCATGGATGATGTTACTCCAGAACACGGATGAATCGGGTCTGGATACCACAACGGATATGGTGGCGCTGTCATGGACGGTGTTGGATTTCAAAGCCGGGTGATTCTGTACCCCCTTATTTGTAAACGATTCCGGCAGAGGGTAGCCAAGCTGAGCCGCCTCGTTTAGAATCATACTGCTTTTAACTTCGGAAACGCCGGGATGATTATTCAGCACTTTCCAAACGGTGACGCGGGAGACACCCGCGGCCTCTGCAATATCCTGCATAGTTGGTTTTTTCATAATTATATACCTCGCACATCATATAAGATGTCTGCGTGAGTAAGGAACCCCCTTAAGCAGATATCTTTTTTTATTATTTTACCAAATCACAATAAGTTTCGCAATAGGTTTTGTTTAAAATGTTAAAAATAGTGTTAAAAATGGTCTGGAAAGTAAAAAATAATGTTGTATGATTAAAATAAAGGATCGCGGTAATTACAAGGGCCCTTAAAGTCTGACTTTAAATGGGGCGTATCTACTTGTAATATCCGCGGTTCTTTTTTGTATTCATTCCATTGAGATTCTGTCAGAATCAATTCTAAAAAACACTCTTTTGCACTGTCAGGTTCCTTTAAATAGAAGTGCTGTTAATAAAAAGTGATAAATATATGGAAAAAATATAATTTAACATTATGTTAAAAAAACACATTTTCAATATACATTATATAATAAAAAACTCATCCTTATTTGTGCAAAATGTTAAAAAATTACAAAAACACATTGTTTATATTGACAAATATATATACTATATGTAAAATAATAGCAGATATAGCGGTTATCAAATGTATAATTTTTATGTACTTTGTTAAAAGTTATGTTAAATTATAGTAAACAATAAATAGAAAAGGAGAGACAGAAAATGAAAAAAGACGATAAGGTGAACAACAAACCCGTTAAAGCTAAGAAAGTACGGAGCAAAACTGCAGTAAAGGGGGATATCTCACTGTGGATGTTTGTCCTGCCTGGTTTAATTCTGACTTTTATCTTCAGCTATATTCCGATGTATGGTGTGCAGATTGCGTTCCGGGATTTTAACCCAAGGCTGGGGTTTTTGGGAAGTCCGTGGGTTGGGTTTAAATACTTTATCCGATTTTTTGAATCTCCTTATTTTGTAACTACCATAAAGAATACCTTTTTAATCAGTATCTATTCTCTGATTGCAGGTTTCCCCATTCCGATACTATTGGCGTTGGGATTGAATTCTTTTAAACATAAAAAATACCGTAAGGTTATTCAGACGGTTACTTATGCACCGAACTTTATTTCTGTCGTAGTTATGTGCGGTATGCTGCTGTTATTTTTATCGCCGGACGCGGGAATTCTCAACAAAATACTTTCATTCTTTGGCATAGCACCAATTAATTTTATGGGTGACAAGTCTTACTGGAGACATATTTACGTTTGGTCCGGTATCTGGCAGAGCATGGGATGGAACTCGGTTATCTATTTTGCGGCACTTTCGGCAGTCAGTCCGGACCTGCATGAAGCGGCGCTTATGGACGGGGCAAATAAATTCCAGCTGATCCGGCATATTGATTTGCCAAGTATTATGCCAACTGCTATTATCCTTTTGATTATGAGCTGCGGAAGTATTCTTTCGGTAGGATTTGAAAAGGTATTCCTGCTGCAGAACGACTTAAATAAGAGCGTTTCTGAAATTATTTCTACCTATACATATCAGGTTGGTCTAGTTGAAAATAATGTATCCTACTCAGCCGCAATTGGATTGTTCAACTCGGCAGTCAATGCAGTTATGCTGATTGCGGTTAATAAAATAGCCCGTAAGTCTTCGGGAATCAGTTTGTATTAGGAAAGGAGGTATTGATTGATGAAGAAATTCAGACAACAGTCAGCAACGGATAAGTTTTTTGACATTTCCCTGTTTATCATTCTGACGATTATATTAATCATTGTGGCGTATCCCCTTTATTTTATTATTATATCTTCCATCAGCGATCCCAAGGCTGTTGCCAGCGGAATGGTTACTTTTCTGCCGGTAGGAATTAATTTTGCGGGTTATCGGGAAGTATTTAAAAATTCCCTGGTTGTATCGGGATTTATCAATGCAATCGTATATACGGCATGCGGTGTCTGTGTCAATCTGGTGGTGACGATCCCCACTGCATATGCCTTATCCAGAAGCAAATTTGGCGGTAAGACAATTGTTACCTGGTTCTATATGATTACGATGTTTATCAGCGGAGGAATGATTCCAACCTATCTGGTTGTGAAAAACCTGCATATGCTGGATACCATGTGGTCCTTAATTCTTCCGGGGGCACTCAGTGTATACAATATGATTGTGGCGAGAACATTTTTCCAAAGTAATCTCCCGGAGGAACTGTGGGAGGCTGCCAGTGTGGATGGGTGTACCCAGACAAAATTTTTCTTTAAGGTGGCGCTGCCGCTGTCCAAATCCATTATTGCAATTATGGTGCTGTATTATGGCGTTGGACATTGGAATTCCTATTTCAGTGCATTGCTCTATTTAAAAGACGATGCCAAATTCCCGTTACAGTTAGTCCTGCGTTCCATATTGATTCAGAATCAGGCAGCACTTGCCCAGCAGGTAACAAGCGTTTCTGCCCAGGTGGCACTGGAGGCGCAGAGGCAGCTGGTAGAACTTATGAAATATTCCCTGATTATTATTTCCAGTATACCGGTCATGATCATGTACCCCTTTGTCCAGAAGTATTTTGTAAAGGGCGTTATGATTGGTTCGGTGAAAGGATGACAACGCACATAACATGCAATGTGTATGTGGATATAGATTAGTACTGCAACGCACCTATTTTTAATGAAAAATCTGAATGAAAAGGAGTATGAGTATGAAACGAAAAAGAGTATTGGCAATTTTAGTTTGTGTGGCTGCCATGACCGCAATGGGGCTTGGAGGATGCAGCAAAAACACTGCGTCCCTGGAAGCGGACGGTCCGGCAAATGATAAAGTGGATGAGGATGGCAAGGTGAATGGTGTATTTAATGAAACGGGGCTTCCTATTGTGGATAAAGATACATACAGCTTTTCACTTTTCTGTGATGACTCTTCCGAAAACGGCGAGTACTGGATGATGGATGAGATGGAAAGGCAGACCAATATCAAGGTAAACTTAGAGTATTTTCCAAATGAGGTGGCAAAAGAAAAGTTATCTCTGGCATTAAGTTCCGGTGATTATGCGGACTGCATCGGCGGATGGCTGTTCCAGGACAGTGATATTTTGAAATATGGCGTTGATCAGAAGATATTTATTCCCCTGGAGGATTATTTTGAGAAATATGCTCCCAACATTATGAAGATTCTGGAAAGAGAAGGTGTCAGAGAAGCGATGACAGCTCCAGATGGCCATATCTATACCATACCTTACGTAGTTGATGCGCCGCTGGTAGATTACGAACCCTATATCAATGAAAAATGGCTGAAAAATCTTGGACTGGAAATGCCTGAGACTACCGATGAGTTTGAAAAAGTATTGATGGAGTTTAAAGAAAAAGACGCCAATGGAAATGGGGATCCAAATGATGAAATACCAATGTCCTTTGATCCTAATAATAAGCATATTGGTTATATGTGCGGGTATTTTGGAATGTCGGTAGACAATTACGGAATGAGCATGAAGGATGGCAAACTGATCTTTGGTGCCAATACCGAAGAATATAAGAATGGTATTAAATGGCTTAAAAAATTGTACGCCCAGGGGCTGATTGATCCGGAAGCATTTACACAGGATTTAAGCCAGTGGAAGGCGAAAGGTTCTCAGGATCGTTATGGCTGCTCCATGATGTATGCCAGCAATGATATCGTACCATATCTTGCGGGAGAAGAACCGGATTTTAAACCATTGCCGGTTTTAAAAAGCCCTGACACGGATAACCCAGTATGGCTTAGAGGTTCCGACGGAGCATCTGTAATGAAGACACAGGTGGTAATCACCGATAAAGCAAAGGATGTAGGGGCAATTATCAGATGGTGGGATGATTTATTTGAATTCCAGAACTCCGCCCAGAAGATTTCAGGACCGCTGGATATATGCATCTTTAAGGATGGAGATGGTTACCGTGCGATTGATAAGGCAACCCTGTCGCCGGAAGATGAAAAGAAGTATTCCTGGGCAAACCTGTTTCCACAGTCGCTGCCCCATTATCTGCCACAGGGATTCAAATTTAAAGAAGATGTGCCAATGTATCCGGAAAAAGACAAGGCAGATGAGATTTACGAGCCTTATTTAACGGAAGCCATTCCCTCTTACTGGGTATCGATAGATGACTCTGCAAAATTTTCCGATATTCAGACTTCCCTTCGGGATTTCATTGCACAAAAGGCAGCAGAATGGATTGCCGGACAGTCTGATATTGATAAAGACTGGGACAGTTACTTAGGGCAGCTGGATACGCTTGGACTTCAGGATTATATAGCCATACGTGAAAAGGCGTTACAGACCACAACAGAGCCGGCAACGGAAGCGGCAGAATAGAAATTCCGCATAAAGGAGACAACATGGACGAAGAAAAGATACTGTTACAGGAAATGCAGATACCAGGTAATACAGCAGAAGACAGGATGGAAAATAGCGCAGCAGGGATTGCAAAAGGAACCCCAGGAGATAGCCCGGAAGCTGCCCCGGTTAATGAGGAAGAAAAGGTATCAGAAGGGGTACATAACTACAGTGCCCAGGAGGAATATATATGGCCCGATGACCCGAAGGTTTTGCACAAGCTTCAGTGGTTCCAGGATCAGAAACTGGCGCTGATGATTCACTGGGGAGCGTATTCCCAGCTTGGAATAGTGGAATCCTGGGCATTGTCCGATGCAGATGCAGAGTGGTCCAGGGATGGCATTGACTGGGAGATTACGGGAGAAGCGTTTAAAAAGGAGTATTTTAATCTGAATAAGACCTTTAATCCGGTTCGTTTTGAACCGGAGAAATGGGCGGATCTGGCGAAAAGAGCAGGAATCCGTTACCTGATTTTTACAACCAAACATCATGATGGCTTCTGTATGTGGGACACGGCCTATTCTGATTATAAGGTGACGGCAGAGGATTGCCCGTTTCATACCCATAAATATGCGGATATCTGTGCTCACTTGTTTGAGTCCTTCCGTAAGAGAGGAATTGGGATTGCCGCATATTTTTCAAAAGCAGACTGGCATGTGGACAGTTACTGGAGTGAGGGGTATCCCAGGGGGAACTATATGCACCGGGGACCGTCTTATGTCCCCCGGGAACATCCCGAAAAGTGGGGAGAATTTGTGGAATTCACCCAGAATCAGATCAAGGAATTGGCGACGGAATATGGAAAACTGGACATTATGTGGTTTGACGCGGGCTGGGTCAGCGACATCGGGCTGGGAGAGACCATAGAAGAGATCCGGAAATTCCAGCCGGGGATGCTTGCTGCGGACCGTACCATGGGCGGACCATATGAAAACTATATTACCCCGGAACAGTGTGTGCCAAAGGAACCCTTAAATGTACCATGGGAAAGCTGTATCACCCTTGGAACGTCCTTTTCCTTTGCTTATGAGGACCATTATAAAACCTGCCGGGAAGTAATTGCCCTTTTGGTGGATATTGTGGCAAAGGGAGGAAATCTGGCTATAAATGTGGGACCTCAGCAGGATGGCAGACTGCCAAGAGGTGCAGTGGAATGCCTTGAGGATATGGGGGAATGGCTTGCGGTATATGGGGATGCCATATATGGAACCAGAGTATGTGCACCTTATAAAAAGGACGGAATTGCATTTACAAAGAAGGAAGGCCGGGTTTATGCAATTGAAACCTTTGAAAAAGAAACGGATCCGGTTAAATCTGAAGTCTGGATTCCATATGCAGGAACGGTAACATCCATTACGATGCCGGATACGGGAGCAGTGGTGGAGTTTACCAGACAAGACAACGGCTATATGCTTCACCTGCAGGAGTATGACAAAGAAACCGCACCGATAGCCAGAGTGTTTTGCCTGATGTGAAAAGGCGGCATTTATAACAGGTGTAAAAAAAGCTTAAATTAAGAGTCTTAAAGAAGAATTTTAAGGAGGAATCTATGGAATCATTGTATTTGCTGCCCGTACCGCAGAAAATAGTGTCCGGGGAAGGGGCTTTTGCCCTTCCTCATTATGGGAAGATTGAAATGGATGTTTCCTGTCCGCAGAATGTATTATATGCAGCAGATCTGTTAAAAAATGAGATCTTGCGTTTCACCGGAATGGATTACAGCTTAAGCCGTGGGACACAGGATACGAATGGAGCGGCTGAAATTATATTGAATTTAGATGAAACACAAAAGGATCAAGGATACTTTCTGGTAATCGGGAAGCAGGGAATCCGTATAACCGGAGGAGGATACCGCGGAATTCTCTACGGAATACAAACGCTGCGGCAGATCATACGCCAGGCAGGCTGTGTCCTGCCGTTTGTGGAAATAGAAGATGAACCGGCCATGGAGTACCGGGGTTTTTACCATGATGTTACCAGAGGCAGAATTCCGAAACTGGAAACGTTAAAAAAGCTGGCGGATACCTTAAGCTTTTATAAAATCAACCAGCTGCAGCTGTATGTGGAACACAGCTTTTTATTTGAAGGGCTTAGTGAAATGTGGAGAGATGACACGCCGCTTACGGCAGAGGACATTTTGGAACTGGATGCCCACTGCAGAAAAGCAGGAGTGGAACTGGTACCATCTCTGTCTTCATTTGGACATTTATATAAACTTCTCAGCACAAGGACTTATGAACATCTGTGTGAGCTTTCTGATCCCGTGAAGATGCCATTTAGTTTCCGGGGACGCCAGATGCATCATACCTTAAATGTCACCATGGAAGAAAGCTATGAACTGGCGGTTCAAATGATGGAAGCATATATGCCGCTGTTTACGTCGAAGCAATTTAACATAGGCGCGGATGAAACCTTTGACCTTGGAAAAGGAAAAAGTAAACCTTACGCAGAAGAAGTGGGCGCAGACAGGATGTATATTGACTACGTGAAAAAGCTTTGCGGATATCTGGTGGACAGGGGATACCGCCCCATGTTCTGGGGAGATGTAATCTGCGGCTTCCCGGAGTTGATCCGGGAACTTCCAAAGGAAACCATCTGCTTAAACTGGGGGTATGCATGGAACCAGTGTGAAGACGGAACAAAAGCGCTGGCGGAAGCCGGAGCCACCCAGTATGTTTGCCCCGGGGCAGGAGGATGGAATCAGTTTATTAATCTGATGGAATCAGCGTATCTGAATATCAGCAGAATGTGCGCATTCGGGGAAAAATACGGGGCAATCGGTATGCTGAATACAGACTGGGGAGACTTTGGACACATTAACCACCCGGACTTCAGCATGCCGGGGATGATCTACGGAGCGGCATTTTCCTGGAACCGAAAAGAAATTCCTTTTGAAGAAATAAACCGCATGATTTCTGTTCTCCAGTACCAGGACCACTCGGAGAACCTGATGTCTGTTGTGAGCCGCATGTGCAGACACGCCGTATTTGACTGGGAAATGGCAGTGCGCTTCCAGGAATTAACGGAATCCAAAATAGAGGATGACTGGTGCATCCAGCGGATCAGATCCCAGGAAAAAGAAATACTGGGAGCGGAAGAAGAAAACAAAGCTCTTCTGGCAGAAGAGCTGGAACTGAAGAAATGCGTGGGAGCGATGACTGCAGGAGAGAAAATGGCAGTTCATGATTATCTCATAGGAGCAGAGGGCATTCGGGTGCTGAACAGTGTGGGATTATTGATCTATAAGAATCATTTTCTGGGGTTAAAAGTATGTGCGGACCAGGCAAAAGAGACTGCACAGAAGCTGGAATGCTGGTTCTGTGAATACAAAAAAATGTGGAGAGGTATCAGCAGGGAATCTGAATTGTACAGAGTTTCCCATGTGATATTCTGGCTTGCCGATTTCTTACGGGATATGAAAAAAAGAAGAAATATAGATTACTTCTTAGGAAAGCCGGAAAAGAAGTAATCCAAAGAAATGAGGAAAAGTGTGATAAGACTGGAATTAAATCATGGCTGGAAAATGAGACCCCTTGGAGAAATATTCCAGGAGGCTGTCGTTCCGGGCAGCGTCTATACAGACCTGCTTAGAAATGGAAACATGGAGGATCCATTTTTTAAGGACAACGAGATCCGTGCCAGGGAGCTAATGAATAAGGACTATGAATATGTATGCCGGTTTGAGTTTGACCCGGAAGCATTTGAAGATTGTGAACGGATATTACTGCATTTTGATGGTTTGGATACCCTGGCTGATATCTATGTGAACAGCCAAAAGGCAGGAGAGGCTTTCAGCATGCACCGAACATGGGAATATGAGGTGCAGGATATGCTGAATGCAGGAGAAAATGAACTCAGGGTGGTGTTCCACTCACCGCTTAAATTTTTGGCAGAGGCATATCAGAGATATGGTAACATTGGAAATGAAGATACGGTTGAGGGATTTATGCATCTGAGAAAAGCTCATTATATGTTTGGCTGGGACTGGGGTGCCTGTCTGCCCGATGCAGGAATTTTCCGCCCGGTTTCGCTGATTGGAATCCATTATGCCAGAATTGATAACGTAAGAATTCATCAGGAGCATAGATCCGGGCAGGTCTTGTTAACGTTTAATGTGGAAGCAGAGTTAAATGAGAAGAACGGAGATTTCCGAAATACGAACAGAACGGCAGATAAGAATCTGGTTCGGGCAGAACCTTCTCATATAGAACCTTTTCATACAGAGGGGCTGCATATGAAAGTAATAATTACAGATCCAGATGGCAGAATTCTATGTGAAGAGACCGGAACGGATACTTTTACTGTAAAACAGCCCCGGCTATGGTGGCCAAATGGGATCGGAGACCAGCCCCTTTATGAGATAAAAGTGCTGCTGTATGATAAGAATGAAATATTGGATATCTGGCAGAAAAGAATAGGTCTGCGGACCATGACGGTACGCAGGGAGAAGGATCAATGGGGAGAGAGCTTTGCCCATGAAATAAACGGCAGGACAATCTTTGCCATGGGGGCGGACTACATTCCGGAGGACCATCTGATCGGGCGTACCACCCGCCAGCGTACCTACCGCTTATTAGAACAGTGCAGACTTGCCAATTTTAATTCGATCCGCATCTGGGGCGGGGGTTATTACCCGGAAGACTGGTTTTTTGATGCCTGTGATGAAATGGGGATGATCGTATGGGAGGACTTCATGTTTGCCTGCTCAGTCTATGAGCTTACCCCGGAGTTCGAAGCCAACATCCGGGAAGAATTTATCACAAACATTAAGAGGATCCGGCACCATGCTTCACTGGGGCTATG
Source organism: uncultured Robinsoniella sp. (assembly GCA_900540475.1). Lineage (GTDB taxonomy): Bacteria > Bacillota > Clostridia > Lachnospirales > Lachnospiraceae > Robinsoniella. The sequence goes on along the minus strand of UQGG01000004.1, from coordinate 243,223 downwards.
GTGCGGGAATAACGAAATGGAGATGTTCGTGGAGCAGCGCTGCTGGGTGACAAAGCCTTCCGAAGTAAGGGACTATCTGTTTATGTATGAGAAAATCATTCCCGAAGTGTTAAAAGAACATGATCCGGATACTTTTTACTGGCCTGCAAGCCCATCCTCAGGTGGCTCCTTTGACAAACCAAATGATCCGGACAGAGGGGACGTACATTACTGGGAAGTCTGGCATGGCAATAAACCATTTTCGGAATACCGCAAATATTATTTCCGCTATATCTCGGAGTTTGGATTTCAGTCACTTCCTTCATTAAAAACCATGGAAGAGATCACCGATGATCCAAAAGATTTAAACCTGTTTTCTTATGTATGTGAGAAACATGAGCGCAATAATGGGGGAAATGGGAAGATTGTGAAATATATGCAGCAGATGTATCTATATCCCACCAGCTTTTCCACTTTGATTTATGCATCCCAGCTTTTGCAGGCAGACGGCATCCGATATGGTGTGGAGCATTTCCGGAGAAACCGGGGCAGATGCATGGGAGCTGTGTTCTGGCAGTTAAATGACTGCTGGCCGGTAATTTCCTGGTCCGCCATCGATTCATGCGGAAGATGGAAGGCCCTTATGTATTATGCGAAACGTTTCTTTGCACCCTGCATGATTTCCTGTGAGGAAGAGAGCTGGATGACCCAGGAAGCGGATATGAACCGCCAGCATTTCCACTTTGACAAGTCCATCCGGCTGAATGTGGCAAATGAGACCTTGACGGAGCGCACGGTAAAAGTACGCTGGGCACTGAGGAATTCAGATGCATCGGTTATTCGTCTGATGGAGGATACCATACAGGTGAAGGCATTGTCGGCGGTCTGGCTGGATAAAGTGGAACTGCCTGAGATTGATTATATGAATGAATATGTTAGCTATGAGGCAGAGGAAAACGGGGTGGTGATCTCGGAGGGAACCGTCATTTTTACTTACCCCAAATATTTCCGCTACCGGGATCCGGGGCTTGCCTTGCGGATAGAAGGAAATGAAATTGTTGTGACGGCAGATGCTTATGCAAAGAGTGTGGAGATTTTAAACGAAGAAGAGGATCTGGTGCTGTCTGACAATTATTTTGACATGAATGCAGGAGAAAGGAGAGTGACTATCATAAGCGGCAATACCAGCGGTCTGCGGGTTCGCAGCGTTTATGACATTCACTGAATCGGAAATTGGACAAACAAGTAATCGGCTATATTTATACGAACCATCTTCCCGAACTTACAGCTGAAGATGCAAAGATGCTATCTATTTTAAACCTCGCCTTTGGTAAGATTGATAAGGGAAATGTAATCTGTGACCTGGAGGATTATCAGGAGTACCTTTCAAATATCAGAAAAGAAAGCCCGGAACTAAAAATGGTGCTCTCCGTTGGCGGCTGGGGAGCGGGAGGTTTTTCAGAAACAATGGCAACGGATGGGGGAAGAAAACAATTTGCCGGGTCTGCACGGGATCTGGTCGAACGGTATCAACTGGATGGCATTGATATTGACTGGGAGTATCCCTGCATAGGAATAAGCGGGATTAAAGCTTCCAGAGAGGATAAAGAAAATTTTACACTTATGCTAAAAGACCTGCGCCACAGTTTGGATCAGATTAAAGACCGGAAATGCCTGGTAAATATCGCAGGGGGCGGTGGAAATTATTTTCTGCGATGCACCAATATGCCCGAGGCTTCACAATATCTGGATTATGTCCAGATTATGACCTATGATCTGAGGGGCGGTTTTACCATTGAAACAGGACACCATACAAACCTGTATGATAACCGGGAAGATCTGCTGGATGTCAGTACGGACCGGGCGGTGCATGCCTACTTAAAAGCTGGTGTGCCAAGGGAAAAGCTGGTGATCGGGGCAGCATTTTATTCCCGGATGTGGAAAGGGGTTCCGGATGCGAATCATGGATGGATGCAGATGGCGGCGTCTACCGGAGGCTATGGACCGGATTACGGAGAGCTTGCAGAACACTATATTAATAAAAATGGATTTAAACGTTATTGGGATGATGAGGCAAAGGCACCCTGGCTGTTTAACGGAGATACCTTTATCAGCTACGAAGACGGAGAGTCCATCAGCCATAAGGCGGAATATGTAAAGGAACAGGGACTGGCTGGAATGATGTTCTGGGAATATGGCTGTGATTCTACGAAGACGCTCACCAGGGTGATCCGGGAGTCATTTTGCCGGGAATTGACCTGAGCGGCTGAAGCAATAAGCAAAAGAAAGCGGAGGATATTATAATGGTTCCACAATGGTTTAAGGATGCGAAGCTTGGAATATTTATTCATTACGGCATTTATGCGGTAAACGGTATTGCGGAGTCCTGGTCATTCTATAATAATCGGATTTCTTATGAGGATTATATGAAGCAGCTGGATGGATTTACAGCCTCTGCATTTGACGGGGAATACTGGGCGGATTTAATTGCAGGAAGCAAAGCGAAGTATGCGGTGCTTACCACAAAACATCATGATGGTGTGGCACTGTTTGATACAAAATACAGTGATTTAAGCGTGGTAAAGAAAACGCCGGCGAAACGGGATATTGTGGCGGAATATGCCAAAGCAGTCCGAAAAAAGGGAATCCGCGTGGGGATGTATTATTCTCTGCTGGACTGGTCCCATCCGGACTATGCTTCGGTATATGAGGGCGGTGTGATACCCAAGGATCTGTCACAGGTAAATCCTTTTTCTAATCCGGTGGACGGAAACCAGGACGAAGAAGCTTGGCAGCGTTTCCTGGACTTTAATAAAAACCAGCTCTCGGAAGTACTTGGGAATTATGGTACGGCAGATCTGATCTGGTTTGACGGAGACTGGGAAAGAAGCGCATCCCAGTGGGGACTTCCGGAATTGAAAGATTATCTGAGAAGCTATAATCCGGAGATTGTGGTCAATTCCAGGTTATGCGGTTACGGAGACTATAAAACCCCGGAACAGGGACTGCCCATTACAAGGCCTGAAGGTGCCTGGGAGTTCTGTACCACCATAAATGATTCCTGGGGATATGCCCCGGATGATCATCATTATAAGAGCCTGAACCAGATTATCCGTATGTTCTGCGACTGCATCAGCATGGGCGGAAATATGCTTCTGGATATCGGTCCCAGAGAAGATGGCACGGTAGATTCCAGACAGGAAGAAATTCTTCTGGGACTGGGCAAATGGATCGGTGAGCACGAAGAGGCCGTATTTGGTACCGATGAAGGCATTATGATTCGCTATTATCCCGGTGGCAGTACGGTATCTAAGGATGGAGAAACGCTGTATTTATTTGTGCAGGATAAACCGAAAGAGAATATATGCATAAAAGGACTGTGCAATAAAATCAGGAAAGTCACCGTAATGCATTCGGGAAAAGAGCTTGCGTATGACGTACACGGCGGTGTGCCCTGGTTTCAGATACCGGGGATTACATGGATCTATATGAATGAAAATGATTGTCATGAGCAGGTTACAGTACTGAAGGTAGAATTAGAAGGTAAAGTGGAGATGTATGGGGGCAGCGGAGCGGTTGTGACGCATAATTGATGGAGTTGTGAAAAAGTATATGGGATATTTATGAAATTAGGGGCTCATTGCAAAGCGATTTGTAATGGGCTCTTTTTGTTGTATGCCCAAATGAAACTTTCTCCATATGATCGTAATTTTATAATCTTCCTTTCACCTCATTATGAAAAAAGAAAAAATATTTTTTATAATATAAAATTGAAAAAATAATATCCTTTATATATAATAATAAACATACCGATTAAACGTGAAAAGAAAGACTGGATAAGGTATAGGTGGGAAAAAGGAGGTGCGAAGGCAACATAAAAGAATGAATAACTGTAAACCAGGGAGTGATTATGAAATGAAAGATAGACCATTTCAGATCAACTCCTGTAATGAAGGGTGTTTGAAGGAGAGGTATTTGAATTATGATGAGATTTAAATGGAAAAAATTTTTTAGTATGCTGCTTGTATTTACGTTAGTAATTACTTCTGATGTACTTCCGGTTTTTGCACAGGATGCCTCAGAGGATACTGCCGTGGAGGGGGAAATCATGACCCTGAAACCGGATATGACAGAAGGATCCTGGAATAAGTTTTCCTATACGGCTTACCAGGGAAAAGAATGGACCGTTTTGGAGAACGAGGCATATATTGATCTGGGTTCTTCTGATGAACGGGCTGAAGAATGTTATTATGAAATTCCTTTTGTGGGAAATAAGGTGGAGATCTTTTCCAACAAAAGTTCCATGCATGGAAAAGTCCGATTTTCTGTGGACGATGAAAACCCGGTAGTAGCTGATTTGTACAATGAGACACGTACAGAACCACAATCTGTATATGCGGTAAGTGATCTGGAGGAAGGCATGCATGTACTGAAGGCGGTCACACTAAATGAAAGAACGGGAAATAAGATCGTAAATCAGACGGCATATGCACAGATTACCCATGCTCCTTATATACCAGAGGATATTGAGCTGGCTGATTCCCAAATTCAAATGACCGAAGATGAGACAAGGCAGATCAGCTATTCAGTCATACCGGAATATGCACAAGCTGCAGATCTTGTTTATGAGAGTATGGATACGGAGATAGCGGAGGTATCAGCGAAGGGCGTGATAACTGCCCGGTCAGAAGGAAAAACAACGATCCGTATCACCAGCCAAGAATCCGGTATTGCAAAAGAAATAGCGGTGACAGTGGCGGCAGGGGTGCGTCAGCTGGGCGGATCAATTGTGGATACCAATACCCAGTATACCCAGGACCGCTATGAAGAGCTGCTGGACAGGCATACCATGTCGGAGAGTCTGACAGTGTGGAAAAATGATAAGGCGGTGAGCGAACTGGCGCTGGTATCCATTGGATGCAGTTTAAAAAATGTAGCAGTTACCGCAGGCTATCTGTCTAATGGTAATAACATTATTTCAGGAGATCTGGTAAGAACCGTTTTTGTAAAATCCACGAAAGCGTATAACGGACCCTATCTGGGATATGGAAGCAAAGACCGGCCGGTGCCTGCGCCTACCAGTGATAACCGCAGTGAATCCCCGGATATACTGTATCAGTCAGAACCGGTTGATATGCCATTTAACAGTGTGCAGCCTGTATGGGTAGAATTTCATATTCCAAAAGACCAGGCAGCGGGCATTTATACCGGAACGCTGTCCGTAACAGCAGATGGAATTGAAGATCCGCTGTTGTTCCAATATGAAGTAGAGGTGCAGGATGTGCAGCTGCCGGATCCGGAGGAATTTAAGGATGGATTTGATATTGAATTATGGCAGTATCCTTACAGCAGTGCAGAATATTATGGGGTAGAGCCTTTTTCACCAGAACATTTTAAGATCTTGGAATCCGCCATGCTGAAATACAGGGAGATAGGAGGACATGCAATTACGGCTTCCATTGTGGAGGAGGCATGGGATGGCCAGACATACAGTGCAAATGATGTGCATTATCCCTCTATGATCAAATGGACCAGAAATAGCGATGGCAGCTTCCAGTATGATTATACGGATTTTGACAAGTGGATATCTTTTAACAAGAGTCTTGGCATTGGGGATAAAATTGTGCTTTACAGTATTGCCCCCTGGCATAATTCCTTTACTTACTGGGAGGATGGAACCTTAACCTATGAGCCTTTTACCCCGGGGAGTACCCGGTATACACAGGTTTGGCGGGACTTCCTGCAAAAGCTTACGGAACATCTGATGGAAAAAGGATGGTTTGATGAATCCTATATAGGGATTGATGAACGGGGATTTAGCAAAGAAGCATTTGATATGATCGAATCCGTAAAAAATATTCATGGTGAATCCTTAAAGACTGCGGGAGCCATGGATCACTTTGTGGACAAAAAAGAACTGGCACTGCGTGTGACAGACTTAAATGTAGGCGACAGTGCTGCACAGGCTCACGCGGCAGAATTTGCAGAGCTTTTAAAGGAAAGAGAGGCAAAAGGATTTCGGACAACACTTTACTCCTGTACAGAACACACGCCTGGAAATTATGCACTGAGTGCACCGGCAGAAAGTTACTGGTCCATGATTAATGCCGGAAAGATGGGGACTGCCGGATTTCTGCGCTGGGCTTATGATGCATGGGTTGCGGATCCCCTAAATGATGTGACCCATAACGCTTTTGAACCAGGTGACTGCTTCCTTTATTATCCGGACGAAAAAGATGCCCCGGAACCGGTTGGAAAAAGTTCGGTCCGCCTGGAGAAAATGGCAGAAGGGGTGCGGGATGTAAACAAATTAATGTTGATAGAGCGGGAGATCCCTTCGCTGAAAGAAGATATCGATGCCTTATACGGTACTGTCAGCACCACGGCGGCAAGCGGAAGAACTTATTTAAGCCCGGAAAAGGCTGCGTTTCTGTCGGCGGAGATGGAAACTTTCAAAGAAGGCGTGGCTGAAATTACCGGAAAGTATCTCACTTTGAAGGAAGAGGGAACAGATCAGGTGGAGTCGGTAACGATTGAGGAAGGCAGTGACGTGTTACTGTCTATAGGTAACACACTTAAGCTTCATGGAGTTATTCTTCCTGACAATGTGATCCATAAGAAATTGAATTGGACCTCCTCAGATGATGCGGTAGTATCCGTATCGGAACAGGGAATTTTGACGGGGAAAAAGACAGGTACAGCTGTGATTACCGCAGTTTCTGAGCAGGATCCCTCCAAGAGTGCAGAGATTACTGCAACGGTAACCGGAATCACTATTGAAGAGGGGGCAAAGACCGCTTACTATTCCTTTGACTCTATGGAAAATAATGTGGTACAGGATGAATGGGGAAGGAGAGACGGCATCAACCAGGGAGCGGTACTTTCTCCGGGCAGATCGGAAAAAGCGCTGACGATTACAGAGGCTGATAAATCAGTTCGTTTACAAGGAAATTCCGGTCTTTCTGATACCTGGACAGTAGGCTACTGGGTGATGAACAGCACAAAAGATCCTGAACGAAACTCCGTTTTCATGAGTAACGACGGAAATTATTCTTTTGATGTGCGGCTGGCAGATAACCGAGAGAAAGCGGGTGTACATGTTGGAACGGGAAGCGGAGATGTACTGACATTTAATTATGTATTTCCAGCCGATACCTGGGTTCATGTGGCTTGGACACAGGATAAAACAAGCGGGCTTTCCATGTATATAAACGGTACATTGATACAGACAAATGGATGGACCGTCAACCATGAGTTCCCATGCCCGGTGGATATAATCGGAGGAAACGGGTTTACCGGAAAAATCGATGAACTGAAGATATTTAACAGAGTGCTGTCAACAGAAGAAATCGTTTCCATCATGCAGACGAAGGGGTTGAACATTCAGGAAACCTACAAGGAGCTAAACGTAGAAGAGCATTTTGCCATACAGACAAATCTGATCAGTGATCAGGATGATAAGACCATCGAGTATACTTCCAGTGATCCCGGGACAGCATCGGTAGATGAAAAAGGGCTGGTTACCGCACATAAAAAGGGAAGTGTTACCATAACTGTGGAAAACAGGGCTTCCGGATACCGGGATTTCGTAACGGTAGTGATCACGAAAAAATTAGCCATCTCGAATAAACTTCCGGTCTATGAACTGGATGAAAAATACCTGTCCGATATTGATAAAGATCCGGGCGGACCGCGGCAGTATTTAGGACAGCCGGATATGGTGATGCTGGATGATAACCAGACACTGGTAACCTCCTATCCGGTTGGACACGGGAAAGGCCCTCTGGTCCTGAAGATCAGCTATGATGCCGGGGAAACATGGGTAGAAAAAAAGACTCCGGAATCCTTCAGAGGTTCACAGGAGACGCCAACCATGTACAAAATACACCTGAAGGACGGAACTCAGAGGCTGATGCTGATTACGGCGTGTCCGGGCTGGGGGCAGGATCTGGAAGGCAATGCTACCGGATGGAATACGTCCTATTCTGATGACGGGGGTGAGACATGGACAGAGTATAAGCATTGGTATACGAATCATAAGGATGGTACTCCGAACAAATCCATTGTGGCAATGGCAAGCCTGATCCAGTTAAAAGACAGTAATGGAAATGATATACAGAAATGGATGGGCGTGTATCACAATTATGATTATGTCAATTACAAGACATATCTCACATTTGATGAAAACGGAGAGGAACAATGGAGCGAGCCGGAGCCTTATCTGAGTGAACACCGTTCTATAGAGAGCGGGTATCAGATGTGTGAAATCGGCATGTTCCGTTCGCCGGACGGAAAACGTATTGTAGGTCTTGCCAGAAGCCAGTCTCACAATAATCCAGCAACACTGATCTATTCAGAGGATGAAGGGGAGACATGGAGCAGGCCTATGGATCTGCCTGGTTCTCTGGCTGGAGAGCGGCATAAAGCCGTTTACGATCCGGTGAGCGGAAGGCTGCTGATTACATTCCGTGAAATAAATTACGATCTTAACGGCAATGGAAAGTTTGATGGAGGAAACGACTGGAAAGCCGGTGACTGGGCGGCCTGGGTTGGCACTTACGAGGATCTGATGGAACAAAACGAAGGCCAGTACCGGATATTAATTGATGAAGACTGGGCAAATAATGCGAAGTCGGGAGATACCGGATATGCGGGAATTGTGGTCCAGCCCGACGGTACTTTTATCATGGATTCTTACGGGCATTGGGATAAAGCCTTTTCCGAGAGCTGGCAGGGGGGCGTGACAACCGATCTCTGCTATATCAGACAGGCGAAGTTTAAACTCAGTGATATGGATAAAGCTGCTGGAATAGCTGATAAAACGGCACTTCGTCAAGCCATATCGGATGCAGAAAAGATCACAGGGCAAGAGGATTATACGGAAGAAACCTGGAATGTATTTCAAGATGCATTGAATAAGGCAAGGGAAGCAGAAAGCGATCAGAATATTTCACAGGATTCGGTAGATGCTGCAAGGGAAGCCCTTATAAACGCCCAGAGGGATCTAAAGAAGAAACCCGATAAGCCTAATCCAGAGCCAACACCGGATCCAACACCGGAACCCACACCAGATCCAAAACCGGACCCGGCACCGCAGCCAAAACCAGACCCGTCACCACAGCCTAAGCCAGAGCCGTCACCAGAACCAACACCCCAACCCAAGCCTGAACCTCAGCCAGTTAAGCTTGCGGTACCGGTAATGAAAAAAGTAGAATCCGGAAGTTATGAAAAGTTAAGAATAAACTGGTCCAGGGTTCCCGGAGCGGATGGCTATCGCATATACCGATCTGCAAAAAAGAACGGCAGCTATAGTAAGATTGCCACGGTGAAGGGCAGTAATAAAACTTCTTATGTCAATGGAAAGCTGCTGACCGGCAAGAAATATTATTATAAGGTGCGGGCTTATGCCAAGCACAATGGCAAGACCGTGCAAAGTGGATATTCAAAGGTGAAGTCCGGGAAACCGGTACCCGCAAAAGCAGTTATATCTTCGGTCACCAATCTTTCCGGTAGAAAACTGAAACTGCAGTGGAAGAAAGTGAGCGGTGCAGACGGCTATGAGATCAGGCGTGCAGACAAAAAAAATGGAACTTATTATAAAATAGCAATCATTAAAAAAGCAGCCATTAAAAAAGCAACCATTAAAAAAGGCAGGACATTTACCTATAAGGATAGTAAACTGACAAAAAAGAAAACATATTATTATAAAGTACGTGCTTACCGTAAGGCGGGGAATAAGAAAATCTATGGTCCGTATTCAACAGTTAATTACCGCAAGGTAATGAAATAATTACGGATGCCGGCATAATATCACTTTTTTAATTTTCAGTTGTGTAAACACCCCAACGTCATGGTTTGGCGCTGGGGTATGCCGGCATATGCTTTGCAATTCTATATTTTTTAATCCAGATACAATGAGCGAAGGAGCTTAATTTCACCTGCGTGTCCATCCAGATCCGTTGGTGTCTCCAATATAAAAGTAAGATGGCGCAGCAATGGATGATTTAGGATCTCAATGATGGTATCCAGTCCGATGTATCCATCTCCGATTAATGCGTGACGGTCCTTGCGGCTTCCCGGAGGATTCTGGCTGTCGTTAATATGAAACGCATGAAGATATCCAAGTCCGATAATCCGGTCAAATTCATCCAGCACCTCATCCAGGTTATGAACAATATCATAACCGGAATCCGAGAGGTGGCAGGCATCGAAACAGACCCCGATCTGTTCCTGCAGTTCAACCCGGTCGATGATTGCACGCAGTTCCTGAAAGGTTCTGCCTACTTCCGTGCCTTTCCCGGACATCGTTTCCAACAGGACCATGGTGGGCTGGCCCGGCTTTAACTCCCTGTTTAACATCGAAGCAATGAAGGAAACCGCTGTATCCATATCCTGACCCAGATGGCTTCCGGGATGAAAGTTATAATAATTGCCGGGAAGTTGTTTCATAAGCGCCAAGTCATCATGGAACATCTCCTGAGCCAAGTCCCGGACATGTGCATTCGAGGAACAGGGATTTAAGGTATAAGGAGCATGGGCAACAATAGGAGCAAAGTGATGTTCCGCCAGAAAATTCCGCAGGGCATCCACATCCTCCTGATTCAGGGCTTTCGCCCGTGTGCCCCTGGGATTTCGCAGGAAGAACTGAAAAGTGTTGGCATCTATTTTTAAGGCATCTTTGCCAAGGTGTAAAAATCCTTTTGCAGAGGACAGGTGTGACCCGATATTTAGCATAAATCCCCTTTCTCGGTAAATATTTATTTTTATTTATTATATTCTTTCTAAATTGAATTATTCGGATTTGGTACAAGAGCGTGTTTGAAAATTCATTCCCGCTATTAGCCAGTAAGTAATTTTCAAACACGCTCTAGAACAGTCACGATTAGCAGAATGAAGAATTGAAATTTTAAACAGGCTCTTGTATAATAGGAATACAAATGTTACAAGGAGAGCTTTCATGGCAAATTTTAAATATTCCCAGGTTGCGGACTGGCTTAAGAATGAGATATATTCCGGAAATTATCCGGGAGGGGTGAAAATACCGGGAGAGGAAGAATTATGTGTAAAGTTCTCGGTTAGCCGCCAGACTGCCCGGCAGGCGATCAAGGTACTGGAAAATCAAGGTCTGTTGTATAAAGTACAGGGCAGCGGTACCTACGTAACCAGGAAGATTCAGGGACCTCCTTTACGAAGTGAAGGAAAAGAGCGCAGATGCATAGGTGTGATTGTAAACAGCACCGGGGATTATCTTTTTCCCTTTCTGATACAGGGGATTCACGATGCGTTACATCAGAGGGGCTATGGAATGCAGCTTTTTTTATCCTCCCAGCAGATCCTATTGGAAGAGCAGTTTCTGCACAACGTTCTGGATGGGGGAGTGCAGGGAGTTATTATGGAGCCGGTAAAGTCTGCACTGCCTGTGATTAATGACGGATTGTATGAAAAACTGACTTCTCAGTTGCCGGTAGTATTTACACAGCCGCTGCATACGCCCTATCCGGCTTCTGCAGTAACTGTTGATGACAGATGGGGAGGAGAACTGCTGGTAAAACATCTGCTTGATAAGGGGCATCGGAATATCGGAGCAATCTGTAAGATGGATGAGCAGACTGGTATGAGAAGATATGAAGGTTATATGCGCGCATTGCTGAATTTGAAACTGATGGTGAATAATGAGCGGGTAATCTGGTATACCAGTGAGACGGAAAATGAAATATTTGCAGGGGAACAGGGAGACAGGCTCTGGGAAAAAATAAAGGATTGTACCGCTGTGGTATGCCATACTGACCGGGTTGCTTTTTATCTGATCCGGTTTTTAGCGGACAGGGGGATCCGGGTTCCGGAGGATATGGCGGTGACCGGATTTGATGATACGGAATATGCCGGCATGGGGAAACAGATCACAACTATAATTCATCCCAAGGAAATGTTTGGCAGAAAAGCTGCGGAGATTGTACTAAAAATGATAGAAGAGCCTGGTTATCGGGAGGATTATTGCTTCTCAGCTGTTTTGAAACCGGGAAAAAGTACCTGATAATTGGTCAATAAATGGAGGAAATATGACGACAGAAGAGATTTTAAGAGACTGTACAGGAAAGAATGGAGCATACATAGCCATTCCAGGTTTGGATGATCCGGCTGGCATAAAAAGCAGTGATTTCGTTAAAATAAAAGTAGGAAGTGATAAAGCAGCGGACGTTTTAAACAGTATCCTGCAAAGGTTTGGGGACAAAAGAATCTGTGTCGTTGGGACAAGCTGCTGCGGGAAAACTTCCTTTGCCAGTTATATTGGAAATTGTGTCAACATGGCGGAAGCGATATGCTATTTATTGTCAGAGGAAGAGATGGAGCAGGTTATGCAGTCACCCTGGACACCGGTAACAGGGGAGGCAATGGACAGACTGGTTAAAAGCAAGATTAAGACCCAGGCGGGATTTCCCATTTTTGGAACCGTAGTTATGGATAGCGATTTTGTGGTCTATTTAAATATCTCAAATGGAATGCTGATGGCAAGGTGTGAGGAACAGGGTGTGTCCTTTGAAGATGCCATTAAATTGAAAGAGAAGATCGAGAGTGACTTAAATGGTCTTGAGAATGTAATAGAAATCTGTTATTAAAAATGCTTGTTTATAGTCTACAGCCCCTGGCTTTGTTATAGGAAGCCAGGGGCTGCATTTTTTCCTTTTTTTATTTGGACGGATTTAAACTTGTTCCAGCCAGTCAAGGGCATACTGTGCATATAAACGACTGCCGTTTTCCAGTGCATTTTCATCCAGGTCAAAACATTCATGATGCAGAGCATAGGAGGTACGCCGGGTACCGTCATTGGTTCCGAGAAAAACCATTACACCCGGGAGGATATCCAGATAGCGGGAAAAGTCTTCGGAAGTGGTACAGGGCGGTTTTTCAATCCAGTTTGGGCTGCCCCAGACCTTCCTTGCTGCGTCTTTCGCAGCATTGCAGCAGTCCGGATGATTTATTACGGGAAGAAGGGAAGGGGTATACCGGGTTCCGGCAGTACAGCGGAACATGGCAGCGGTATGGTCAGCGTATCGTTTCAGCACCGAAGGAAAACAGTCCCGGAGTGCTTTGTTAAAAAAACGTATATTTCCGGATAGGAGGGCATCTTTTGCTAAAATATTTACTTTTGTCCCGGCATGGAAGGTGCCGATAGTGACGACTACAGGATCCAGAGGATTCATTTCCCGGCTGACGATTTCCTGGAGATTAACTGCAAGATGAGCGCCTGCCAAGAGAGCATCTGTACCAAGGTGAGGTGCTGCGCCATGACCGCCGGTACCGCTGATGGAAATGGTAAAGTCATCCACTCCCGCCATGCAGGCGCCATTTGTAATACTGATTTTGCCGGTGGGTAGATCAGGAGCCACATGCAGGGAAAATGCTGTATCGGCGCCATCTAACAACCCATTTTTGATTAGTGAACAGGTGGCACCTCCCGTTTCTTCCGCCGGCTGGAAGACCAGACGGACCGTTCCTTTTAGACGATCAGCCTGATCCTGCAGGAGCTTTGCCGCACCCAGAAGCATTGCAGTATGGGCATCATGCCCGCAGGCATGCATGATGCCGGGAGTGCGTGAAGCATATGAGATCTGGGACTGTTCTGTAACCGGGAGGGCATCCATATCTGCCCGCAGAAGTACTGTTTTTGGGCTGCAGGAAGGATTCTGCGTGAAGATATCTCCGGTTATCTGTGCTTCCACATCAGTTTCTCCAATGGAAGACCATGGGATGTGGAGCTGATCCAGTTCATTTTTTATAAAACAGGATGTCCTTATCTCCTGACCGCTGAGTTCGGGATTTTGGTGGAGATGTCTGCGTAGTCGCACAAGATAAGCGGAAAATGAAGTGTCGGCATGGCTGTTACAGCTGTTGTTTTTCATGATTAAGGCTCCCTTCTTTATATTGGGTAGGTGTGCAGTTTGTATGTTTGGTAAAAAATTTAGAAAAATAATTAGGGTCGGTTATTCCCACCGCTTCTGCAATTTCATAAATTCTTAAATTACTGCTGCGCAGGAGCTTTTTTGCTTTTTCTATTCGCATGGTAGTGACATAGTCCATGAAATTCATTGTGGTTACTTCTTTGAAGGTACGGCTTAAATAGGAGGGATTTACGTAGTTCATCTCCGCAATCTTTTTCAGGGACAAGGTGGATTGGTTCAGGTTTTCATTCATATACTGCATGATAGAATGTATGAGCTTATTTCCTTTTGCATGGGTATAGAGTTCGATCTGGTGGAGTGTGAACCGGACCAGCTGAAGAACATACTGGCGGATGCTTTTCTCGTCTTTTAATTTCAAAATATGGGTATAGGGCAGATGGCTGGTATTATAGATTTCATCATAAGAAATCCCTTTATCCCGCAGGGTTGCCAGAATAATATTTATAATGGATAAAGAGAGTACCATAACATCCGACAGAGCGCTGTCCGGCAAGGATTCCAGGTCATCAAAAGCTTTAGCCACCTGAGCGAGTGAAGATTCTTCTTGGGGAATCTGAAGATAAAGCGGCAGTTCCTGGGTAATGCTGTCAATAATCCCTTGAAGAGGGCTGTGTCCCTGATTCTGACGGCTGTTTGCCAAAAAGGATTTGTTATGACTGTATTTGGCAACCTGGGCATTTTGATATGCTTGGCGGTAGGAAGTGCGGATATCCATCAGATCAGAAACAGGATTCCCGGTCCCGGTATAGAGCTTGATGCCAAGTTTGCTTTTGGTCAGGGATGAAAAATGTGACCCGTAGGTGTAGAGATTAATCTTTTGATTCTCACTTAAGAGTATCAGGTTCTGGTGGATGTCCTGAAAGAGCAGGACGCCGTTCATGCGTTTTACAATAGAAGAAATCAACTCTCTGCACTGGAGGTTTTGCAGGATGCTCTGTTCCACATCCGGGTCAGTCATGGGCATTAGCAGGAGTATATTATAGTACCCTGAGCTGCGGCTAAGGGGAATTTTATAATAGGAGAGATTTTCCCACAGAGCAGATTCCGAAAGGGGAGTGAGCATCAGATTGCTTAGGAAGTTCTGGATAATAAACTGGCGGTTCTCTTCTAACTTCTTCTGCAGTAATGCGTGTTCATACAGTTCCCGCTGCTCTTGGCGCAGAGAGTCCCGGAGTTCACACATTCGGCGGCTTAATTCATCCCGCTTTAAAGGCTTTAAAAGAAAACCGGATACGCCGATTTCCAATCCCTGTTTGGCATATTCAAATTCATTGTGGGCAGTCAGAACCACAATCTTGATCTGAGGATATTCTTCCAGTACCATTTCTGCAAAGTCCAGACCATTGATAAAAGGCATTTCTATATCGGTAATGATCACATCTGGATTCACAGCCGGTATCATTTCCAGAGCCTGATTGGCACTGGCAGCGTCAGCCGTGACTTCGTATTCCAGCTCTTCCCAGTTCATGCAGATACGCAGGAGTTTGCGCATCTTTTCTTCGTCATCTACAAACATGATTTTGATGGGTTTTGTATTTAACATGGTAATCCTTCCTTTTAGGTATAAGTATAAGCGTAATGTTTTTTCATAAGGGAAGACGGATGGTTATCCGGGTACCTTGCCCCTTTTTACTCTCTATGGAAACTGCGGACTGTTCCGGATAGGTAATCCGAACCCGCTCTATGGTACCCGCCAGTCCAAAACTCTTCCGGTGTTCAAAATCAGAGGAGGTGAGAAGCCGTTTTATCAATTCCTGCTGCATTCCCACTCCATTATCGGATACGCAAATGAGAAGAAAATTTTCCCTTCGCTGCAGATGAATTTGGATGATGCCAGGTTCACCAAGGGGTTTGATTCCATGGTAAACTGCATTTTCCACCAGTGGCTGCAGCAGCAGCTTCAAAATTCCATGATCCAGCAGGGAGGGATCCACCTGATAAGCTACTTTAAATAAAGATTCATAACGCAGAGAGAGCAGATGTGTATAGTCCTTTACAATCTGCAGTTCCTGACGGACTGTGATCATCTGCTGGCCGCTGCTTAAGCTTTCACGGTAAAAACTGCCCAGGGTTTCAATGGCATCATATACCTGTACGGGTTCTTCTGCCAGAGCCATATAGCCGATTGCATCCAGCGTGTTATAGAGAAAATGGGGCTTTATCTGCTCCTGCAGGGCACGGAGTTCCATTTCCCTCTTTTGTTTCTGTTCCTGTACCAGCCTTTTTAAAAGAGACTGAATTTTCTCGATCATATGATTATAATTTAATTCCAGCACTCCGATTTCACTGTCCGGATAACGGACTTCAACAGCTTTAAACTCTCCCGTTTCCGCATCGTTCATAGCCCGAATCAGGCGCAGCACCGGATGCTGGATAGATTTTGAAATGATTATGGAACAAAACAACATTAATACAATGTTAATCAATAAGACCCACAATGAAATCTGAAACAGTGAACCGCTTAAATTCTTCTCGCTTTCCAGGGGAAAGTCTGTAATAATCTTCCAGCCCAAGTCCGGGATATAAAGTCCTGCTGTGAGCATATGGCTGGAAGTGTGGGTGTGGTAGGTCATATTTTCATTAATATCAGATAGCAGCAGCTTCGGATTATCCCCATTGGATTGTGTTCCAAGTGCACAGAGGACCTGCCCGGCTTCATCGTAAAGCGCTACATGAGTCTGCCGGTTTTCAAATACAGTCTGAAACAGTGCTTCCAGAGAACGTACAGGGATATTCATAATAGCAAACCCTGCAGGCTTCTGGGTCTCCAGATCGTTGATAACCCGAATAGCTGAAATGAAATTTTCCCTGAAATCAGGTGTGAAAATATTACCCGCGTTATAGGAGAGAACATAGCTTCCTCTGGCGGAAACAACCGCATCATACCAGGGCGCATCAGAAACGGATTCAATTGCCAGACTTTTGACGTTGAATTTATCCACTCCATAGATATGGTTTTCCAGATCCATGATGTAGACAGCGTCCAGATGGTTATAGGTATCAATTACGGTAAATAAAAAATTATCATATTCCTTCCTCTTCTGGGGAGGAATCGGCTGTTGGGTGAGATCGGACAAGCCGGATTTTAACAAAAGGTTATAGTTGTTATCGATATTGTCAATCATCTCCAGGATATTGGAGCTGACAGAAACCAGGGTCTGCCTGGAATTCTGCTTCATATTGGAAAGGGCATAGTCCCTGGAAACAAACTGATATAAGAAATAGGTCAGTAAAATACTAAGTATAAAAAACAGAAGAAAGACTGTGCTGATTTTCTGTGAGATTCTGCCGTTCAATGCCCGGTTAATCAAGTGAGTCACGTATAATTTTAACTTTTTCATAAGAAGGCCCCTCTGCTTCATGCTTTTTATCATGATACCATGGAGCATAAATGAAGTAAAGAAAACGGCGGAGGTAGTAAAATTTCTACCAGAAGTAGTAAAAGAATTACCATAGGCAAAATCTCTACTGGAAGGAATCAGTCAAAATCAGACTAGAAATAGTAAGAAAATTCTCTTTCGGGCAGCGGCTTGTTTGTGTAGAATAAAGGTACATCGAGAGCGCTCTCAGTAAAACAGTGGCAGGTCCACAACCAGTGAAAACGGAGGAAGTTATAATGAAAAGAAAGATGATGAAACGTATATTGGCTTTAACGCTTGCAGGAACTCTGGCGATTGGGCTGACTGCCTGCGGCGGCGGGACCAAGAGCAGTTCCGGGGAAACAAAAGAAGCTGCAGAAACGAAAGAGGGAGCGGAAGCCGGGAAAGATGCTGGTGACGCCAAAGCATCAGATTCTGATAAAAATGCAGACAGTACGGCAGCGGAGGCAAACAGCACAGATCAGTCCGATAAAGCAAAGCCCGGCGAAGGACAGACTATAAAATTATGGCATATATTCGGAGGAGATACCGATCCCAACAAGGAAATTGTTGACCGTGTAACCAGGGAAGCAGAAGAAAAGTTTGGGGTGAAGATTGAAGTGGACACAGCGGAAAATGAGGCTTATAAGACGAAACTTAAGGCTGCAATCGCTGCAAATGAGACACCGGACATATTTTATACCTGGGGACATGGATTTTTAAAGCCATTTGTGGAGGCAGGTAAAGTAGAGGCAATGGATGAATATCTTACGGATGAGTTCAAATCCCACTTGGCGCCGTCCACGCTCACGGGATTTCAGTTTGACGGCAAAACTTATGGGCTGACCACGGATCAGTCGGTTGCGTGTATGTTTTACAATAAAGAGATGTTCGACCAACTGAATCTGGAAATACCGAAAACATTTGATGAGTTAAAGAAAGCATGTCAGACATTTCTGGACAACGGGATTACGCCTCTGACGGTAGGCGGTAAGGAACCATGGACCATAGCAATGTACCACGATCTGCTGGCGCTGCGGGCAGTAGGAAGTGAAGGGGTTGTGGCTGCAACCGGCAAAGAGACAGACTTTGGCGATCCAGGTTTCCTGGAAGCGGCAAAATGCTTAAGGGAATTAGTGGATATGGGAGCATTTCCGGATGGTTCCGCGGGCATTTCCAGAGAAGAATCGGAAGTTCCGTTTTTCCAGGGACAGATTCCCATGTATTTAAACGGAAGCTGGACGGCTACCCGTGTCTATAAGGATTCATCTCTGGTGAAAGATAAAGTAGTGGCGGCACCGTTCCCCACGCTGGAAAATGGAAAAGCAGGCGTAACTGATTTTACAGGTGGTCCAGACACAGCATTTGCAGTAAGTGCAGATACGGAAGATCCGGCACTTACAACAGAGGTTGCCCAGTATATTGCATTTGAGCTTGCCATTGGGAAATACAAAATTGGCTCCAGCATTCTGCCGTACACCAATGTAGACATCGATGAATCTGAAATCAATCCGTTACTGATGGATATTTATAAGTTCACCAAAGATGCATCCAGCTATACCATCTGGTGGGATAATCTCATGGAAGGCAAGGATGCCACTGTATATCTGAATAAACTCCAGGAACTCTTCGTGGGAAATATTACGCCGGAGCAGTATGTGGAAGAATTGCAGAAGCTGAATAAGTAGAAAAGTGGAAAGCAGATAAGTAGAACAGAAACGGCGGTTATCTAATTAACCGCCATTCTTATCTAAAGAAGGAGTAGGACATGGGGGCTGGCTGACATGTACCTATTGCATAACTATCTTGTAAGAGAATGGAGGGAATCCGATTGAATAAAGTGTTATCCAATAAGAAAGCAGTTGTGTTTTTTATATTCCCAGCACTGTTTTTATTTGTAACAATCATTATTGTGCCGATTATCATGTCGGTTGGCTACAGCTTTCAGGAATGGGATGGCATCGGTGAGAAGATCTTTGCTGGACTCGACAATTACCGGGAGTTGTTCCTAACCAACAGCGACGGCTTCTGGAGGGCAGTGAAAAATTCTCTGATCTTTGCAGGAGGGTCTGTATTTGTACAGCTGCCTATTTCACTTATATTAGCCCTGGTTCTGGCACGAGGAGTGAAGGGTGAACGGTTTTATGTAAGCGTTTATTTTATTCCGGTACTGATATCCACCGTGGTAATCGGACAATTGTGGATGAAAATCTACAATCCCCAATATGGCTTATTAAACACAATGCTGGTTTCCCTGGGGCTTGAAAAATGGACAGGAAACTGGCTGGGAGATACGAAAACCGTTATATTTGCCGTGATTATACCCGTGTTATGGCAGTATATCGGATACCATATGCTGCTGATGTACGCATCTATACGATCTATTTCCGGGGAAGTTTTTGAGGCTGCCAGAATTGACGGTGCCTCTGCGTTCCAGACTGCTGTCAGAATTACGATTCCCCTGATGAAACCCATTATCAAAGTCTGCGTCACGTTTGCAGTGGTGGGATCATTGAAGAATTTCGATCTCGTTTATGTAATGACAGGAGGCGGACCGGCGGGAGCAAGTCAGCTTCCCAGCACCCTGATGGTAGAAACAATATTTTCCAGAAACATGTATGGCTATGGAAGTTCTATGGCAATATTTATTATACTGGAGTGCTTCCTGTTTGCATTTCTCATCCGAAAAGCATTCCGGAGTGAGGATTAGAGTGTGCCTTAAATCTGCACTAGAAAGGAGTTAAAGTCAGATGAAAAAGATCAAACCAAGTAGTATGGTATCCCAGTTTTTTCTGGTTTTATGGGCAATACTGCAAATATTTCCCCTTTATTGGCTGCTGACCTTTTCCCTTAAGGACAACGCTGACATTTTTCAGGGCAACATGGTGGGGCTTCCTTCCGTGTGGCATTTTGAAAATTATGAACATGCGTTCATGGGGGGAAGTGTGGGACGTTATCTGCTCAACAGTATTATTGTAACAGCTGTTTCAATCTTCATTGTGGGGCTGGCATCCCTTATGGCATCCTATGCGCTGGTGCGAATGAAATGGAAACTGCGTAAATTCATGCAGGTAGCTTTTATTATGGGGATTACCATACCGATTCATGCAGCACTTCTGCCTGTATTTATCATGATGCGCCAGGTACATCTGATTAATACATACTGGTGTCTGATCATTCCCTATGCCGCATTTGCCGTGCCCATGGCAATCATGATCAGCTCCGGATTCATCTCGGCAATTCCCGTAGAATTGGAAGAAGCTGCATGTATAGACGGCTGCAATATCTATGGAACCTTTTTTAAGATTATAATGCCGCTGATGAAACCCTCCCTTGCTACAATTGCCATCTTTACCTTTTTACAGTCCTGGAATGAATTGATGTTTGCAGTTGTCTTTATCAGCAAACCGGAATACCGGACTTTAACAGTGGGGATACAGTCTCTGGTGGGACAGTATACGACAGACTGGGGACCCATAGGTGCAGGACTTGTAGTAGCCACATTCCCGATTATTATTATATACGTGATTCTGAGCAGGCAGGTACAGGAAAGTCTGATTGCGGGGTCGGTGAAAGGATAGCTAGAGCGAACACTTTATATGTGTACTATTGAAAGCATTATATTTGGGTTTTGCTGATTAAGACGCTTTGTATAAAGAGGTTGTGAAAAAGGGAAGGGAAGAAGGAGACAAGGGGGAAGGTCTGGAAAAATATAAGGAGAAAAGTCAAGTAAAGTATAAAGAGGAAAATCTTGAAAAGTATAAGTAGGAAAGTCAAGAAAAGTAAGTATAAGGAGGAAAATTTTAAAAAGTATAAGGAAGGAGGACAAGAAAAGTATATGGAGGATAGTCAAAAAAGATGTCAGTTTGATCATATCATCGACCGGTTTGGCACTAACTGTGCCAAATACGATGAAATGCTTCCCCTATATGGGACAGAGTGTATACAATGCAAAGTTGCGGACATGGATTTTCAGGCGCCGGGACCTATTCGTGACGCCATGGACCGGGTGATGAAACATGGCATCTTTGGTTATACAATTATGCCGGACAACTACAGGCAGCTGGTAAATGACTGGATGAAGAGAAGATATCATTGTCCCATTGAGCCTGACTGGATCTTATTTTCACCCAGAATCAATATGGGGCTGAATATGGCAGTGGAAAATTTTACACAACCGCAAGATGCAGTTATAATCAATACCCCTGCTTACCCGGCGCTGACTGCAGCAGTAACAAAGTATGGTAGAAAATTAATGGAAAGTCCGCTGGTATCAAAAAATGGAAGATGGTGTATGGACCTGTCCTCATTGGAATCCAGGATAGATGAATCAGTTAAAATGTTTATTTTATGCAATCCCCATAATCCAACAGGCAGAGTCTGGGAAATGGCTGAATTAAAAGAACTGGAGGAATTTTGCCTGAAACATGATCTGATACTGTTATCGGACGAGATACATGCAGACCTGATACGCAAGGGGAAAACGTTTCATAGTGCATTAAAATTGTCAGATGAAATGAGAAAAAGAACGATTGTTTATCAATCGATTACAAAAACCTTTAATATTCCTGGAATTATATTTTCCAATATCATTGTGCCGGACGAAAAGACGAGAAGCCTGATGGAAACGGCAATCGACCGGTGGGGGCTTCATAATCCTAATTGTTTTGCGGCAGCCATACTGGAGAATGCCTATACAAAATGTGATTTATGGCTGGAAGAACTGCAGGAATATCTGGATGAAAATCTGCGATATATAAAACAATTTATAGATGAAAAACTTCCGGGCTTTACCGTTACGATACCGGAAGGAACATTTTTGGTGTGGATCGGTTATGAAAAATTAGGGTGGACCCACCAGGAATTAGAAGACTTTCTTCTAAATAAAGCAAAAGTGACCATATATCCCGGAGAGCATTTTGGCGGTACAGGCAAGGGTTATTTCCGACTCAATGCTGGAATACCCAGAAGCCAGTTGGCGGAAGCACTGAAACGGATCGAATCAGCATTGAAGCATTGAAGGAAAATGGGTATTTACGAAACACGGGGTTTGATTTCATTCAGTAAAGTAAAACCTAAAATAAGTATGCCTCCAAATATCTGCGTCAAACTGATGGTTTCACCCAGAAAAGATACGGATACAATAATCGCTGTCAGCGGATCTGTATAGCTTAAAATTGCTGCTTCCTGTCCTTTTAAATCTTTTAGAGAAGAAAAATAGAGGCAGTATGTAATTCCGGTATGGACGATGCCGACAATTATCAGATTTACTATTCCAAAGGTTCCGGCTGCAGACAAATGAATCCCGTCTGTAAGGCAGACATAAGGAAAAAGAATGATAATTGCGGCAAAAAACTGGATCAGTGTGCGGTCAATTCCGGTTACATTTATAATTAGTTTATTTAAAATAATCACAGTGGCATAGAGCACTGCAGCGCTAAGTCCAAAGCAGATTCCTATAAAATGATTGCTGCCCGGTAAAAGCTTCCCCGGGTCAATAACAAACACCAGACCAAGTGTTGACATCACAAAACATATAATTTGCCTGAGACTTAGTTTTTCACGAAATAATATGGGGCACACCGCCATAACAATTACCGGAGCAAAATAATAACTTAGAGTAGCAATGGAAACTGTAGTATAGCGATAGGATTGGAACAAAAAAATCCAGTTAAATCCCATTGCGGCTCCGGAGAAAAACAGCAGCAGCAGATCCTTCTTAATTTCTACAAAGGGGATCTTCTCTTTTTTTACAAATTTATACATCGAAATAGAAAAAGCTGCGATGACAGCACGGGAAAGGGCTATTTCTCCGGAAGACAGGGGGATATTTTTAATAAAAATACCCAGTGTTCCAAAAACAGCCATGGATAGGATAATTTTAAATTTTGCCGACATGATATAAGCTCCTTCTGTAGTGTGGCGCTGTGATAAGTCACTGCATAAAAGTATAAGGTATTTTAGCATAGAATGATAAGAATGGAAAGATAAAGTGTAAGATAAAAAGATTTTACGACTCTTTTATAATATAAAAGACCAAAAGCCAGACAGCTGTCTGGCCTTTGGCATGAGATAGTATTTAATCTCCCAGATATTCTTTACCCATCACATCGGCTGCAATTAATGCGTCAAACAATTGAGCGGGAGTCACATCACCGATCATATTGTGAATGCTTTCTCCAGTGGCGCAGGCTTTTTCGGCAGCGATATGTACACGATTCATATCGGTCACGCCGATTTCCTTAAGCGTAACGGGAAGTCCTACGCTTACACAGAAGTCGATGACTTCATCTAATTCATCCATGGATGCATTTTCTAATATTAACTGTGCAATGGTTCCAAAAGCTACAATAGAACCATGCATTGCCTTTTCACATTCTTCCAGCGCTGTAAAACCATTGTATACAGAATGGGAAACTGCCAGTCCGCCATTATCTGCTCCAACACCGCTCAGATAGGTGGTTGCTTCAATAATCGATTCTACAGCAGGAGTAACAACACCATTTTCACAAGCGCGCAAAGCTTTATACCCGTCTTCCAGGAGAGTTTCGTAACACAGTTTGCAAAGAGCCATTGCAGACTTAGTGATACCGCCGTTCTCCAGGCTTGGTGCCTTTGCTTTCTCACAGGCTCTTGCCTCGAAGAAAGTTCCTAAAGCATCGCCCATACCTGCGATCAGGAATTTAACGGGAGCATGTGCGATAACATCGGTATCAACGATTACAGCATCCGGATTTTTTGGATAAAATATATATTTGGCAAAAGTACCATCATTATTATAAATAACGGAAAGTCCTGTACAGGGAGCATCCGTAGCTGCTACAGTAGGGATGATCACAACCGGGAGTCCTTCGTAGTAAGCGGTTGCTTTCGCTGTATCGATAGCGGAACCGCCGCCGACACCTACAACGCAGTCGACCTTCTGTTTTTTCACAATACCCTGCATTCTTTCAATTTCCCCAATAGAGCTGACGCCGCCGAAGATTTCAAATAAAATATTTGCATTTTTCCCGGCGAAACTGTTTTCGATCTTTTCATGGCAGTTCTTATGACCGCTTCTGCTGCAAATAAATAAAAAGGATTTCCCCAAATCCTTAGTTTCATCATATACCTGAGACAATGCATCCTGTCCCTGCACGTATTTTGCTGGTGCTCTCATTAATTTTAACATCATTTCTGCCTCTTTTCTCCGTCGCTTGCTTATTGCAGGTGTCTCTGCGACGATGGGAAACGCCTGTATTCATTTCATGTCTAATATAGTCCTTTGTGAAATAAATGTCAATATGCGATTTTTCTAGAAAAGGGCATAAAAAAATAGCCCTGACAATCAGTGTCGGCTATTAGGGAGTACTTCGCAGCGTGTGGGGGCTGCGAAGTGTGAGTTATGAAATATATTAGCTGTTCGCTAATACAATAGTACTTTAGCACATTTTGGCAAATAATGCAATTCAAATTTACAAATTTTTTTAACAATTTTTGGAAACGTCATTTTTACCAAACGGGTATAGCCCAGACGTGGGATCTGGGCTATGAGTCAAATATATTATCATAGTTGATAATACACTTTTAGTATATTATGGATGAGAGGATTTGTCAAATTTTTTCTTATACTGATTTTTTATGTTCATATTTGCAAGAGAGTCGTTTTTAGGAGATTGCGATAATATGTTTAATCATTTAAACCAATAAGGCGAAGTGAAAAATCACTTCACCTTAGGGTCGATCTATTAGGTTGCACCTATCTGCAGGGTATAATTTAATAAATCGAAATATCTCCTAACATCATCTCTCTAAAATCATATGCACCGATACCTTCCCATACCTGTCTGGCAACGATAACATTTTTATTAATGTACTTTTTAAGATTATATGTTGTTTTAATCTGTACTTCAGTTATCTTCTTATTTCCATAATATGTTTTAAACTTTGTGGGTTTATTTAATTTGAGCAGATAAAAACTACTATAAATGGTTGCATACCCCCGAAAAAATGCAACACGCCCTGTAAATTCCCCACCTTCCAAGTAAAACAAAAACACCGCCAACCCCTCAAACTACAAGGAATCAACGGTATTCTCACATTTTCCATATCCTGCGGATAACAGGACTTGAACCTGCACGGTCTCCCACCAGAACCTAAATCTGGCGCGTCTGCCAATTCCGCCATATCCGCATATCATTAAGAACATATTGATTAAGAATATATTACTTAACAACCTTTGGTATTATAACCTGATCTGACAGGATTCGTCAAGATATTTTTTTATAATATCTGGATAATTTTAAATACTCATTGACACTCCCAAATTCATATGGTATATATACAATAGAACAAACAGATGTCATCCTTCCAAAGGGGCATGATCTGTGAAAGGAATTCATTATGATTATGATAAGTAATAAAATCGTAAAGTTAGTCGAGAAGCTTAACTCTGTACAACTGGAAATGAAAACGGTGAAGCATTGTGCAGAGGTTAATCAGAGGGTTTAAACCCGGATCTTCATCGGTGGATAAAGTTTTGCAAGGCGTAGCTTTGGCTATGCTTGGTTTGCGTACTTATTTGCCGGCTGAAGAGAGAAATGATAGATTTGGCCAGGGACATTTTGCTTTGTCCCTGGCCTTTTGTTTTGCAGAAAAATAGTTTGTTGACAAAACAGAGGGTCCGTACCTTACAGGTGCAGTCTCTCTGTTTTTTTGTATTTATTAATTAGAAAAGAGCACAAGGGTAATTGGCTTTGGTGCGGGAATCAAGTTTTTAGTATTTATTAATTTAGAAAAGAGGAATTGATATGAGTTTATTAGACGTTACAGAATTAACACACAGTTTTGCAGAAAAAGCATTGTACCAGAATGCGGAGTTTCATTTATTTAAAGGGGAACACATTGGAGTTGTGGGACAGAATGGGGCTGGAAAAAGTACCCTGATTCGAATTTTACTGGGGGAGATTGTGCCTGACCAGGGAGAAGTAAAGTGGCAGTCTGGGATTCAGATTGGGCACCTTGACCAGTATGCGGTGATCCGGCAGGATATGACCATAATGGAATATCTGCAGACGGCGTTTGCAGAGCTCTATGCCATGGAAGAAAAAATGGAGAAGCTGTATCAGGAAGGGGCAGAAGAGGAAAAGGAAGAGCTGCTGATCCGGGCAGGAAGGTATCAGGAGCAGCTGGTTACAGCAGAATTTTATGAAATTGGAAGTAAGATTGGCAAAGTGGCTACGGGACTTGGACTGGATGCCATCGGACTGGATCAGCAGCTGGAACAGTTGAGCGGGGGACAGCGGGCGAAGGTAATTTTGGCAAAATTATTGTTAGCTAAGCCGGAGGTTTTGCTTTTGGATGAGCCGACTAACTTTCTGGATAAAGAGCATGTAGATTGGCTGTCTGAGTATTTGTGCAGTTTTGAAGGGGCATATGTGGTGGTATCTCATGATTTTGAATTTTTGGAGAAAGTCACTACAGGAATTTTGGATATTGAGTTTGGGACGGTGCGTAAATACAATGGAAGCTACCTGAAGTTCCTGGATCAGAAGGTACATCTCAGAGAGGATTATATCCGTCAGTATCATGCACAGCAGCGGAAAATTGAAAAGACGGAAGCGTATATCCGAAAAAATAAAGCCGGAGTAAATGCAAAAATGGCAAGGGGAAGGCAGAAACAACTGGACCGTCTGGAGCGTATTGCACCCCCAAGCTTTACTACCAAGCCTGTGATACAGTTTCAGGAGACGGAAATATCTCCTGGCAAGGCGCTTACGGTTTCCAATCTGGAAATTGGGTATTATTATCCGCTGTTGTCTAAAATCAGTTTTGTTGTAAACGGTGGACAGAAGCTTGTGATCACCGGATTTAACGGAATCGGAAAATCCACGCTGTTAAAGACATTGATTGGAAAAATACCTAAATTAGCAGGCGGTTTCCGGTTTTTAGACCAGGTAAAGATTGGATATTATGAACAGGATCTGCGGTGGGAAGACCCAAACAGAACCCCGCTTCAGATTATTTCGGATTGGTATCCAGCGATGAAAAATAAAGAAGTGCGTAAGGCACTGGCACGGTGTGGAGTAAAAGAAGAACACGTGCTTAGAGGGATAGAATCTTTAAGCGGCGGTGAGCAGTCTAAAGTAAAGCTTTGCAGACTTCTCCAATCACCATGTAATTTCCTGATTATGGACGAACCTACCAACCATCTGGATCAGGATGCCAAAGATGCGCTGAAAGACGCCCTGGTGAAATTTGAAGGAAGTGTCATCCTGGTATCACATGAGGAAAAATTTTACAGGGGCTGGACCGATAAAATACTGGATATTGAAAAAGAGATTTTGTGAAAAAGGATGTCCCAATTACAGGTAAGTATGTTATAATTAGTAGGCATATGGCAGATAAAAATCGGATATTTTAAGGAGAAGCATATATGGTGAAGTGGGATTCTGAACGTATTATAGATAATATGGATGCATTTGTCTATGCGGTACGTTGTGATACACATCAGTTTTTATATACGAATAGAGTGTTGAGGGAGAAATTTCCGGATTTAGAAAAGGACATTACCTGCCATAAACTGTTTTTTGGAAGTGAAGAGGTCTGTATTGATTGTCCTGTGAGGGAAAATGGACATGGAAAAAAGAATCTGAGATCTGTTATGTGGATGGACAGCCTGGATCAATGGCTGCAGTTGGATTACATGGAATATGAAGATGAGGAACTGGGGAGGTGCATTGTCTGCACCGGCGTTGACATTACCAGTGTAAAAGAATCTATCCGCATGACAAGGACTGTTTTGGATGGGATTCATGCAGCTGCTTATGCGGTAGGAATGGAAGATTTCAGGATCAGTTTTATTAATCAGGAGCTGCGCAACATGCTGCCGGATATTCAGGAAAACGATCTTTGTTACCAGGCACTTTGGAATAATCAGAAACCCTGCAGCCATTGCCCCATACCGCATTTGAATGAGAAACATCCCAGCCGTAATATCGAGATCTATAATGAAAAACTGAATAAATATCTGAGCATTGACAGTGTCCGGGTTATCGGATCGGATGCAAAGCCGGTGGCTGTGTTTACGGGATATGATATTTCCAAACGTATCGTGTATGAAAATCAGCTGAAAGATACCGTGTTTAAGGATATGCAGCTTGGGATTAAAAACAGGGCAGCTTTTATGGAAGATTTGTCTGTCCTGTTTCAAAATGGAAAGAACGGCTGTGTATGCATTTTGAATATGAAGAATTTTAATAATTATAACCTTGTTTTTGGAAGGCAGCAGGGCGACGAACTGCTGAAAATGCTTGTGAAGAGATGCACAGAGATCTTTCCGGAGGATCGTGTATACCGTGTAGGGGGTGCTAAATTTGCATTTCTGGCATCCTGTGAGGAACAGTGCGGCCTGATCCGGGATAAAATTGTTGGGGAAGTTCATAATGAAGCACATAAAACAGGGGAGAATTTTCGACTGTTTATAGATGTGGTTTTAATTGATTTTCCACAATACGCCCTGAATCCTGAAATGGTGATACACAATGCGGAATACATGCTGTCAAAAGCAAAGAAAACCGAGTCCAGTGAAGTGCTGTATTTCAGGAAATCGGAACAAATACAGATGGAGAGAAAAAATCAGATAGCAGGTATTATACGTGAAAAGGCAGCAGAACAATCTTTTGAAGTTTATTACCAGCCTGTCTATGAAATAGAATCCGGAAGATTTAACAAATGTGAAGCGCTGCTGCGGGTAAAGGATGAAAAATTAGGATGGATATCACCCACAGAATTTATCCCCATTGCAGAACAGAGTGGATTGATTAACCAGCTGGGGGTTCTGGTATTGGAAAAAGCCTGCAGGATGATTGCAAAAAGGGCGAAAGCAGGACTGCCGCCCATCCAGATCAACGTGAATGTGTCTACGGTACAATTTTCTAAAAGCACCTTTTATGAAGACGTGACACATGTAATTCAAAAGTATGATATAGATTCGGCACTGATCCAGCTGGAAGTTACCGAGAGCATTATTATTCATTCTTTTGAGTATATCATAAATATTATGAGGAGATTAATCGAGTTTGGAGTATCGTTTGCCATTGATGATTTTGGAACGGGGTATTCCAGCCTGAGCTATATCGGAACCCTTCCCGTAGAAAGTATTAAATTAGACAAAAGTTTTGTGGATAAGATAGCAGAATCAGAAGTTTACCTTCTGATTGTGAAAAATGTAATTGAGATAGCAAAGGGACTGCAGTTTCAAATTGTGGCTGAAGGAGTGGAAAGCAGGAATCAATATGAAATATTGAAGCGCCTGGACTGTGATTATATTCAGGGCTATTATTTTTCCACTCCTCTGCCGCCTGAAGAATTTGAACAGTTTCTAGAGAGCGAAACGGTTCTTGTGTAAATTCGTGAAAATCACGTAAAAAGATCTTTTTAATAGAAAGTCATTTTTATTTTAGAAGATCCTTATATTCCGGATGTTTGGAAAACCAGTGCTGGGCATAGGAGCAGGTGAGCACCGCTTTTTTCTTCTCACAGCGGAGATGTTCTGCAAGAGCCAGCATAAGCTGGCCGGCAATGCCCTGTCCCTGAAGGGATTCATCCACGAAGGTATGATTTACTTCAACGGTATTATCGTCTATATCAGGAAAAGTAACTTCAGCCAGCATCTTCTGACTGGTGGCATTGTGTAAGGAAATTTGATTTTTCTGAAACGTAAAGTTCATGATAATTACACTCCTTTCCAGATCATGCTGTATCATCTGTCCTGCAACTTTGGTACGGTATTGTATATAACTATGACACAGAAATCAGGCACTTTATTCAAAGTCATTATGCAACATTATGCAATATAGTACTTGCAGAAAGTATGATAAAACACGCTCTTGAGATCAATGTTTGTATATCAAAGGTATCAATATTATGTACAGAAGTTTAGCATAGAATACATGGAAAAGCAACAAGGTGGAGATAGATATGTTAAAAAAGAAAGCGATTATTTTTTGGGGAATAATGATTTTGCTATTTCAGTTCCCGGTTACGGTTTATGCCTCCCAGAATGTGGACAGGGGAGTGGATTATATCAAAGGACGTCCACTCACAGAAGACGAAATTCAGGCTCAAAGGGAGATGGAGCCTGAATTAAAGGAACTGACACCCTACAATATACCGGAAAGCGAGAGTGGCGGGGCGCCCAGAGCAAGGATGGCGCTTCCGGCTGTTTATGATTCCAGGAATAGCGGATATATTACTTCGGTAAAGGATCAGAATCCCTGGGGAGCCTGCTGGGCGTTTGCATTCCAGGGGACGCTGGAAGCTTCCTTAATAAAAGATGGATGGAGTGCCGGACTGGATTTGTCTGAACAGCACCTGGGTTACTTTACATATTATCGGACAGCTGATTCCTTTGGGAATACGGCAGGCGATCAGGTACAGATTTACCTCAGACAGAATGTGGACAAGGGATATCTGGATTTTGGCGGGAATGCCCAGTGGGCTGTGATGGCTATGAGCAGCTGGACAGGAGCGGCAGATGAATCGGTATCGGCTTATCCAAGAAATACGGCATCCATCCGTCCCTTAAATAGTGCCATCGCCTATCAGGATAAAGTACATCTGCAAAATGCCAGATGGGTTGGGACGAGGGATCGCACAACCCTGAAGCAATGGATTTTAAATTATGGTGCGTCTTATATTTCGCTGGTATACGAGTCACCATATTTTAACCGCAATACTGCTGCCTATAACTATCAGGGATACGGGAATATGAATCATGCCGTTACTCTGGTAGGCTGGAATGATACCTACAGCAAGGATAATTTTCCAGATGGATGTAAGCCAAACAATAACGGAGCCTGGCTGGCGAAAAACAGTTACGGCAGTGCCTGGGGCGATCAGGGATACTTCTGGATCTCTTATGAAGACAATTATTTGAATCGAAGCGACTCATATGCATTTGTAATGGAAGGGGAAGCGGCGGATAATTACGATCATATCTACCAGTATGACGGTACCATTTATGATGGCTATGTAAGGATACAGAATGGATACAGCGCCGGAAACATCTATCAGACGGCTTCTGCAAATGGGAACGGAGAGATTCTGGAAGCAGTTTCTTTTATGAGTGAGACACCGAACCTCTCTTATAAGATACAGATCTATCGAAACGTCAGAGATAAAACAAATCCTGCAAGCGGCCTGCCGGTTTTTGCCAGCGAGCAAACGGGAAATGTATCTTATTCGGGTTATTATACCATTCCGCTGAAAGAAAAAGTACATTTGGATAAAGGGGAAAAATTCTCTGTGGTCATGACATTTACCAATCGAAGCGGGACGAATGTACTGCTGAATATTGATAAGTCAGATACAAGATACAGTGATATGCACATCACAAACCATACGGAAGCAGGGCAGAGCTTCGTGGGCAATAAGAACGGGAATACATGGTACGATGGGGACCAGCAAGGCTATAGCGTTCGAATTAAAGCATTTACATCCAATGCATCGGTACCGAATCCCCAGCCCAGAGTCACATTGCTGGAGGGAATCAACTTAAATAAAACAAAGCTGACCTTAAATAAAAATGGAACATCCAGGCTGCTGGTTTCATATTATCCGGAGGACACAACGGTTGATAAAAAAGTAATCTGGAGCTCAAAAGACAGTAAAATAGCATCTGTGGACAAAAATGGAAAAGTTTTGGGGCTGCGCGCGGGAAGCACGGTAATCACTGCCAGGGCAGGGAATTTAACCGCTATATGCAAGGTTACTGTTAAATCCCCTCTGAACCGCATTGCTCTGACAAAGCAAAAACTTACGCTTACACCGAAGATGACCAGCAAGATTAAAGTAATCTTTTATCCATCGGATACAACAGATTCCAGGAAAATTACCTGGAGCAGCAGTAATAAAAAAATAGCAACTGTAAAAAATGGTGTGATTACTGCCGTAGGTGTTGGGGAAGCAGATATCAAGGCGAAAGCAGGAAAAAGAAGTGCTGTTTGCAAGGTAACGGTAAAGAAACCAAAAGTCAGTCTGAATAAAACCTCCACGGTACTTTATACCGCCGGAAAAACGTCGGTTACTTTAAAGGCTGATATCCGGGGCGCCAGCAATAAAATCAGCTGGAACAGCAGCAATAGCCGGATCGCAAAAGTGGATAAAAAGGGGAAGGTTACCGCCATCCGAAAAGGTACCGCATATATTACGGCGACAGCAAACAAAGTAAAGAAAACCTGTAAAATAATCGTAAAAGAACCATCCCTAAAGTTGCGGCACACTTCTGTTCAATTAAAGAAGAATAAAACGTTTGCGATAAAAGCAACTGCCGTACCAAAAGGAAAAATCACTTATAAATCCTCAAGTCCCAAAGTGGCGTCCGTAAACAGGAAGGGTATCGTAACCGGACTTCGACGGGGGGGAGCAAATATTACGGTAAAATGCAACGGCGTTAAAAGACTTATAAAAATCACTGTAAAATAAACCGGCAGCAGCTGATCATAATTTACAGAGAAAGTAGATGTGGCAAAATGATGAATGAGACAGTTGATTATGCGCAATATGACATACTTCCTGCAGGAGTCTGTGAGTTTCTGGGAGACGAGGCGCTGTCTTTGACCTATGTGAATACCTCTTTTCTTACAATGATGGGTTATGTGGAGCGGCAGGATCTGCCGTCTGCAATGAAGGAACTGGTCTTAGAGGAAGACTGGGAAGAAATGTGCAATATGGCTGGTTTCTGTCCCGGCAATCCGGCTGCAACTTTGGAGCTGGAGGTCCGTATGAAGAAAAAAAATGGAGATACGGGCTGGTTTATGCTCCGGTGTAAAGGAGACAGCGAACGCTCCTGTGCAATCCTGTGTATCTGCCTGGATTTTACCCTTCGCAAAGATGCTGCCCAGGGACTGTACTGGCAGGAAGAGACCTATCGTCTGATCGTATGGGAACACACAAACAAAATGGCGGCACGGTATGAACTGGATGAGGAAATATTATATTTGTATGAAAAATCCGCTGCGTTTTTTGACCGCCAGGTTGTAGAAAAGATGCCGGAGACATTCATAACAGAAGGAATCGTGGATGAGGAAAGCCAGGAAGAATACCGGGCGTTTTTCAAAAAAATGAAAGAGGGAATCCCGTCTTCGGAGACCATTGTAAAAATGAATCCGGATCAGGAACGGCAGGTCTGGCTCCGCCATGACTATACCCTCTCAGAGGATGGACGCTATGCGGTCATATCTATGGAAGACATGACCAAAGCCCATGAAAAAGAGATCGAACATGAACGGTGGAAGCGCTCTTATGAGAGCCAGCTTACAGGAAATGTGATGAATTACCGCTATAATATTACCAGAGATACCGTGGAGTATATTAAGGGTATTATGGGAGGGGAGATCCCCAAAAGTGCCCGGACTTCTTTTACGGCAGCTGCCGCATATGTATGGGAACACTTCATATATAAAGAAGATCAGGACATTTACAAGGAAATGTTCTCTTATGCCTACTTAATGAAACGCTATTGCGAAGGAATGAAGACTCTGCATTGTGAATTCAGGCGCCTGAACCCGGAAGGAAATTACTTCTGGGTGGGAGGAGAAATACAGCTGATCCAGGACCCTTATTCCAAGGATATAATTGCATTTGTGGCGCTTAACGACATTGATGAGAAAAAGAAAGAGGAATTCCAGCTGCAGTACCGGCTGGAAAATGACGATCTGACCGGTGTTCTGAACCGGGCGGAGGCTGTGAAAAAAGTGACCAAGATGTTAGTGAAAAGTGAAAAACGCCATAACCATGGATTTGTAATGGTGGACATTGACAACTTTAAGATGCTCAATGATTCTTACGGGCATATTATTGGCGACCAGGTATTAAAAGAAATTGCCTATACTTTAAAAAGTGCAGGTAAGACGGATGATGTGATAGCAAGGCTTGGCGGGGATGAATTTGTGATCTGCATGAAAAATGTGGGAAGCAGCCATGCCCTTGCAAAACGCCTGGAAACTCTGCGCAAAAGGGTTGCACGCTGGGTCAATGGAGATATTGAAATATCAGCCAGTATCGGGGCATCTATGTACCCCAAAGACGGCACGACCTTTACAACGCTGTATCAGAAAGCGGACATTGCACTTTATCGTGCAAAGGCAGAAGGCCGCAACCGCGTAGTTCTATTTGAGCCTGAAATGGAATATAACAATAAAGGAGATCAATTGTAACATTTTTATGTGAAATATCCACAAAATTCTTGACAAATTTTTAACTTTGTTTTATAGTATATATATCGTAACAAAGGTTTTGATTACTGACGGATAGTTGTGGAGTACCACAGGGAAATCAAAATTATATGATAAGGTCGACCGTCTGGGCAGCATTTGTTATCTATGATGTTGCCCTTTTTTAATACACTTCTGGTGTAAAAATTCTATCCGGATCCGAAAGAAATCTGCATGACTTATTTCTTTCTATATTAACAATTGAATAATGTGTTCAAGTAGAGTAGATGTTATACGTAAAGTGTCACCAAAGGGGGAGGCTTTTGGTGAACGAAGGAGACTTCCGCGTTATAAGATCGCTCCCGCTACTGCGTAAAAGATGTATTGTTATTTCTATATTATTTAGAATGTGTATGGTCAGATGCTATTTCTTTGTGCAGTATAGCAGGCAGTCCCGATATTGGGCAGCTGTGTTATTTGCTGAGTGGCAAATGATTCAACTGCTTTTTTTATGGGTTAAGAATGGCAGGCAGACGCATGTCCTTTCGGGGACAGTAGTATAATTTATAACGTAAATCACCGCAAAAGCGGTTAATATGAAAGGAGATATTTAACTATGGGTTACAAATCAGACATCGAAATTGCACAGGAGACTACTATGTCCCCAATTACAGAAATCGCAGCAAAAGCAGGTATTGACGAGAAATATCTTGAGCAATACGGAAAATACAAGGCTAAAATTGATTACAATCTGTTAAATGAAAGTGATGCTCCGAACGGAAAATTAGTTCTGGTAACAGCGATCAATCCGACTCCGGCAGGGGAAGGTAAAACCACAACCACCGTAGGTCTGGCTGATGGTTTACAGAAACTGGGCAAGAACGTTATGGTAGCACTTCGTGAGCCATCTCTGGGACCGGTATTCGGTGTAAAGGGCGGCGCAGCAGGCGGCGGCTATGCACAGGTAGTTCCAATGGAAGACATCAATCTTCATTTTACAGGGGATTTCCATGCAATCGGTGCAGCGAACAACTTACTGGCTGCAATGCTGGATAACCACATTTTCCAGGGCAATGCATTAAACATCGACCCAAGAAAGATCACATGGAGAAGATGTGTGGATATGAATGACCGCCAGCTTCGTAATATAATTGACGGACTGGGCGGAAAGACAAACGGAATGCCAAGAGAAGACGGATATGATATTACCGTTGCATCTGAAATCATGGCTGTATTATGTCTGGCTAAAGATATCACAGATTTAAAAGAAAGACTTTCCAAAATTATCGTTGGATATACATATGGAAAAATCGCAGAGCAGAAACCGGTAACCGCTGGTGACTTAAATGCCCAGGGCGCGATGACCGCACTGTTAAAAGATGCGCTGAAACCAAACCTGGTTCAGACACTGGAACATGTGCCGGCAATCGTACACGGCGGACCATTTGCAAATATCGCACACGGCTGTAACTCTGTAATCGCAACGAAGATGGCATTAAAATTAGGTGATTATGCAATCACAGAAGCAGGATTTGGTGCTGACCTTGGCGCTGAGAAATTCCTGGATATCAAATGCCGTATGGCTGGGCTTACCCCTTCCGCAGTTGTAATCGTAGCAACTGTACGTGCATTAAAATACAATGGCGGCGTTCCAAAGGCTGACTTAAATAACGAAAACTTAGAAGCACTGGAAAAAGGTATGCCAAACTTACTGAAACATGTAAGCAATATTAAAAATGTATACGGACTGCCATGCGTAGTAGCTATTAATGCATTCCCGACAGATACCAAGGCAGAATTAGACCTGGTTGAAGCAAAATGTAAAGAGCTGGGCGTAAACGTAGCACTTTCTGAAGTATGGGCAAAAGGCGGCGAAGGCGGCGAAGCACTTGCAAAAGAAATTATCCGTTTAGTAGAAGAGCCAAGCGAATTCCACTATTCCTATGAATTAGAGGGAAGCATCGAAGATAAATTAAATGCAATCGTACAGAAAGTATATGGCGGAAAGAAAGCAGTTCTTACAGCAAATGCACAGAAGCAGGCAAAAGAACTGGAAGGCCTTGGATTTGGAAAATGCCCGATCTGTGTTGCTAAGACACAGTACAGCCTGACAGATGACCAGACAAAGCTTGGCGCACCGACAGACTTTGAAGTAACGGTACGTAACTTAAAGATCTCAGCAGGAGCAGGATTTATCGTAGCTCTTACCGGAGAGATCATGACCATGCCAGGACTTCCAAAAGTACCTGCAGCAGAAAGAATCGACGTAGACGAGACAGGAAAGATTTCCGGATTGTTCTAATTAAATTAATGCAGGGCAGGTGGGGACCTGTCCTGCATTAAAAGGATCAAAAGGAAAGAGGAGGTATTTGTTATGTTTCAGGAAGAATTTCAAGCGGTTTGTAATTCAGGAAAGGCAAAATATGGATTGTTGAAAAATAATCCTCTTGGATATTTTATTTCCTCGATGGTAGCTGGAATGTTCATTTCATTTGGTTCCTTTGTAACCTTTGTTATGGGAACGCCTCTGAAAGAAGCGGGAGATCCGATGATGAAGGCCGTAATGGCTTTCTCATTTGCAGCGGCTTTAAGTCTGGTGGTAGCAGCCGGAGCAGAATTGTTCACAGGTAATAATTTTGTAATGACCTCTGCATCTCTTAATAAAGTTGTAACATGGGGTAATACAATTAAACTATGGATTATATGTTATATTGGTAACTTCCTGGGGTCGATCGCATCAGTTTTTGTTTTTCAGCTGACCGGTGTGCCCAAGGGAGCAGTTGGGGAAATGTTTGCTTCTACCGCAGCAACGAAAGTAGGACTTGGACCGGTAGAACTGCTGACAAGAGGTATTCTGTGTAATATTTTGGTTTGTCTGGCAGTATGGTGTAGTATCAAATTAAAAAATGAAGTAGCAAAACTGATTATGGTTTTTTGGTGCATTTACGTATTTATGATATGCAGCTGCGAACATAGTATTGCAAATATGAGTATTATTGGCGTAGGCTTATTGAATAAAGGTGATGCCGCAATATCCATAGGCAGTTATTTCTATAATCTCTCTTTGGTAACGATTGGTAATATGATAGGTGGTGCTGTATTTGTGGCGATACCCTATTATTTAATTTCCAAAAACAAAAAAGAAGCGCAATAAACTAAATAAAATCTTAATAATTTCGTAAAAAAATAGAAGTTTCTCTTAAAAAATAGTTGAGACTTCTATTTTTTTGTGGTATAGTGGTACAGGTAGCAAGTAAATGATTGGTCATGAGAGGTAAAGAATGAAGAAGATCAAAATCTCAGTTGTCATACTCACACTGGCATTAATTTTTGGACTTGCAGGCAGTGTACCCTCCATTAAAGCGGATGCTGCTATAAATGTAGTGAAAAACGCAAAAACAGTTAAAAGTACATCAGGAAGCTGGAAACAGAATTACACAGGACGCTGGTTTCAGTATAAGAACGGTACATATCCAAAAAATAAATGGATAAAGATAAAAAATAAGATCTACTTTTTTGATAATAATGGATATGTAACAACCGGTTGGAAGCTGTACAAAAAGTCTTATTACTATTTAAATGAGACAGGCAGTAAAAAAGGTGCACTGGTAAGAGGATGGAAGACGGTGAACGGAAAACGTTATTATCTGTCTAAAACAACAGGTGCAATGTACACCGGCTGGCATACCATTGGCGGCAAAAAGTATTATTTTGATAAAAAGAGCTCAAATTTGGGAGCGATGGTGAAAAAACGCTGGGTAAGTGGGCGTTACCTGCAAAAGGACGGCACGATGGCTGTCAACTGCAAGGTAGGAAAGTATTATGTGGGAGCTGACGGTAAGAAAACAGTGGAACCACAAATTCCGGAAAACCAGGATCCTGACAAAGGAAGTTCCGGCCAGACAAACCAGGGCCCGAATGAGAACGCAGGCAGTTCCGGAGTAAAGCAGTATAATACATATATTTTTGTAGGCGATTCCAGAACAGTCGGAATGGAAAATATAATTGGCTCAAAGGGTGGTAATGCACAGTATATCGCTAAAGTGGGTGAAGGCTATAACTGGCTGATCTCTTCCGGGCTTACACAGCTTAAGAAGAAACTGGATACAAACCCTTATGTAAAAGTAGTATTTAATCTGGGCGTTAATGATTGCGCAGGCAATACGGTATTGCAGTACATCAGCGTATACCAGAATTTGATTGCAAGTTATCCAAATACGAAATTTTATATGATGTCTGTAAATCCGATTAATGACAAAATTGCATCATCCGCTGGATATTTAGTAAAGAATAAGTATGTTACAGCATTTAATAAACAGTTAAGCGCAGCATTCCCCAATATTTATATTGATACCTATTCATACTTAAAGACCAATGGATATGGTACGGCAGATGGCGTTCATTACGATAATGATACCTATCAGGCTATTTATGATTATGCGATTACTCATTCATAAGTTTGATCATACATAAAATTCGTGAGATAAGATATACACGAGTTTTACATAAGGTCTACATGAGATATACATAAGGTCTAAATGAGATATTACATAAGATCTACATAAGGACTACTTGAGATCTACATAAGAAAGAGGAGAATCGCGACAAACGATGGATTCCTGATTATATTTTAGAATTACAAATAGCACTGCTTAAAAAAGGGTATTTGGAGAATTTTCCAAATGCCCTTTTTGATATTTATTGAAATATAATGAAGTGAGCGAAGATTTTCCAGCCGGATTATTTATCACTTTGGAAGACAGGATCCGCAGGATAGCCGCCGCCCAGTTTCTGCATACATCTTTGAACGCTGTCCCGGGAGTTGCCCCAGTCTTTGTCTTTATTCAGGTAATCGTATTTGGCAGTAAACCAGGTTACCTCTTCTTCCAGACGTTTCATATTTTCCTCCATGAGCTTAAAAAGCATGGGATAATAGAGATTTTTTTGTTTTTCATTCAGTTTATCTTCTGCAGTCTCGATGACATCTGCAAAGTGATGGAGACAGAAGCCTTTGCTGTTTTTTACAATCTCTATGAAATCCGGATTGTTTTTTAACATTTCAAAAAAGGTATCCAGATAGCGGTTATAATTATCGTTAAAATGATTGCATACATAGCATTCATTTTCCTTTTCGGTAATCCAGGCACCAATGTTCGTTTTTCGGATTTCAGGTTCGATGGCTGTCTTCTTGATGCGTTTTAACATGGAAGATTTACCCGGCGTAAATGCTTTGATCTGTGCCTGCAGTTCTTCATTTAATTTGTGAAAATGGGTGCTTAGTATCAGAGCACTTCCAAGGCGGTTGCCGTAGTCAAACATCATTTTGTAGTGATGGCGGCAGAATCCGATCTTGTCCGTTTCCATACGCACGTCATCTTCCATATAGGCTGAGCCGAGAATAAATGAAATGGCATGCTGTTCCAGGTTTCTTTCTATAAAGCAGAATGGACATTCGTCTTTGGCATTAAATGCATCCATCAGAGGAATGGTATATATGGTTTCTTTCATATAAAGAGGCCTCCTTTAGCGTCGTTATGTATACTATAGCACAGAAAAGAAATTTGGAATACAAAATTCTTGACAAATTATTACTTCGAGAGTAGAATTAAAATATACTTCGAAGAACGAAGTAAAGGAGTGATTACCTATGAACGAATTTCCAGCATCCGTAGAGGAAATGGTATTTGAAATTATGGATAAATGCAAATTCATTTTTTATCCGGAACAAAAGTTTGATCTGTTTTTAAACTGCACGAAGAATGAAATCTTTGCTTTGTTGTTTGTTTATCGCCAGAAACGGGTTAATATGAGTGAAATAGCAGAATATATGAATATTCCATTGAACACGGTTACCGGAGTGATCAGCCGTCTGGAAAAAAAGCATCTGGTACGCAGAGAGAGAAGTGAGCAGGATAAGCGGGTTGTAACCATATCACTCTCGGAAGATGGATCAGAATTCATGCATCATGAAATGATGGATCTGGGAAGTTATTTTACCAGAGTCATGGAGACATTTTCGGACGAGGAGAAGAAAACGCTGTTTGGTATGGCGGATAAGGTATTTGCGGTATTGAATCAGAGGGAGAAATCTGGTGAGCAGGCAAAGATAAAAAAAGTACGCAAGATTGAAATAGAGTAGAAATAGAGTAGAAATGTATGATTTTGACAGAGCTTTATGGCTCTGTTTAAAAATAATAAATAGTTCGAATCTCGAATAATTCGAATAAAGAACTAACGAAGGGACTTAAAGATGATAACTTGAGAACATGATATGCAGAACGTATAATGTGCAGAACGTATAATGTGCAGAACGTAAAATATGCAGAACGTAAAATATGCAGAACATATAATGTGCAAAAAGTATGATGTACAAGTAGCGTG
This sequence comes from uncultured Robinsoniella sp., assembly GCA_900540475.1. Taxonomy (GTDB): domain Bacteria; phylum Bacillota; class Clostridia; order Lachnospirales; family Lachnospiraceae; genus Robinsoniella. The sequence goes on along the minus strand of UQGG01000004.1, from coordinate 202,348 downwards.
ATGTGCCGGAATGCATGTTATACACGAAAACATGATGAACAAAAAAATATAAATTTAACCGGACAGTTCTTATCCGGGAAAGGAGATTTATGAATCGAATCATAATTTTTACAGGTAAAGGCGGAGTAGGCAAGACCAGTGTTGCAGCAGCACACGCCAGAAAAGCATCAAAGGAAGGGAAAAAAACATTAATTGTCAGCACGGATATGGCGCATAACCTCAGCGATTTATTTGAGCAGTCTCTGGGAAAAGAGGAAAAGCAGGTAGCTGATCATTTATATGCGTTAGAAATTGATCCCACATATGAAATGGAGCATGATTTTTCATCTATGATGAATGCCTTTGCACAAATGCTCCCTGGAGGCAGCGGGGAAGAAAATATAATGGACGGTCTGGATATGATACCGGGAATCGAAGAATTATTCTCACTGTTAAAAATACAGGAAATTTATAATCAGAAGAAATATGACCTGGTTATCGTAGACTGCGCGCCTACCGGAGAGACATTGTCCCTGTTAAAATTTCCCGAACTGCTTTCCTGGTATATGGAAAAATTGTTTCCACTTGGAAAAGTGGCAATGAAGGTGATGCGGCCGGTATCGAAAAAGTTTTTTCAGATTCAGCTTCCGGACACAAAGGCTATGAATGATATTGAGAGAATGTATCTGAAACTGGCAGAATTACAGAATCTGATCAAAAACCGCGAGGTATGCAGCATCCGCCTTGTGGCAATTCCGGAAAAGATGGTTGTGGAAGAGACAAAGAGAAACTATATGTATTTGAATCTTTACAATTTTAATGTGGATGGGCTTTATATGAACCGGGTTTTGCCGGCAGATATGGATAATCCTTTTTTTGATGAATGGCTGATGATTCAACAGCAGTATATCACGGAGTTAGAAGAAGTCTTCCGTGGTGTTCCGGTGTATTCCATTAAATGGTACGATATTGATTTAAACGGGCTGACATCTCTGGATCGGGTATGCGAGGATGCGCTGCAGGAGGAAGACCTCTTTGCAGTGAAGCGGATTATTCCCAATGAAGTCTATGAAAAGACGGAAGACGGTTATCTGCTTAAGGTATATCTACCCTGTGTGAACAAAGAGGATATCGTAATGCATGAAGCCGGACGGGATCTGATTGTGAAGATCGGGAACTTTAAAAGAGCCATTCCTATGCCTTCTTCTCTGCGGGGATATTCTGTACAGTCTGCAAAGATGAGGGATCAGTCGCTGGTAATACAGTTCGTAAAGGAGGACGAAGATGAATAAAACTTTTATAACGAAAATGGTCCAGGCAAAGAAATTGGAAATGGAAGCATTTCAGGAATTATTGCCGGATGAAATAAATGAGCGTATGCAAAACTGGAGGGCAGGTGCCGGAGATTGGTTAAAAGAGTGCGCGGTAGAAATCTACCTGGCTGGAAAAAGAGAAACAGGATCGGCATCTTATACGGAAGAAGATGAAGGAAGCCGCAGGAGTAAAACTGAAAAAGGGGATATCAGTGCAGGAACAGCTTCTACAGGGAGATCCCAACAGACAAAACGGACGAAGAAAGTAACGATTGAGTAGGAGGGTCTGACATGAGAATATTATTATATACGGGCAAAGGCGGTGTAGGCAAGACCAGTATTGCGGCGGTGACTGCCTGCAAAATTGCGGAAAGCGGAAAACGGGTGTTGATTATGAGTACTGACCAGGCGCACAGCCTGGGAGACTCCTTTGACCGAAAGCTTGGAAATGAACCTCTGGAAATCACAGAGCATTTGTATGCCATGGAAATTGATGCGGTAGCAGAAAGTGAGCATGCATGGGGAAATATCAAGGATTATCTGAAAAAACTGCTGACTTCCAGATCCGGGGAGAGTATAGAAGCAGAGGAACTGCTGATTTTTCCGGGATTTGAAGAACTGTTTTCGCTGTTTAAAATTCTGGATATTTACGAGGCTCAGAATTATGATGTGCTGATTGTAGACTGTGCACCTACCGGAGAAACCATTTCGCTGTTAAAATTTCCGGAAATGTTTGGTTATTTATTAGGGAAAATCATGCCTATGAAAAGAAAGGCATTAAAAGTTGCAGGACCGCTGGTTGAAAAAACCATGAAGATCCCTATGCCAAAAGACACGCTTTTTGATGAGGTAGAGATCCTGTGCAGCAAAATAGAACAATTGCAGGATCTGATGTCCGATAAGGATGTTTTAAGCCTTCGCATCGTTACGACACCGGAAAAAATAGTGGTGAAAGAAGCGAAAAGAAATTTTGCGTATCTTCATATGTATGATTATAATGTGGATGCTATTATAGTAAATAAAGTGTATCCCAAGTCCTCTTTAGAGGGATACTTTAATCAATGGATAGAGAATCAGCAGAACAGCCTTCAGGATATCAGGCAGAGTTTCTTTGACATTCCGGTTTTTGAAATGGAATTTTTAAAGCATGAGTTACGAACGGTGGAAAGGCTTAAAGTGGCTGCGGATATGGTGTACCGGGATACGGACCCAGCGGCTGTTCTGGCAGTTCAGAGTATCTTTGTACTGGAAAAGGTGCAGGAGAAATACTGTTTAAAAATTGCACTTCCATTTGTGGATAAACAGGAATTGGAACTGGAACAAAAAGGAGAGGAACTTGCACTAACCATAAAGAATGAACGACGGAACCTGATACTTCCGCCAAAACTGCGGGAGTACGAAGTGGCTGGTGCAAAATATGAAAAAGATATGCTGAAAATTGAATTTGAACATCGGTAAATGATTTCATAAATCTTGCTTGCAGTTCATTTCGAATTACCATATAATAGTGAGGACATGTAATTAAGTGAAAGAAAGCAGGCTTTAGATTATTTATGAAAAATAGGATGCAGGAAGAATTTTCAGGGAAAGATAAGAAGGAACCGGTCCGGCTGAACAAATATCTGGCTGAATCAGGTGTGTGTTCCAGAAGAGAAGCGGACAGACTGATTGAACAGGGCAGGGTAACCGTGGACGGGCAGACTGCAGCCATGGGTCTGAAGGTTTTACCCATTCAGGATATCCGGGTTAATGGAAAACCAGTGAGCAGGGAGGAAGAGATGATCCTGCTGGCTGTCAACAAGCCCGTAGGGATTATCTGTACCTCAGAGAAAAAATGGGGAAGCAATAATATCGAGGAGTTTTTGCATTATCCCAAGCGTATTTTTTCGATTGGAAGGTTGGATAAGGATTCTGAAGGTCTGCTGCTGATGACAAATAATGGAGAAATCCTGAATAAAATTATGCGTGCGGGAAATTATCATGAAAAGGAATACGAAGTAAAGGTGAACCGCCCGGTTACGGATGAGTTTATACGGCAAATGGAGAAGGGAGTTCCCATTTTAAATACGGTGACCAGACCATGCCGGGTGGAGAAGATGGGTGAAAAGCAATTTCGCATTATTTTGACCCAGGGACTTAACCGCCAGATACGAAGGATGTGTGAGGCACTGGGATACAAAGTGACCCGGCTTGTAAGGGTGCGTATTATGAATATTCATCTGGGACATCTGAAGGCAGGCACATACCGTAAACTGACGAATAAAGAAATTGAAGAACTTTACCGGTTGATTCAGGATTCCAGCAATGGACCGGAATATGAAAGCAGGCTGGGATCATAGAAGCGCATTGCGGAAGAATTTAGAATCAGTAAAGAGAGGCTATAAAATGAAACAGAGAATTGATGAACTTAAAGAACAGCTCAATTACCATGCAGACCGTTATTACAACATGGATGCACCGGAGATTACCGACTATGAATACGACCAGCTGATGCAGGAGTTAAAGCAGATTGAGCAGGAACATCCGGAACTGGTAACCCCGGATTCCCCTACCCAGAAAGTGGGGGGCAGCGCAAAAAGGGAAGCCGGTGTTCTGGTGAAGCACAGAGTCCCTATGTTAAGCCTTCAGGATGTCTTTTCCAAAGAAGAAGTAATCCAGTTTGTAGAGGATATGAGGCAGCAGCTTCAGGATCCGGAATTTGTGGTAGAGACAAAAATCGATGGTCTGTCCATGGCACTGCGTTATACGGATGGTGTCCTCACTACAGCGATAACCAGGGGTGACGGTGTTACCCAGGGAGAAGACGTAACGGAAAATGCCAGGGTAATCAAGGATGTAAAGAAAAAGCTGAAACATCCCATTCCCTATCTGGAAATCCGCGGAGAAGTTTATATGACTAACGCCGCTTTTGATGAAGTGAATGAAAAGCAGGAACTACTGGGCAAGAAGCCGTTTGCCAACCCAAGAAACTGCGCGGCGGGTACATTGCGGCAGTTAGAGAGCAAGGTGACGAAGGAACGGAATCTTTCCATGTTTATCTTTAACATTCAGGAAACCCAGGGCAGGACATTTGAAACCCACACGGAAGGATACGAATATCTGAAAAGCAATGGTATTAAGGTTATCGACCAATATACCATCTGCCATACTGGGGAAGAAGTCTGGGCAGCCATTGAGAAAATAGGTGAGCTGCGAGGATCGCTGGCTTACGACATTGATGGAGCAGTTGTGAAAATCAACCGGCTATCTGACCGGGAAACCCTGGGCAGCACCTCAAAAGTGCCAAGGTGGGCGGTGGCTTACAAATATCCTCCGGAAGAAAAAGAAACCGTACTGCAGGAAATTGAACTCTCGGTGGGAAGAACCGGAAGGATCACCCCTACTGCGATCTTTGAACCAGTGAGATTATGCGGAACCAGTGTGGCAAGGGCAACGCTGCACAACCAGGACTTTATCGATGAACTGGACATCCGGATAGGAGATTCCATCGTTGTTTATAAATCCGGAGAAATTATACCCAAGATTAAATATGTGGTAAAAGAAAAACGGCCGGAAGGCGCCAGCCGATATGTTCTTCCGGAAGTCTGTCCGGTATGCGGTTCACCAGCAGTCCGGGAAAAAGATACGGCAGATATTAAATGTACCGGTGCTAACTGTCCGGCACAGCTGGAGCGGCATATCATTAACTTTGTGGGCAGGGATGCCATGGATATCAAAGGATTTGGGGAAAGTTATATTATCGAACTGGTTCGTCAGGGGTATCTGAAAAATGTGGCGGATATTTTTGTGCTTAAAAAACACAGGGACGAAATGATCGAAGCCGGAATTATTGGAAAAGAAAAAAATACGGATAAATTACTGGCGATGATTGAAGAAGCGAAAAAGAATGAGCCTCAGCGCCTGCTTTCCGGTCTTGGGATTGCCAATGTAGGAAAGGCAACGGCAAGGGAATTAATGCGTCATTTTGGTTCTATAGACCGTTTAAAAGAGGCAACTTTGGAGGAACTGGTTGCAGTCTCCGATATAGGGGAGATCAGTGCCGTATCCATCCGCCGGTTCTTTGAAGATCCGGTCAACCAGGAAGTGATGGAGAGGCTGCGGGAATACGGTGTGAATATGACTGCAGAAGAAGAGGACGGAGATGATCTGTTTGCTGGCATGACTTTTGTGGTTACGGGGACACTTCCCACACTGGGAAGAACCGAGGCAAGTGAACTGATTCAGAAGCACGGAGGAAAAGTCTCAGGTTCTGTTTCTAAAAAAACATCTTATGTTCTGGCAGGCGAAAATGCCGGAAGCAAGCTGACGAAAGCACAGGATCTGGGAATACCGGTGATTTCTGAAGAACAATTGAATGAAATGTTATCCGGAGAGAAATAATAACGTTAAACGTATCTGCGGGATGGAAGCCTTCATATCGGACAGGCATCCATCCCTTTTGCGTATTTAAAAGTGAAAGAGAAGGGCTGGATTTTCTGAATTATTTATGAATATTTAACACTTGCTTCGTTGACAATTCAGATTTCTTATCCTAAGATAGTCTATATATTCAATATTAACCTACATAAAAGACTGTCATGCGGTCTTTTATATCAGATAAGGAGGAAAGGATTATGAAAGAAGTAAAGCCGTCTAAAAAGCCTCTTATTTTTTATTATGTGATTGCCGTTGTTGTCATATTTTTATTAAATGGGCTTTTGTTTCCAAAACTGCTGTCACCAAAAGTACAGGAAGTGGATTACGGAACCTTTATAGAGATGATGAATAACAAGCAGATCAAAGAAGTGGAAGTATCCAGTGACGAAATTTTATTTTCCGATAATGCAGAAAAGCCAAATTATTACAAGACAGGTGCCATGTATGATCCCCAGCTGGTTGACCGTCTGTACAGTTCCGGTGCCAAGTTCTCCCAGGAAATTGTTCAGCAGATGTCACCGATTCTCAGTTTTCTGCTCACCTGGATTTTGCCGATCGCACTGCTCTATGGAATCGGAACGTTCTTTATTAAAAAGATGATGGGCAAGGTTGGCGCGGGAGGAGGCATGGGTAATGCCATGACCTTTGGAAAAAGCAATGCCAAGGTGTATGTAGAATCCACTACGGGCATTAAATTCGCAGATGTTGCAGGTGAGGATGAAGCCAAAGAAATTCTGACAGAGATCGTAGACTTTCTGCATAATCCCGGTAAGTATACGGAGATTGGTGCAACCATGCCAAAGGGTGCACTGCTGGTAGGACCTCCGGGAACCGGTAAGACACTGCTGGCAAAAGCCGTTGCAGGTGAAGCCAGTGTGCCGTTTTTCTCCATATCCGGTTCGGAATTTGTGGAAATGTTTGTAGGTATGGGAGCGGCAAAAGTCCGTGACCTTTTTAAACAGGCAAGTGAGAAAGCACCGTGTATCGTTTTTATTGATGAAATAGATACCATTGGTAAAAAACGTGATAACGGCGGGATCGGCGGAAATGATGAAAGAGAACAGACTTTAAATCAGCTTCTTACCGAAATGGATGGATTTGACGGCAGAAAAGGCGTTATCATTCTGGCGGCAACGAACAGACCGGATTCTCTGGATCCTGCTCTTTTAAGACCGGGACGTTTTGACCGAAGAGTTCCGGTGGAGCTTCCGGATCTGAAAGGCCGTGAAGATATCCTGAAAGTACATGCCAGGAAAATTAAAATATCAGATGATGTGGATTTTAACGCCATTGCCAGAATGGCATCGGGAGCGTCCGGCGCTGAGCTTGCCAATATGATCAATGAAGGAGCACTCCGGGCGGTGAGGGATGGCAGAAAGTTTGTCAGCCAGAGAGATCTGGAGGAAAGCGTGGAGGTGGTCATTGCAGGATACCAGAAGAAGAATAAGGTATTGTCCGATAAGGAAAAGCTGATCGTATCATACCATGAAATCGGTCATGCGCTGGTTGCGGCAAAGCAGAACCACTCGGCGCCCGTTACCAAAATTACTATTATTCCCAGAACATCCGGTGCACTTGGGTACACGATGCAGGTGGATGAAGGGGAACACAACCTGATGACAAAGGCGGAAATCGAAAATAAAATTGCAACCTTAACAGGCGGACGTGTAGCAGAGGAGCTGGTGTTCCATTCAGTGAGCACGGGAGCTTCCAATGATATTGAGCAGACAACAAAGCTTGCCAGGGCAATGATTACCAGATTCGGTATGTCGGATGAGTTTGATATGGTGGCATTGGAAACGGTGCAGAATCAATACCTGGGCGGAGATACTTCACTTATGTGTTCCAATGATACAGCAGCAGTGGTGGACAAAAAGGTTGTGGAAGTGGTCCGGGCACAGCACGAAAAGGCACGTAGAATTATTGAAGAAAATATGGATAAGCTGCATGAACTTGCAAAACACCTCTATGACCAGGAAACGATCACCGGAGAAGAGTTTATGAGTATACTGGATAGCAAAGAGGCGGCATTGCCGGTCTAGTACTGCATCCGGACAGTAACAATAGTGACAGCACTGCCTATTTTGCCATCTGCCGTTTTTCGTCAGTCAGCGGAGTACGAATACAGCAAATAAAAAAAGCGATAAAACATTATCGCTTTTTTATTTGCTGTGTTTTCCGATAATATGGCGGATGTCATCATAAATGAATGGTTTTATCACCTCGATGGGAGCCGGCTGGTCATATAAGATGGGACTGTAAATGCTGCCGCTTACCAGTTCAATAATCATATAAATCATGATTTCAGGCTCCTCAAAGGTTCGCCCTGACTCAGCCAGAATCTGTTCGTAGAGTTCATATACATTTTTATCGTAATCGTTATCCATCCTTGTCATGGCATTTTTAAAAATTCCCCAGCTTAAATGCTTGGCAATTAAGAACAGCAGGGATTTGTCTGCAATCAGGTGGTTAATAATGTTGTCTACCATAAAAATCATCTGTTCTTCAAAGGCTTCAAAATTCTTCGTTTTCATTTCTTCGTAGGAAGAACTTAACAGCTGATTTGCCTTATGGGATATTAGTTTGTTGCGCAGGTCATATTTATCCGTAAAATACAAATAAAAGGTTCCCTTAGCTACACCGGCCTTTTCTACAATGTCGGCAATCGATGTCTTTTGAATACCCTTTGTGATGAAAAGATCAAAGGCGGTGTTTAACAGGGCATCTTTTTTTTGCTTTTTGTTGCTCTCTAATTTACTCATGAAAATCATCTCCTTCGCATAGAAGTATTACAATCATTATTCTATAGAAATGACTAAAAGTCAATGGGACAAATTCTATTTCTAAAAGAATTGTAAAATTTATGTACAAAAGATTGACTAATAGTCACTTTTATAGTATAACATGTTTGAAAGCAAATGACTAGTGGTCATTTTTGTGAAAGAAGGAGATGTAAAAAGATGATGATTAAGATTGGCAAAAAGATTGTAAAGTTTCGAATCCCTATCTTTATCTTATCCCTTCTGCTGTTGATACCGGCAGGGTTTGGCTATCTTCACACCAGAATCAATTACGATATTCTGAGTTACCTGCCAAATAATCTGGAAACAGTAAAAGGGCAGGATATCATGGTAGATGAATTTGGCATGGGTGCATTTTCCATGGTGATTGTGGAAGACATGGAACCCAAAGATGTGGTGAAGCTGAAGGAAGAGATTAAGAATGTAGAGCATGTGAAGGATGTACTCTGGTATGACAGTATAATGGATATTACTTTTCCCATAGAGATGCTGCCGGACAGTATTCGGGAGGCATTTAACCAGGGAAATGCCACAATGATGATTGCGCTGTTTGATGATACTACTTCTGCAGATCATACAATGAAGGCAATAAGCGATATGCGTACCCTCTGTTCCAAACAGTGCTTTATCAGCGGCATGTCCGGTGTGGTTACGGATATTAAGAATCTGTCACTGCAGGAAATGCCGGTTTATGTGGTTATTGCAGCGCTTCTTTCTCTGTTTGTATTATGTCTGACAATGGAATCCTTCGTGGTTCCGATACTGTTTCTGTTCAGCATCGGGGTAGCGATTGTCTATAATCTGGGCAGTAATGTATTCCTTGGAGAGATTTCTTATATTACCCAGGCGCTGACGGCGGTATTACAGCTGGGGGTTACCATGGATTACTCCATTTTCCTGTTAAATACTTATGAGGAAAATAAGATACGGTTTGAAGGTGATAAGAACCGCGCAATGGCACACGCCATCTCAAATACGTTTAAATCTGTAGCAGGCAGTTCTATTACCACCATCGCCGGGTTTGTGGCACTTTGTTTTATGACATTTTCCCTTGGACGGGATATCGGTATTGTTATGTCAAAAGGGGTGATCATTGGTGTGATCTGCTGTGTTACACTGCTGCCTTCCCTGATCTTAATATTTGATAAACCCATTGATAAGACAAAGCATAAATCCCTGATTCCAAGCCTTGATAAGATTTCAGCGTTTATCACCAGGCATTACCGGATCTGGATGGTATTGTTTCTCATTTTAATCATTCCAGCCGCTTACGGAAATGCCCATACGGAGGTGTATTACAATATTGACAAATCACTTCCCCAGGATCTAGAGAGTTCCGTTGCAAATGAAAAGCTGGGCGACGAATTCCATATGAATAACGTTTATATGGTGCTTCTGAAGAACGGGCTGGATGCAAAAGGAAAGCAGGAAATGCTGGATGAGATAGAAAATGTGGCGGGAGTCAAATGGGCGCTTGGCATGGATTCCTTTGTAGGGGCAGGAGTTCCGGATGATATGATTCCGGATGATATCAAGAGTATGCTGAAAAGTGACCATTATGAGGTCCAGTTTATCTGTTCGGATTATAAGACGGCAACGGATGAGGTAAATAAGCAGATTGCAGGTGTAAATGAAATTGTAAAAAAATACAGCCCGGAATCCATGGTAATCGGTGAAGCACCCCTTACAAAAGATTTGGCGGATGTAACCGATGTAGATTTGAAAAATGTAAATATTGCATCCATCGCAGCGATCTTTGTAATTATTATGATTGTATTTAAATCCATTACCCTTCCGGTAATTCTGGTATCGGTTATTGAATTTGCAATTTTTGTAAATATGGCGATTCCCTATTATGCAGGAATTACCCTTCCTTTTGTGGCGAGCATTGTAATTGGGACGATACAACTGGGTGCCACGGTTGACTATGCCATATTGATGACCAGCAAATACCAGAGGGAGAGAAGCAGGGGAGCCGGAAAAATGGATGCAATCCGGACGGCTCACCAGTCATCCATGAAATCTATATTAATCAGTGGTTTCAGCTTTTTTGCCGCTACCTTCGGGGTGGGGCTTTATTCCAAGATTGATATGATCAGCTCCATTTGCACGCTGCTCTCCAGAGGCGCCATTATCAGTACGGTAGTGGTTATCCTGGTACTGCCGGCCATGTTTGTTGTATTTGACAAAATCATTGTAAACACGTCCATTGGATTTAAACCGAAAAAGCAAAAATAAAATGAGGAGGATATGAATCATGAATAAGAATAGAGTGTTGAAGAAAACATTAGCAGCCGGTCTTGCGGTGATGGTAGCAGGGAGCACCTGCTGCCTGGATGCAGGTGTGGTATATGCTTCCGATAATGCTGCCGGACGAAAGAGTGGCAATCAGGAAACGGAAAAGGCAGAAAACCAGACAGAGGCAAATCAGAAAGAGACAAAGCAGGATGTTGATAAAGAGGAAACTGTTTATGTAAAAGCGAAAGCAGATGGAAGTACCGACAAGGTAATTGTCAGCGACTGGCTGAAAAACTCTGGTACGGATGTGGAAATACAGGATTCCTCAGACCTGAAGAATATTAAAAATGTGAAAGGTGATGAAGCTTTTAAGCAGGATGGAAGCAGCCTTACCTGGGAAGCAAACGGAAATGACATCTATTATCAGGGTGAGACGGATAAACCCCTTCCGGTAGAAGTGAAGGTGACATATTATCTGGATGAAAAAGAAATCAGTCCTGATGATCTGGCTGGAAAGAGCGGAAAGGTCAGAATCCATTTTGCCTATATCAACCAGTCAAAAGAAGGAGAAGTGTATACACCATTTACCATGGTGACCGGCATCATTCTTCCCACAGCCAATTTTACCAATGTAAAGGTTACGGGCGGAAAGGTAATCTCCGATGGAAGTAAGAATATCGTGATTGGCATGGGATTCCCGGGATTGTCGGATTCCCTGAAACTGAAGGACACCGATTTTGGAAAAGATATTGACTTGCCGGATTCCTTTGATGTAACGGCTGATGCAACGGATTTTACACTGGCAATGACCGCTACGGCAGCTTCTGCAGATACCCTGTCAGAGTTCGGACTGGATAAGGCTGACAGCCTTGACGAACTAAAGGATGCCCTGGAAGATATGAAGTCTGCATCTGAAAAGCTGGTAGATGGCAGCGGAGATCTCCAAAAAGGAGTCAAGACGCTGCAGGATGCCTGCAAGGTTTTAAAGGACGGAACGGGCACCGTAAATGAAAAAATGGGGGAACTGGCAGAGGGGATCGGTACGCTGAACAGTAAAAAAGGTGATCTGATTGCAGGACTGAATACCCTGAATGATGGAATCGGAACCTTACACACAGGTGCTTCTGACCTGAAAAACGGGATCAGCCAGTATACCGGAGGTGTGGGCACATTAAACAGCGGTTTGAACCAGTATATAAACGGAGCCAATACCTTGTCAGGAGGTGCCGTACAATATGTAAACGGAGCGACAGCTCTTGCGGATGGAACGACCCAGTACGTGAATGGGGCAAAGAAACTGACAGATGGCGCCGCAAAGTACGCAGATGGAGCGGAACAGGTGGCATCTGGAGCAATTCAATATGTGGAGGGCTCTAAAAAGCTGTCAACCGGTATCCTTGGGTATGTGACAGGAGCAGAACAGCTGGCGGCAGGTACCGCACAGTATGTTGCAGGCGCTGAAAAAGTGGAAGAGGGCACAGCGAAATACGTGGCTGGGGCAACAAACCTGGCTTTGGGCGTACAGCAACTGGGTCAGAGTGCATCCGGTCTTCCGGGCGGGATAACGGGAATCAATGACGGAATTAAAAGCGCAGGAGATAATGCGGCGAAGCTATCGGAAAATATGGATACCTTATCCCAAAAAAGCGACCAGCTGGCATCTGTGCTGGAGTCTATGGGCGGATCAGAAAATGGATCAGACACGGCTTTTTCAAATCCAGACACCCAGACGAACAAAGGGCAGACAGATCAGTCGGGAGCGATCACAAGCCTCCAGTCATCCATTGCCCAGAACGAAGAAGTTCTGCGTACCTTAAATGATGTGAGAAGTAAAATTTCTTCTGTACCGGAGCTTTTAAAGTCCCAGTTCAGTGATGCCTATAATACTTATTCCGGTGCACTGGATGCCAGTATCCAGGAAATGACCAATAGTATTGCATTGCAAAAATCTGTCCTGGATTCACTGGTTTCCCAGCAGAATTCAAACCAGACCGGTCAGGCAAATCAGACAAACCAGCAAGATCAGCAAAATCAGCAAGATCAGCCAAGACAGAGCGGTGCCATTGACGGACAAAATATGGATCAGCTTGCGAAGAGTGCCAGAGAACTTGCAGTTGGAATTCAGAAAGCATCGCAGGGATCCCAATCTCTGGCGGGAGGATTGGAACAGCTGAGCGGTGCAAGCGGACAGCTGTCGGAGCAGACGAAGGATCTTCCTGACGCATTGAGCGGATTGACAGAAGGAGCGAAGGATCTGACGGCGAACAATCAGGCGTTAACAGACGGGGTTGCAGAATTACAGAAAAATAATAAAGGACTGCAGGATGGCGCAGCAGCTGTTCAGGCGGGAAGTAAAACCGTGAAAGAAGGAGCAGCAGAACTTAGCAGCAATGATCAGGCACTCAAAGAAGGAGCATCAGCCGTACTGGGAGCCGGAAAGGATTTGAGAAGCGGAGCCGCTGAATTAAACAAAGCAGATAAAACCTTAAAGGACGGTTCTTCCCAGATAAAGAAGGAAGGCAAAAAGTTAAAATCCGGAGCTTCTGATTTACAAAAAGCAGGAAAAACAGTAAAAGAGGGTGCCAAAGCTCTGACGGATAAGAGCCAGGATTTAAATAAGGGAGCAGAAAAGCTGTCAGAAGGCAGTAAACAATTAGTAAACGGAGGCAGTCAGTTATCAGCAGGAGCAGGAACCCTCAGCGAAGGAATCGGCAGGCTGGCAGATGGAAGTTTCCAGCTGAAAGCAGGAACGGCTGCATTAGCAAAGGGAGGAACGGATCTTGCATCAGGTGTTGACGAATTATATGACGGAGCCAAAGAACTGAATAAAGGTATGAAGAAATTTGATAAAGAAGCCGTGGATAAATTAAAAGATACGGTTGACGGCGACATTCAGGGGGTACTGGACAGATTGGATAAAGTTCTGGATGCAGGTAAGGAATATAAGACGTTTGCAGGCAGTGCGGATGGTAAGGAAAGCAGTGTGAAATTTGTTATTGAAACTGCAGGGGTTACGAAGTAGCAGATTTATTCTTAGAGTAGTATTTATTGTAAATAAAAATGTGGCTAAAAGGAGAATGAAGCGGGAATGGTACGCATCATTCTCCTTTTTGTGCCTGAGATTTTGGCTGCATTCTTGATATTAAATAATGATTCATAAGTTTATCCTAAAAAAACCTTTTCCCTATTGCTTATTTCATCCACTTTGAGTACAATGTCTTTATGCCTATTAAGAACGCATTAAAATTTAGTGGCATAATACTAAAATCGCATTAAAATTTTAAGTAATCGTGATAATTTCATATTAAAATTATGCGTAAAGAAAAAAAGATTTTATTAAGACACATTTGGAGGAAAACATGAAGATTATTATTATAGGCTGCGGAAAAGTTGGGGCAACCCTGGCGGAGCAGCTTAGCAAGGAAGAAAACAGTGTAACAGTGATTGACCGCAAATATGATGTGGTGCAGAGTTTATCCAATGAATTAGACGTAATAGGGCTGGTGGGGAATGGTGCCAGTTATTTGACACAGGTGGAGGCTGGAATTGAGGAAGCGGATCTGATGATCGCAGTTACCGGATCGGATGAACTGAACCTGCTTTGCTGTTTGATTTCCAAAAAGGCGGGTAACTGCCAGACGATAGCCAGAGTAAGAAATCCGGAATACAATCATGAAATTCGGTTTATTAAGGAAGAACTGGGACTTGCAATGGTTATTAATCCCGAGTATGAAGCTGCAATGGAAATTGCACGGGTTATGAGATTTCCATCGGCAATTAAGATTGAGCCCTTTGCAAAAGGCAGGGTGGAATTGCTGAAGTTTAAGATCCGTGAAGGTTCTGTTTTACATAATATGGAAGTGAGGGAAATATCGACGAAATTACGCTGTGATGTTCTGGTGTGTATGGTAGAGCGTAAAGACGAGGTTATTATTCCAACAGGTACTTTTGAACTGCATGAAAAGGATATTGTATCCATTGTTGCACCGCCCAAATTGTCAAATAATTTCTTTAAACATATTAAAGTAGGGACAAATCGAGCACATACAGCAATGATCGTAGGTGGAGGATCCATAGCCTATTATCTGGCAAATCAGCTGATCCGCATGGGAATTGATGTGGAGATAGTGGAAAAAAGCCGTGACAGGTGTGAGGTGCTCAGTGAATTGATTCCCAAAGCAACGATTATCCATGGGGATGGCATCAACCAGAATTTACTGCTGGAAGAGGGGCTTTCCCGTATGGATGCTTTTATCGCGCTTACCAATCTGGATGAAGTAAATATCGTATTGTCGCTGTTTGCCAGAAGTAAAGGTGAAATGAAAACGGTAACGAAGATCAACAGCATTAATTTTGATGAAGTAATTGACGGACTGGATCTAGACAGCGTTGTTTATCCAAAATACGTGACGTCTGAAAGCATCATCCGTTTTGTCCGGGCAATGAAGAATTCTATTGGCAGCAATGTAGAGACGCTTTACCGGCTGGTTGGAAATAAAGTAGAGGCACTGGAATTTATTATTAAGGACAATGCCCCTCTTTTAAATATATCCTTAGAAGAACTGGAACTGAAAAACGGCCTATTAATTGCCTGCATTCACAGAAATGGGCAGATCATTATCCCAAAAGGAAAAGATGTAATTAAAATGGGAGATACGGTTGTGATCGTTACTACAAATACAGGGCTGAATGACATCAGCGATATTTTAAAGAACTAAAGAAAGGTATAGAGCGTGTACGCTCTTGGGCTGCTGAAAATGCGGCGCGGAGGGAACTATGAATTACGCAATGATTAGGTACATGTTGGGGTATATCTGCTATTTTGAAGCAATCTTTCTGGCACTCCCATGCATTGTATCTATTATATATAAGGAAAAAAGCGGATTTTCTTATGCTGCTATTATGCTGCTGTGTGCAGCATTCGGTTTTACCATGACATTTAAGAAACCAAAAGACAGGACTATGTTTGCAAAAGAAGGTCTTGTGACTGTGGCTTTAAGCTGGATTATATTAAGTATTTTTGGTGCGGTACCATTTGTTATATCAGGAGAAATTCCATCCATGACAGACGCATTTTTTGAAACTGTTTCGGGATTTACCACAACTGGTGCAAGTATTTTAACCAATGTGGAGGGGCTGTCTCAGACAGCGCTGTTCTGGCGAAGCTTCACCCATTGGGTGGGCGGTATGGGGGTGCTGGTATTTATATTGGCAATTATCCCAACAAAAAGTGATTCCGGCATTCATTTGATGAGAGCCGAATCGCCGGGGCCTTCAGTGAACAAACTGGTGCCCAAGGTGCGTACCACAGCAATGATTTTATATGGCATTTATCTGGGAATGACGGTGGTGGAGATTGTATTCCTTCTCGTTGGAGGGATGCCGCTGTTTGATTCTCTGACTATTGCGTTTGGTACGGCAGGTACCGGTGGTTTTGCCATTAAAAATGACAGTATTGCCGGTTACTCCACCTATCTGCAGGGAGTTGTTACGGTGTTTATGATTATGTTCGGAATCAATTTTCACGTATACTATCTGTTTTTGATTAAGCGGCCCAAAGAAGCGCTGCGTACCGGTGAAATGTGGGCATATCTTGGAATTATCGGGACGTCTGTACTTGTGATCGCTTTCAGTGTACGAGATATGTTCCCATCCTTTTTTATGGCATTACATCAAAGCGCATTCCAGGTAGGGTCTATCATTACGACTACCGGATATGCTACGGTAGATTATGAGGCATGGCCGGAGATCGCAAGGACCATACTGGTGCTGCTGATGTTTATTGGAGCCTGTGCAGGCAGTACCGGAGGGGGAATTAAAGTATCTCGTATTATTATTTTGTTCAAAGGTGTGAAAAAGGAAATCACGATGATTTCCCATCCAAGGAGCATTAAAAAGGTTAAGATAGACGGAAGGCTGGTGGAACATGATGTGGTACGTTCCGTCAATGCATTTCTTGTGATCTATGCCGTTATTTTTGTGATCTCACTGATGATTATTTCCCTGGATAACATGGATATGACCACAAACTTTACTGCGATAGCGGCAACCTTAAATAATGTAGGTCCGGGACTGGGTATCGTAGGACCTACCGGGAATTATGCGGCTTTTTCTGATCTCTCCAAGCTTGTGATGTCTTTTGATATGCTGGCGGGAAGGCTGGAATTATTGCCAATGCTGATTTTATTTGTTCCATCTACGTGGAAGTGGTGAAAAGGGAACTTTTTCTTGTGAATGAAGAATTCACGTGTTATAATTACCATATCTCCAAACTCCAAAGGGCAGCACCTGAGGGGAAAGGGCCATTAAGACAAAATGTAAACACTGGCGGGACAGCAGTTTCCGGCAGTGTGTATTTGTTATACATGCTCAAATGCCGGTGCTGTTATCAGTACCGGTTTTTTTGTGGGGAAAAATATAGTTTTGGAAAGGATGTGCAGGATGGACACAAGAATTGCCGTAATTGCAATTATTGTAGAAGACAACGGGGCGGCGGAAGAAGTGAATCGTCTGCTTCACCAATATGCCGAATATGTGGTTGGAAGGATGGGAGTGCCTTACCGTCCGAAAGAAGTTTCGATTATCAGCGTTATTCTGGATGCTCCACAGGATGCAATCAGTGCGCTGTCAGGTAAACTGGGAATGTTAAACGGTGTAAGTACGAAGACCGTTTACTCACGTGAGCTGCGGGCAAAGTGAAGATGCTCTGGGGGCTGGCGGTGAAATTTCAAATACGTTCAAGTGCATTGGAATTAAAAATCTGATTACGGGGGTGGATAAAAAGAACTTATGGAACACAGAAGAATTTGCAGAGATTATATTGACCGGCTTGCTGTCTGTCAGATGCTGGAGCCGGAAGAATTTACTTATTTGATTTTAAATTATGACCAGGAGGTCAGCGATTATCTTTTTGAAAAAGCAAGACAGATCAGAACCAGATATTATAACCATGATGTCTATATCCGGGGGCTGATTGAATTTACTAATTACTGTAAGAATGACTGCTATTACTGCGGCATCCGCAGCGGGAATAAGAATGCCATTCGTTACAGACTGAGTAAAGATGAGATTTTAGGATGCTGTGAAACGGGATACCGGCTGGGGTTTCGGACATTTGTACTCCAGGGCGGAGAGGATAGCTATTATACCGATGAACGGCTGGCGGATATCGTTAGCAGCATACGTAATCAATACCCGGACTGCGCCATTACCCTGTCGGTAGGGGAAAGATCTTATGAGAGTTACAAATTGTTCTTTGATGCAGGGGCGGACCGTTATCTGCTGCGCCACGAGACTGCCAATGAGGAACATTATGCCAGGCTGCACCCGCCAAAGTTATCCGGGGCAGCCCGTAAGAAATGCCTGTATGATCTGAAGAAGATCGGATATCAGGTGGGAAGCGGTTTTATGGTTGGCTCTCCTTATCAGACTGCCGAAAATCTGGCTGAGGATATGCTGTTTTTGAAAGAACTGCAGCCCCAGATGGTAGGAATCGGACCGTTTATTTCCCATCACGATACACCTTTTGCCAAAGAAAGAAGCGGGACGCTGGATCTGACACTGTTTATGCTGGGACTTTTAAGGCTGATGCTGCCAAAGGCTCTGCTGCCGTCAACCACAGCCCTGGGGACGATTCATCCAAAGGGAAGGGAGATGGGGATACTGGCAGGAGCAAATGTGGTAATGCCCAATCTCTCACCCCAGGGGGTCCGGGATAAATATCTCCTTTATGACAATAAAATCTGTACCGGTGATGAAGCGGCTGAATGCAGGCAGTGCATGGAGCGCAGAATGAATTCCATTGGCTACAGCGTAGCAGTGTCCAGAGGAGACAATGTGGATTTTCGAATGGATTTTTGATAGAAAATATCAGTCAGTTAAAAGGGAATAGATACTAAAATACCATAGAAAACAAGAGAGAAGGTTAAATTATGTATGATGTAAAATCTTTAAAAGCAGAAGAATTTATCAGCCATCAGGAAATTTTAGATACACTTGTCTACGCAGAGGCAAATAAGCACAATGAAAAACTTATAAACGAAGTAATTGAAAAAGCGAAGCTCAGGAAGGGTCTGACCCACAGAGAAGCCATTCTGTTACTGGATTGTGACATTGAGGAAAAGAATCAGGAAATCTATGCTTTGGCGGAACAGATTAAGAAGGATTTTTACGGCAACCGCATCGTTATGTTTGCACCGCTGTATCTGTCAAATTACTGTGTGAACGGCTGTGTCTACTGTCCGTATCATGCTAAGAATAAACATATTGCAAGAAAACAGCTTTCCCAGGAAGAGATTGTGAAAGAGGTTGTGGCACTGCAGGATATGGGTCACAAACGTCTGGCATTGGAAACCGGGGAAGATCCGGTAAACTGTCCAATTGAATATGTGCTGGAGAGTATTAAGACAATTTACAGTATCAAACATAAAAACGGGGAAATCCGCCGGGTCAATGTAAATATTGCCGCTACCACCGTAGAAAATTACCGCAAATTAAAAGACGCCGGAATCGGAACCTATATATTATTCCAGGAGACTTACCATAAAGAAAGTTACGAGAAACTGCATCCAACAGGACCGAAACACAATTATACTTATCACACGGAAGCGATGGACCGTGCCATGGAAGGCGGCATTGATGATGTAGGAATCGGGGTGCTCTTTGGACTGG
The DNA here is from genome assembly GCA_900540475.1 of uncultured Robinsoniella sp. Taxonomy (GTDB): domain Bacteria; phylum Bacillota; class Clostridia; order Lachnospirales; family Lachnospiraceae; genus Robinsoniella. Next base: position 182,931 of record UQGG01000004.1, on the reverse strand, counting down.
AACTGTTCCGCTATGAATTTGTAGGGCTGTTAATGCATGCGGAGCATCTGGAAGCAGTGCATGGGGTTGGACCGCATACCATCAGTGTGCCCAGGATCCGTCATGCAGATGATATAGATCCGAATGCTTTTGACAACGGCATAGATGATGAGACCTTTGCAAAACTGGTTGCCTGTATCCGGATCAGTGTTCCTTATACCGGCATGATTGTCTCCACCAGAGAGAGCCAGAAATGCAGGGAGAAAGTGCTCCATCTGGGAATTTCACAGATCAGCGGGGCATCCAGAACCAGCGTAGGAGGCTATGACCATCCGGAGGAAGAGGAGGACAATTCATCCCAGTTTGACGTGAGTGACAATCGTACTCTGGATGAAGTGGTAAACTGGCTGATGCGGCTGGGTTATATACCGAGTTTCTGTACCGCCTGTTATAGAGAGGGCAGAACCGGAGACCGGTTTATGAGCCTGTGCAAGAGCGGGCAGATACAAAACTGCTGTCATCCCAATGCACTGATGACTCTAAAAGAGTATCTGCTGGATTATGCATCGGAAGACACCAGGAGCCTGGGGTATAAGCTGATCGAAAGTGAGATTGGAAATGTACCTAAGGAAAAAATCAGGGAAATCTTATGCCGGAATCTGGATGAAATTGAAGAAGGTAAACGTGATTTCCGGTTTTAATCCAGGGGATGGAACGAAGAAAATTAATAGAATTGGTGGTATGACTAGTGCCTCCCAGCGTATTTACGCCGGGCGGCACTAGATTAAGATAAAGGTGAGGAGGACAATATGGGATTAAACAGTACACCTTCGGCTGACCGGGTGCATATTGGGATTTTTGGGAGAAGAAATGCAGGGAAATCCAGTGTGATTAACGGGATTACCGGTCAGAGTCTGGCAATCGTATCAGATGTAAAAGGAACTACCACAGATCCCGTATCGAAGGCAATGGAACTGCTGCCCCTGGGACCTGTTGTAATGATCGATACGCCGGGAATTGATGACGAGGGAGAGCTTGGTGCTCTGCGGGTTCAAAAAAGTTACCAGGTTCTGAATAAAACAGATATTGCAGTTTTGGTGGTAGATGCATCCCTTGGCATGACCAGTCAGGACTATGCCCTGATTAATAAGATTGAAGAGAAACAGATTGCTTATGTAGTAGCCTTTAATAAGGCGGAAAGCCTTTCACGGGAGGAAATAGAAAAACTGTGCATGGGGCGGTCCAATTATATTGCAGTCAGCGCGGTTACCGGTCAGAATATTTACGAATTAAAAGAGCTCATTGCAAGCCAGGCACCTCATGATAAGCCAGAAATCCCCATTGTACAGGATCTGCTGGAACCGCTGGATCTGGCGGTGCTGGTAGTGCCGGTTGATAAAGCGGCGCCGAAAGGGCGGTTGATTCTGCCCCAGCAGCAGACCATCCGGGATATCCTGGAGGCAAGGGCATCAGCGCTTGTGGTTCAGGATGTGGATCTGGCGGCTGCACTGAAGAAACTGGCGCAGCCGCCCAAGATTGTCATCACAGACAGCCAGGCATTTAAACAGGCTGCCAAAGACACCCCCCGGGATGTTCTGCTCACTTCATTTTCCATATTGTTTGCAAGGCATAAAGGAAATCTGAAAACCCTGGTGGAAGGAGTGGCTGCAATAGACAAATTAAAAGATGGGGATACGGTGCTCATATCAGAGGGCTGCACCCACCATCGGCAGTGCAATGATATCGGAACTGTTAAAATACCTGCCTGGCTGAAACAATATACGAGTGCAGCGATTCATCTGGAGTTTACAAGCGGTGTGGAATTTCCCTCCGATTTATCAAAGTATAAACTGATTATACACTGCGGCGGCTGTACACTCAATGAAAGAGAGATGAAGTATCGGATACAATGTGCCGAAGATGCAAGGGTACCGATTACAAATTATGGGATGTTTATAGCGCAGATTCAGGGGATTTTAAAGAGGAGCCTGGAGGTCTTTCCGTCTGTTTATGACAAGATAAGCTAAGGAATAAGAGTTAATGAATGTTAAACAAATGTACCTTGATGTTTCACTAACTTAGCAGTACAATAAGAGCAACGCAAATTATCAAGGAGGTACATCATGTACAGAGAGCAAATTGACGCATATATTGACACACATAAGGAACAACTGATTGACGATGTGATGAAGCTTGTCAGGATTGACAGCCAGAGAACGCAGGAGACACCGGGCAAACCATATGGCGAAGGACCGGCAGAGGTACTGGAGGCTGCAAAGGAATTGATGGATTCTTATGGATTTGCAACAAGGAACTATGAGAACCGTGTTGTTACCGGTGATTTTAATGAGAAAGAAAAACAGCTGGATATTCTGGCTCATTTGGATGTGGTGCCTGTGACAAAAGACTGGACCGTTACAGATCCGTTTCAGCCGGTGATCAGAGATGGAAAAATATACGGAAGAGGTACGGCAGATGACAAGGGACCGGCAATGGCTGCTTTATATGCCATGAAGGCTGTCAAGGATCTGGGGATTGAACTGGACTATAATGTACGATTGATTTTGGGATCGGATGAAGAGTGCGGTTCTTCAGATCTGGTGTATTACTATGGAATAGAAAAAGAGGCTCCGATGAGTTTTACACCGGATGCGGATTATCCGGTTATTAATATTGAAAAAGGTCATTTCTCTAAGAAATTTCATGGAGAATTTGAAGATTGTGATGCATTGCCAAAGATTGTGAAGATCCATGGCGGTAATAAAGTAAATGTGGTTCCTGCTAATGCAGAAGCTGTCATTTTGGGCTTAGAGGAACAAACTGCGCTGGATGCTGCAAAAAAAGCACAGGATGAAACAAAGGTTAAGTTTACCGTAACGAAAAACCAGGATGAGATTGTGATAACCGCTAAGGGTGTGGCAGGACATGCTTCCACACCGGAAGTTGGAAACAGTGCATTGACAGCATTGTTGCAGCTGCTGGCGGAGCTTACGGTTGCTCCTGGCAAGGGATTTGAAAAAATCAGGGCTTTAGCAAAGCTCTTTCCGCATAATGATTATTACGGAAAGGGCATGGGAGTAGAAATGGAGGACGAAATATCCGGAAAACTCACCATGAATCTGGGTGTGTTCCAATATACTCCAACAAGTATCAATGGACAGTTTGACAGCCGTGTGCCGATCTGCGGTACAGAAGAGAATGTTACCCAGGTTGGCAGAGCGAAAATGGAAGAGGCAGGACTGGTAATGGAAGAGGGACCTATGACGCCGCCTCATTACGTGCCGGGAGATTCCTTATTTGTTCAGACACTTCTTGGGAGCTATGAGGCGTATACCGGAATAAAAGGGGAGCCTTTGGCAATCGGAGGAGGCACTTATGTTCACGGACTGGAGCGGGGAGTTGCATTTGGCTGTATGATACCGGAAGTGGATAACCACATGCATGGAGATGATGAGTTTATGGACATTGACATGCTGATTATGAGTACGAAGATTTTTGCAGATGTTATTGTGAAGCTCTGTAAAAAGTAAAATACCCCTCGCGGCAGTCGCCAAGGGCAGGCAAGCTTGGCTTTGGCTCGTTGCACGCGGGAATAAACGAGGAACGGTCAGGACATTATGGATTACACAGGAATTGTGACAGCGCTGGTAAAGCTATTTATCTTAATTGCGTTAGGATATTATCTGAAGAAAAAAGATATTCTGGATGAGCATACGACCTCAAGGCTGACGACCCTGATTCTCCGGTTTGCATGTCCTGCTCTGATTATCAGCTCGGTAAGCACCGGACAGATCGGTGATAAAGGAATTGTAATTAAAATTTTTCTGGCTGGGGCGTGTTTATACGCCCTTTTGCCGGTATTTTCTTATTTCGGGGTGAAGCTGCTTCGGGTGCAGAAGGAAAAAGAAGGTATTTACCGGACGCTTCTGATATTTTCCAATACTTCTTTTATGGCATTTCCGATTTTAGATGCGCTGTATGGCAAAAGCGCTATTTTTTACTGCACCGTAGTACATATGTTTTTTAATATTCTAATCTATACTTACGGAATCCGCCTGATTACCGGTGAGCCAGTGGCAAAGGGCGGATTTCATTTAAAAAAGATCATTAATCCCGGCGTTGTTGCAAGCTTTCTGGCACTGGTTATCTTCCTTTTGGATATCCCCGTACCGGGGGTTATCAGTGAGACCCTGGGCACAATTGGTTCCATAACAACACCACTCTCCATGATGATTCTGGGAAGTTTACTCGCTGGATATTCCCTGAAGGAAATATTTGCGGAAAAGAAGCTGTACGCAGTGGCAGTCATCAAACTGCTGGTATATCCGCTTCTGTGTCTCCCCATTGCCCTGTTCTTATTTCCGGATCCGGTTATTGTGGGAAGCATTGTACTGTCCATTGGTATGCCTACGGCATCCATGGTGGTGATGTTTTCAGAACAGTATCAAAAAGAAGTGAAAACGGCATCATCCGGTGTGATCTTGACAACGGTATGTTCGCTGATTACGATTCCGCTTATTTATATTTTCTTTTTAAATTGAAATGGTGGTGTTATGCGTGCGTAGATATAAGTATATAACGGTTTTGAAAAAGTCATTTTTTGGAATATCTAAATCAACTTCCTTTATCTTATAAATTGAGATGTATTAATCAAGAGGATTAAGGGAAACTTCAAAACTTGTTTTTACTTGTTTTATAATTGTACTCGGACACTGGCTCTGGCGTCCACTTAGTAAGGCTTTTACAAAAAATTTCAATAAATGTTCCTTTATCCTTAAATGTCAATTTTCTTTCTAGTCCTTGCTCATAAAAATCCAGTTCAAAATTGAAAATATTTTCAGAAAATCCCATGATTATCTTAGGTAAATCTTCAGCCACACAAAGCAAATCATACATACAGTCAACAGGCCATTTATCTTGACCAAATCCCATAACAATAAATTCAATTTCTTCAGACATATTAAAAACTTCACATATGTCTGCAACAATCGCCTCCCACGTCTCATAACCCCCATACTCTTCTTTTAATAAGACATTGTTTATTTCCAAAGATTTATTGTTATTCAATATAATTTTAAACATATACATCTCCTCATATATATTACTCACTTTATTATTGGAAAGGCTGTTTTAATTCCACCACCCGGTGATGTCCCAATGGTCTTGGTGCAACTGATCTTTCTTCCATATGTTACCATGCTTGTCCTTCAAACCTTGATTACCTTTCAACTTAGTAAATCTTTTTATGGAACGTACACCAAAAAACACACCCTGTAAAGAATGCTTCGCACCAGCTTGGGGTGGCATGTTCTTGACAGTATGTGTTTCTTGTTGTCCTTAGTCACCAAGAGATTTAAGCCATCTTTTATTCGGAATATGATTCCTCTTCCTAAAAATAAATATCAGCCCCAATATTGTATTAGCCTAATCAGAAAGGCCATTATTGTTATAAGCATTTGATAAATTACAGGCTTTATTTTACTTCATTCTCTACCCATAATCTAAACATATTAATCAAACGCCCTAGCTTATATGAATCTCCACACCCATGAAAAATTTCATCTTCCGTCCAACATCTAATCCAATCATTTTCCCCCTTTTCCTCATAAAACTCAAATTTGTCTTTTTCTTTTAAATATGTTTCTTTTAAATCAATTTTGATATACCATCCAGGGTTATCAATATTCCCAATTTCTACACCATATGAATGTTCCCAATTTCCATCACAATTTTTTAGATACCAGTTTTCAATCCATTTTAAATCTTCCATGTTCAACTCCTTTTATTTAGGGACTGGAACTACCTCTTCACAAATAGGCTGTCCTTTATCATTATACTTGTAGTTATGACGATGGGGTTTTAAATACTGTCCAGTTTTTTTATCATAATGTGCTTTTCCTGTATAATCGTCTCTGTATTCTGGTTTTACATTTGCCCCATATTTTGTCTTAGAGGTAACATTACCTTTATCATCTACTTGTTCATATGTTGACCCTGGCTCATCTTTTTCTGAAGCTCGAGATTTACCTTGCGTTTTTTTCTTTTCAGCCCAACTAGTTCCATCACCTCGAACTTCAAACACCGCCTGCGAATCCACATTACTTCCAAACACTTCCAGGACCCGCCCAAGTATCTGATCTGCTGTATCCAAATAACTGTTTTCAAAGACTTCCCAGATCGCAGTGTTCCCATTCAGTATACCCTGTCCAACATTTGTGGGGAATGGGTTGACAAAGTATCCTTCCATCATATCTCGAGGTGTAATTACTACTTGTGTAAGCAAGACACCACTAAAGAGTATTCCTAAACCTGCCAGCAAGTTGGAAGTTGGAATGCTGTTCAGCGCACCCAGAATTCCAAATGACCCTATCATATCCGACATGGAAAAATACCCGGTAGGATCCCGATATATCACCGGATTCCCATTCCCATACAAATACTTATGCAGGCTCACCGGATCAAAAATACTTCCCGCATAGCGGTCCATACTGACAAACCTTCCGCCAGCCGGATCCATATACCTCGCCCTTAAATAATAAAGCTGGGTAGTCTGGTCGTACTGTTCTCCGGCGTACAGGTATGGGTTTACCGTTGTTCCTGTCTTTGCTGTCAATACGCCATATGCATCGTGATCATACCGGTCTGAGATCTCACTGTTTTCATCCGCAAGCATTCTTACAGAACCATGTCCGTCATAGATATAATATGCATCTGCACTGTTTTGCTCCTGGGAGATCAGCATATCATCTCCTCGCGTATAATGGGTCGTCAGCTGGCCGGAGGCGTCTGTTTCTGCAATTACGTAGGAAATCCAATTGCTGGTATCCAGCACATAGTGAATTTCTTCGCTGCCTGTTTTCTTCAGAATCCGGTTGCCCTGCCAGTCATAAGCGTAGGTTTCCGTATCAGTTCCCGTTCCATTTTTGACAACTGCTCTGGTCAGTGCGCCACTTCCGTCATAGGTGAATACTGACTTGTCAGTGCCGTCCGATCTGCTTGTCTGATTTCCATTTCCATCATAGGTGTAAGTGATATAATTTTTGGTACACAAAATAGGTAAATCGGCTTGTTGGACCGATGTGAAACAACGTTATTTTCCGAAAATCAAGGTAAAATCTCAGGGTCGAAATGTGTACTGGTTAAAGGCCGGGTGGCCTAATGTCACCCAGAACGAAGGACATCGCCCGGCAAAGCCGGGCGAAAAGTGTTCATTTATTCTCCATTATGATACAAAATTCCCGAGTTGCTAATTCGCTCATACTGCTTTAATAAATTTTCCATTCCCCTTATCTTCTTTTTGTCATAACCACATTTCTTTAGTCCTTTGATTACCACATAGAAAATTTCTTTCCATTCGCTTTCGAAATCTATCACCGTTAACGAAATAGTCTCATGCTCATTCAAGATTTTCTCTAAATGTCCAACTGTGCACTCCCAGTGTGCTTGTATTTCGATTTTTCCATCATCCCACCTGACTTCCCAGTCACATCTAAAAGTGTCCGGCAACCAATGTATAGTTTTTTTTCCACACTTTTGACTTTGTAATACGCCTAGTAAATCAATAATATCATCCAACATATAACTTATATCGTATTTGTATGACAATGGGACGCTTATATAGTTCCATACAAGCATAGCATTTTCCGTATTCAATGGAAACACACTTTCAACTGCATCCGATAGACTTTCGTCATCATAATTGATTGATTTTATAAATCTAGGATTGCTTGCTTGAATATGAAAAGCCACTTATTCACCTCCTTATCTATGGTATCGGATATCCATGCCATGTTCCTGTACCATTATTTCTAATCCACATCCGTGTTGCTCGCTGCGTAGTTCCGTCTGGCATATGCACAATAGATTCAGAGCCTTCCGGTAAATCGAAATATGCACCTTCACCAGGCTTTAATGAATTTGCCATTTCTGTCGCATAATCCAAATCTGATTTTGTCCATTGGCCTTGAGGATTTCCAGAATCCGCAGCCCTAGCTGGTCCTTCATTCCAATTTACACCGTGTTTCTTACTTCCAGTAACTGCTGCTTCCGGTCTTACAGGTTTAGAATCCCCATTATCCCGAACTTCAAACACCACCTGCGAATCAACATCGCTACCAAACACTTCCAGGACCCGCCCAAGTATCTGCCCTGCTGTATTCAAAGAACCGCTTTCAAAGACTTCCCAGATCGCAGTGTTCCCATTCAGTATACCCTGTCCAACATTTGTGGGGAATGGGTTGACAAAGTATCCTTCCATCATATCTCGAGGTGTAATTACTACTTGTGTAAGCAAGACACCACTAAAGAGTATTCCTAAACCTGCCAGCAAGTTGGAAGTTGGAATGCTGTTCAGCGCACCCAGAATTCCAAATGACCCTATCATATCCGACATGGAAAAATACCCGGTAGGATCCCGATATATCACCGGATTCCCATTCCCATACAAATACTTATGCAGGCTCACCGGATCAAAAATACTTCCCGCATAGCGGTCCATACTGACAAACCTTCCGCCAGCCGGATCCATATACCTCGCCCTTAAATAATAAAGCTGGGTAGTCTGGTCGTACTGTTCTCCGGCGTACAGGTATGGGTTTACCGTTGTTCCTGTCTTTGCTGTCAATACGCCATATGCATCGTGATCATACCGGTCTGAGATCTCACTGTTTTCATCCGCAAGCATTCTTACAGAACCATGTCCGTCATAGATATAATATGCATCTGCACTGTTTTGCTCCTGGGAGATCAGCATATCATCTCCTCGCGTATAATGGGTCGTCAGCTGGCCGGAGGCGTCTGTTTCTGCAATTACGTAGGAAATCCAATTGCTGGTATCCAGCACATAGTGAATTTCTTCGCTGCCTGTTTTCTTCAGAATCCGGTTGCCCTGCCAGTCATAAGCGTAGGTTTCCGTATCAGTTCCCGTTCCATTTTTGACAACTGCTCTGGTCAGTGCGCCACTTCCGTCATAGGTGAATACTGACTTGTCAGTGCCGTCCGTTCTGCTTGTCTGGTTTCCATTTCCATCATAAGTGTAAGTGATTTCATTTTCGGTAAGCAGCTGGTTCAGGTTATTATAAGTATAAGTAGTTTTTACACTATTTTCTGTTTTTGATATGCGGTTGCTCAGTTCGTCATAGGAATAGGAGGTTTCCCTGGTACTTCCATTCTGGTTCACCGTTTCTTTCGTGAGCCTGTACAGGGAATCGTACTGATACGCAGTGGTTCTTCCTCCTGTTTCTGTAAGCAGCGTGCGTTCTCCGGCTTTTCCAAGGGTATAAATATATTCTATCACTGTCCGGTTATTTTTGCCTACTACTTTTTCGGCGGTTAAACGGTTTGACTGATTGTATGTATAAGTTGTCACAAGCCCATTGGGATAGGTCATGGATGTTCTATTTCCATTTGCGTCATATGTATACGTTGTTTTTCTTCCGTCTTTATCCGCTACTCCCGTGAGACGGCTTAGGATGTCATACTCATAGGCTGTGGTTCCATATGGTGTTTTTACGGTGGTGAGTCTTCCGGCATCGTCATAGGAATACTCTATCTTTACACCATCCGGCTGTAGTTTTGATGCCAGGCGTTTCAGGCTGTTGTAAGTGTACGTTGTGGAACTGCCATTCATCTTCACTGTGGCAAGAAGAAAATCTGAATTATAGTGGTATTCCTTTACGCAGCCTTGGGAAGTGGATTTTGTCATCCGCCCGTGTTCATCATATTCATAAACGGTCTGGTTTCCGGCATAGTCCGTTCGGGAAGCCATATTTCCCTTTGCATCATAGCTATTGGATGCAGAAGCACCGTCCGCTCTGGTTGTACGTGTGATACGTCCCAGGCTGTCATATTCATACATGGTTTTTTGGTTTTTCGGATCTGTTACGGCAGTTAATCCACCCGCTTCATCATAGGTATATTTCCAATGTCCGTTTGCTGCATCGGTGATCCCTGTCAGCCTGTCTGTTTTATCATATTGATACTCCGTGGAATAAGCGTTCTCGTCCGTCTGCTTAACCATACGGTTTCTGGCATCGTATTCCGCTGTCAGATAATTACCGTCTGCCAAAATCACTTTTTTCCGGTTCCCGTTTTTGTCATATTCAAATCCGGTTACATTCCCCTTTGGATCTTTTATGTAGATCATCTGGGACATGGCATTATAGGAATATTCTGTTTTGTTTCCCAGGGCATCCGTAGCCGCAGTATTGCGGTCTATGACATCATAAGTAAATAGGGTGGTTCCCCCAAGTACATCGGTAACAGCGGTTAATCTATATTTTGCATCGTATACATATTCCTCTTTTAAACCGTTTGGATAAGTTTTGTAAATCAGATTCCCCACCGAATCATAATTCATGGCAAAGGTCTGCCCTGAGCGGTTTGTAGCCTTGGTATTGCGGTGTTCCTGATCATATTCAAACAGCTCAAAGGTATGGTCAAAATAAGTGATTTTTGTCAGCTTGCCAAAGACATCGTACTCATAGGAAGTCCTTCTTCCATTGGCATCCACGGATGCGGCGATGTCCCCAATGGGATTGTATTCCAGGCTTGTGAAGGTTCCATCAGAGTAGATGATCTTTGTCACCTGATTCAGGGTATCATATTCATAGTTCTCTGTAATTGTATCCACGGTACCGTCTTCTTTGGTTTTGGTAATGGCGCGGCTTAAACAGTTTCCATCTTCGTCATAGGTGAAGCTGCTGGTACTTCCGTTTCCATTTACAGCGGTAAGCACATTGCCTGCACCGTCATAGGTAAATGTCAGGTAAGTACCAATATCATCCGTAATACCGGATAATTTTCCGTCACTTTCATAATTGTAGTTCTTCACATAGCCCATGGGATCTTTTGTTTGGGTTAACTGTCCATAGGTATTATAACTGATTGTTCCGGTCTGGGTACCAAATGCGCTGACCGATGCCAGCTGCCCTTTCGTATCGTATGCATTTTTCATTTCCATTCCCAGGGCGTTTTTGACAGAGAGGATCTTTCCGTCATCACCGATGGTATAGGTTGTCTTATTACCCATGGCATCCGTAGTTTCTGTCAGGTTGTCATAGGCATCGTATGCATTTCGGATTACATTCCCCAGCGCGTCGGTTATTTTTACAATGTTTCCCCGCTGGTCAGATTCATATGCGGTGGTATTTCCCATGCGGTCCGTCAGGGTTTCGATTCTGGCATTCAGATCATGCTGCAGTTCCACGCGGCTGCCATTGGCATCCACCATTGCGGTCAGTTTGCCGTTCTCATCGTATTCATTTCTGGATACATGAACTCCCCTTGGATCAATAATTTCGGTCAGGTAATGCTGTCCGTCATATTGAAATTCCGTTACCCTGCCGGCTGTATCGGTGACTGACACCAGATCGCCCTTGGCGTCATACGTGTATGTCTGACTCTTTCCGGTGGGGCCTGTAATACGGGTGATTCTTCCGGCATTATCCCTTTCAAATACAATGGTCTTCCCATCCGAATGGGTGACCCCATCTTTTTTAAAGGTTATCTTGTTGCCCGCTTTATCCCGGATTTCTTCAATCCCATTTGCCTTATCAAAAATATAAATAGTGCCGTCCTGTTTGGTGAGCTGGTATTTACTGGGAGCATAGTATTCGCCGCTATAGGATAAAATGTTGCCGTAATTCAGAATAAAATCCCTGGATTCTCCGATGGGCGTAAGAACAGATTTTGATTTGCCCTGTGCCTGGTAAGAGATGCTGGTAATATACTGAATATCCGTGATCTGCTGCCTTGCCGGAGACGGACACATGGAAAACTTTTCAATTTTACCATTTCCCCAGTCAATGGCAACTTCATGTTTATAGTCTTCCGTTAAGGTATAAGTCGGCAGGAATCCACCGGACTTCACCGTCCGCCATCCCTTTCCGGGAATGCCGCTTTCGGTTAAGGACGCACTGTTCATGGTCAGACTCCAACCATATCCAAAGTCTCCGCTGACCTGCTTTTTACGGCTGTCATACCCCCGCTTTACCGTAAGGGGGAAATGGTGCACCGGAATATCCATATCCAGAAATTCCGTTGAAAAATTCCCATATTTGATTGCCCCCTCAACAGAGACGGAAATCTCACTGACCTTTTTATCCGCTTCATTTTCGCCATAGACTGTCAGACGGATATTATAAAAACCATTTACCAGAGCGGTGGTATCTAAAGTGCCAAGCACACCTCCGGTAATGAGGTTTTCTCCTCTGGCGAATTCAAAATACTGCTTTTCTTCTTCTTTTTTGGACACATCAAAAGCATCATTTGCAATGGCGTATTCCAGGGTATAGTGCGTAATACCCGTGCCGCTTACGGTACCTTTGATATCCGTTGGTTTGGTTATCACTTCTGCAACAGACGGTGAAGTTATCGTTGCCGCAGCAGAAAAAGCCGCTTTTGCCGCTGCACGGTTTTTACGGGAGGAGATACCCTTTTCAGACGCCGGTTGGGTATCCTGTTCTTCTGTGCTGGATATCATATCCGTAGAATCGCGATCAGCTGGTTCTGTTTCCAGACTGTTTTCTGGTTGGTTTTCTAAATTTCCACCGGCTGCTTCTGACAACTCTTCCGTCATTTCTTCTTGCTTGGGTCCTTCCTGAATTCCTTCCTTGGCTTCTTGCTTGGGTTCTTCCTGGACTTTTTCCTGAACTCCTTCCATAAAATATACTTTCTCAAGATATCGTCCATCCTGATCAAAGAATTTCAGATTCAACACATTCCGTCCTTCTTCTGCCAGGGAAAAAGTAATTTGATTTTCCTCATCCACCGTAAGATCGTCTCCGTTCAGGGAAGCTTTTATATAAGCAATCTCTTCACCGCCGGAATATTCTATTTTTGTATGGTATATTTCACCTGTCCTGAGCTGCTCGGGAAATATTGTTTCCACCTGAACATTAGTTTCTTTCTGTAACTCATCTTTTTGCATCAGGTCATTCTGTTCTGGATTATTCTGCATTTGAGCGCCCTGATCCATTTTAGATTCTGCCGGATCAGATAACCGGATCTCTGTTTGCAGCTGAGGTGCCGCAGCAACCGGTACGTTAATGGAACTTGTCAGAATTGCTGCAGACAATAAAAAGCTTAAGTACCTTCTAAATTTTCTCTTCATAACACACATACTCCTTTACTCCGTTGTTGTTGTATATTGTTTTTAGTTTCGCCCGGGATGCAGCGGACCTCCTTTCTGGCTGCGGCATTTATACCTATTTTCTTCCCTTAAATGACTGTTTTGGATATCTATATTATACGTTATTAAAGTGCTGTAAACGATGCAATGTATTGAACATCACGATTTCAGTCACGAAAAATGATAGCTTGTATATTGCATAGTGAATGTTAAAAAAATATCCCCCATACGGGCTTGTGAAGGAAGTTTTTTACTGATATACTCTCAATACATATTGTAAAAAAGTATCAGTTTTTGTAATTTGTTTTTCAGATCGATTCTGGAAGATAGAAGTGTTATACATAACAACGGGAGGAAATGAAAAAATGAAAAAAAGAATCGTCAGTATCTTATGTACATGCTGCATGGTAATCGGGCTTACCGCCGGATGCGGTGCATCGGGCAGCGGAAATGAAACCAATGCCCAGACCAGTTCAAAAACAGAGAGCTCCAGTGAAGCAAAGGCTGCAGATGAAACTCAGGCGCCTGCTGAGACTGTAAAGGGATCGGAAGCAGCTGAGACAACGGCAGACAGTAAGGATTCGGTTGTGGTGACTATGCCAACCACATCGGAACCGGAGTCCGGCTTTGACCCGGCGTATGGCTGGGGAGCAGGGGAACACGTACATGAGCCTTTAATCCAGAGTACATTGACGGTTACCACTACGGACTTAAAGATTGACAAGGATCTGGCTACGGATTATTCAGCAAGTGAAGACGGAATGACCTGGACTGTAAAAATCCGAGATGATGTTAAGTTTACCGATGGTGAAAAGCTTACGGCGAAGGATGTTGCATTTACCTATAATAATGTAAAAGAAAAAAGCTCCGTGAACGATTTTACCATGTTAAAAGAAGCGGTAGCAGTGGACGATACAACCGTGGAATTTCATATGGAAAAACCATTTTCCATCTGGCCTTACACAATGGCAATTGTAGGTATTGTTCCGGAACACGCTTATGATGAAAATTACGGACAGCATCCAATCGGATCCGGACGCTACATCATGAAGCAGTGGGATAAAGGCCAGCAGGTAATCTTTGAGGCAAATCCGGATTACTATGGGGAAGCGCCCAAGATTAAAAAGGTAACGGTTTTATTTATGGAAGAAGAAGCAGCGCTTGCGGCAGCTCAGGCAGGACAGGTCGATGTGGCACATACGGCAGCTTCCTATGCTGACCAGCAGATCGGCGGATACAACCTGTTATCAGTGGCAAGTGTGGATAACAGAGGATTTAACCTGCCAACTACAAAACCGGAAGAAAAAGACGGTGTCACTTACGGAAGTGATGTGACATCAGATATTGCAGTCAGAAAAGCAATTAATATCGGGATTGACCGTGATGAAATGATTCAGAATGTGTTAAATGGTTACGGAACACCTGCATACAGCGTGTGCGACAAAATGCCATGGTATAATGCAGATGCCCAGGTAACATATGATCTGGAAGGTGCAAAGAAGATTCTGGATGACGCAGGCTGGAAAGAAAGCAGTGACGGAATCCGTGAAAAAGACGGTGTCCGCGCAGCATTTACCTTAATGTACAGCACCGGAGACTCCGTGCGTCAGGCTTTGGCTGAAGACACGAAGAACCAGCTGAAAGAATTGGGCATGGATATCACCACAGAAGGTGTAGGCTGGGATGTGGCTTATGACAGAGCGCAGTCAGACCCGCTTGTATGGGGATGGGGTGCCCACACACCAATGGAACTTTACAATATCTATCATTCCATGCCGGATACAGGACTTGCACAGTATTCTCCTTATGCAAATGAAAAGGTAGATAAATATATGGATGAAGCTTTAGAAGCATCCAATCTGGAAGATTCCTATGAACTGTGGCAGAAAGCACAGTGGGATGGAACAGACGGAATTACCCAGGAAGGGGATATCCCATGGATCTGGTTATGTAATGTGGATCATCTTTACTTTGTAAGAGACGGTTTAACGGTAGCGGACCAGAAAATTCATCCTCATGGACATGGATGGTCGATTGTTAATAACGTTGACCAGTGGAGCTGGCAATAATCCAGCAAGTCAAATGGACGCGCCAGCGTGTCCGTTTGGTTCGTTGCTCGCGGGAATAAAATAAGCAGTGAAAAGGTTGCCCTGCAGATCCGGAAATACCGGATCTGCAGGACAACCTTTGGTGCATTTTGAAAGGACTAAAGAGTTGAAGGGGAATTGTATATTTATAGGTAAAAATTTGATACGGATGATCTTGCTTCTGATCGCCGTAAGTATCGTTGCATTTGCATTAATCAGCGCCTCACCTATTGATCCTCTCCAGGCAAACGTAGGACAGGCGGCACTTGGAAGCATGAGCCAGGAACAGATTGCAAAATTACAGGAGTACTGGGGTGTTGGCCAGCCTCCGGTAGAGAGGTACCTTTCCTGGGCAAAAGATTTTGTAAGAGGTGATATGGGAACCTCTCTTTTATACCGCCAGAGCGTAGCCGAGGTCATTGGGGTGAAGCTGGGTAATTCGCTGTTTCTGATGATTATGGCGTGGGTTATTTCCGGGGTTCTGGGATTCTTTTTAGGCGTTGTTGCCGGCATGAACAGAGGAAAGGCAGTGGATAAAATAATCAAAGGATATTCACTGATCGTAGCCAGTACGCCTGCTTTCTGGCTGGCGCTGGTACTGCTGATGATATTTGGCGTATGGCTGAAAGTGCTGCCCATTGGCTTAAGTGTGCCTATCGGGGTAGAAGCAAGCGGAGTTACCTTCCTGGACAGGATCCAGCATGCAATTCTGCCGGCTGTAACGTTAAGTATTACCGGTATTTCCAATATTGCCCTGCATACCAGGGAAAAAATGATCGATGTCTGTGAAAGTGATTATGTAATGTTTGCAAGAGCCAGAGGGGAAAGTAATTTCAGTATCTTTCTGCACCACGGATTCCGGAATGTGATTCTGCCTGCAATTACACTTCAGTTTGCAGCTATCAGTGAAATCTTTGGAGGTTCCGTGCTGGTAGAACAGGTATTTTCCTATCCGGGACTTGGACAGGCTGCTGTTACGGCGGGGCTTGGAAGTGATGTTCCGCTTCTGATGGGAATAGCGGTAATCAGTGCCATCTTTGTGTTTGGCGGGAACTTTATAGCAAATGTACTGTATACAGTGATTGATCCCAGAATCAGAAAAGGGGGTCAAAAATAATGGAGACAGCAATGACATATGGAAATAAAAGGAGAATCAATCAGAGGAAAATGACACTGATCATTTTTGTGGCAGCAGTCACCTTTCTTCTGGCAGTGGCTGTAGGTGGTATTTTTTGCGGGGAAGCAGCCCAGGAAACGGATTTTTCCAGAAAAAATATGATGCCGGGTTTTCAGTATCTATTTGGAACAGACTGGCTTGGCAGGGATATGTTTGTCCGTACAATTAAGGGGCTGTCTATGAGTATTCTCATTGGAGTCTGTGCTGCATCCGTAAGTGCACTTTTTGCATTGGTACTTGGCGTTGCGGCGGCAACTCTTGGAAGAAAGGTAGATGCAGTAATTACCTGGTTTATTGATCTGATTATGGGAATTCCGCATATGCTGCTGCTTATTCTGATCTGTGTAGCGCTGGGAAAAGGCCTGACCGGGGTCATAGTGGGGGTAGCCCTGACACACTGGACTTCTCTGGCAAGGGTAATCCGCGCGGAGGTTATGCAGTTAAAAGAGAGCCAGTATATCAAAATAGCGGAAAAGCTGGGACACAGTAAATTTAAAATAGCAGTGAAGCATATGCTTCCTCATCTGGTACCGCAATTTCTGGTAGGACTGATACTTTTGTTCCCCCATGCAATCCTGCATGAATCAAGCATAACATTTTTAGGGTTTGGGCTGTCAAACGAACAGCCTGCAATCGGAATAATTTTATCGGAAAGCATGAAGTATCTGGTAACTGGAAAATGGTGGCTTGCTCTGTTTCCGGGAGTTATGCTGGTCTTAACCGTAGTGCTGTTTGATGTGGCGGGAGAGAGCCTTCGTAAAATAATAGATCCGGCAAGTGCACAGAAGTAAAAAAAGCAAAAAGAAATCTTTTAAAGCGGGTGAAAAATATGGAAGAAACGAAAAAAACAATATTGGAGATTCGAAACCTCTCTATTTCATTTACGCAGTATGACAGAGGTTTTCATCAAATAGACCTTCCGGTAATCAAGGACTTAAATGTCCGGATCCGGGAAGGGGAGATGGTAGCAGTGGTAGGGTCCAGCGGTTCCGGTAAAAGTCTGCTCGCCCATGGAGTACTTGGCATTCTTCCTTACAATGCCCATATGGAAGGCCAGATGGTATACCAGGGGGAAGCTTTGACTCCTGAGCGGACGAAAAAGCTCAGGGGAAATGAAATTGTTCTGGTTCCACAGAGCACTTCTTATCTGGATCCCCTGATGAAGATCGGGCCGCAGATCCGAAAAGGAAAGAGGGATAAAGCCCTGAAAAAGAAAACAGCGGATATATTGAAACGCTATTCCCTGGATCCGGCTATAGACGGCCTGTATCCATTTGAATTATCAGGCGGGATGACCAGGCGTACACTGATTTCCACTGCCCTGATGGGGACACCAAAGCTTGTAATCGCCGATGAACCCACGCCCGGACTCCACTTGTCGGTTGCGAAGCGGGCTATGGAACATTTTCGGGAGCTGGCTGACCAGGGGGCTGGTGTATTGCTCATTACCCATGATCTGGAACTTGCCCTGGAAGTTGCAGACCGGGTTGTGGTTTTCTATGCCGGAACGACTATTGAAGATGCACCTGCAGCGGATTTTCGCAGAGAAGACACCTTGCGGCATCCTTATTCAAAAGCGCTCTGGCGTGCCATTCCCGCTAACGGATTCCAGTTTATAAAAGGAGTCCAGCCTTATGTAAAGGATATGCCGGCAGGCTGTCCATTCGGTCCGCGATGTGAATATTTCGGAGAAAAGTGCAAAGGGGAAATCCCTTACCAGAAATCCGGGAACGGGTACGTGCGCTGTGTGCGAAAAGATCTGATCCAATATAAAAAGACAGAAGAAACATATAAAGATGCAGTGGGAGAGGGGGCATAAAATTGGTACTTAAGGCTGAAAATATCTCTTTCCGGTATGATAAGAACAGTCGGGAGATTTTCCGGGATTTTAATCTGGAGGTGCACCAGGAGGAAGTGGTTGGGCTGGTCGCACCAAGCGGTTTTGGAAAAACAACCCTTTGCAAGATATTGGCTGGATACATGAAGCCGGATACCGGTGGGGTATATCTGGATGACAAGCCGCTGTTTCACATGCGCGGCTGCTGTCCGGTACAGATGATCTGGCAGCATCCGGAGCAGGCAGTTAATCCCAGGCTTCGGATGGGAGAAGTGATAAAAGAAGGTGACCAGGTCGACCCTGCGGTGATCCGGGGGTTGGGGATAGAGGAAGACTGGATGAACCGTTTCCCGGCTGAATTGTCAGGGGGGGAGCTTCAGCGTTTCTGTATCGCCAGGGCTCTAGGGAAGAGCACCCGTTTTTTGCTGGCAGACGAGATCAGCACCATGCTGGATCTGATTACCCAGAGCCAGATCTGGAACTTTCTGCTGGATGAGAGCAGACGGAGAAAAATTGGACTTATTGCAGTAAGCCATAGTGAAGCGCTGCTGGATGCGGTTTGTACCAGGCAGGTTATGCTGGAGAACACGCTCTAGAGCTTATTCTAAGCTGCTTTCCGGCAGCAGTCATTACAGCATCAATACAAAAAAGGAATATCCCCGAAGCAGGAAAGCTTCCGGGATATTCCTTTTTTGCTTAGCATAATTTATACGCAAATCTGATTAAAAGCCATTGTCAGACAATACAGACTCTGCCTTTTTCGTATCATCCACTACACATAAAACAACATAATTACCTGCAGATTTTACAATAGCGGAATCCAGTTTTGCGGCTTCCGTGGTATTGTAAGTAGCAAACAGTTTAGATTGGTTTGTTGCCCGGTTCTTAAACAGGGTTTCTACCTCAGAAACATAAGAACTGTCTTTACATTTTACAATAGCAACTTCACACGCTGTGGTAGCAGAGCTTAAATATGCGGTGCTTTCTTCTATTTTATCCATATCCACAAAGTAAGTGGAAGCGAGGATATCTGCGGATACCTGTGAAAGCTTGTCAGAGGTGATTGCCTGGCTCTGGATTTCTTCCGCCAGTTTATTGATATCTACATCAATATTTTTGTCTTTGCCACCTGAGCAGGCTGTGAGTGTGAGCATCATAAAAATTGTTATAAAAACCAAACGTAAGTATTTCATAGTTTTCTCCTTTAGACTTGATTTAGATCTTGTGCTTCTGTTGTTTCTGTTGCTTCTGTTACAGGTGTTGTTTTACTACCTTCTGTGGATGGGCTGTTCCCGGTTGTTCCGGAGCTGCCTGTATCACTGATATAATGGGATTTTGTATAGTCAAGCCACATTTTCAGATATTCTTCATACATATGTACGCCATCAGAAGTTGCGCCCTTGATCAGGGAGCCGTTGCCATCGGAAAGTACTTCATTTAAATTGAGATAATGGTATCCTTTTTCCTTACAGATTTCCAGGATCTTCTCATTTGCCGTGTCAACATTCTTATTATTTACATAGTCAAACTCGGTTAGGTCTTCTTCTACATATACAACGGAATAGACATAGATGATTGCATCCGGCTGAATCGTCTGGATATCTCCCAGTACCTTGATGTAGGTTTCTTTGAAGGAATTGAAATCGTAGGTACCCAGTTCATTGGTACCGATCATCATGTAGACCTTCTTGTAAGGAGCCTTCTTCAGAGCGTCAAATACGGTGATATTACCGGAGGCAGTAGCAATATAAGGCGTGTCATAAATATCTTCCAATTCCATGCCCACAGCGGTCAGAAAAGCACCCTGGGTAATGCCGGATTGGTTTTTAAATCCTTCCATACGGGAATCGCCGATAAATACCGCATCAGCGAAGTAGGAATCTTCCGCAGGCGTTGCAGCTTTAGGAACAACCACATCAGCATATGCAGCTGGTATTGTGCTGTCCGTCTGAGCCTGGGATTCAGTTTGTGCAGGTGTTTTTTCAGTAACCGGCGTTTTTTTCTGTGATTCAGATTGTGCTTCTGACGATCCCTTATTCTGCGCCAGTTCTTCCTGGGCTAATACTTCATCTACTTCAGTCTTGATACGCTGTGCAAGACTGTCTTTCGAAAAAAGGCTAATCAGACTCTTGCCCTCGAAAACGACAAGTACGATCACGATTAGCGTCAGTACATTAATAACAAGACCGTTATTCGGTTTTTTACGCCGCATCCCCGGTCTTTTCTTTTGTTCTCCCATATATAACCACCTTATTAAAAAATTGTTTGTCTTTTGCCCTACTCTATTATATAATAAATGCGATAATTGTAAATACCTTTTTGGAAAATTAAAAAATGTTAATAAGTCCATAATATTTAAAAATAAAGTGAGTAAGGAGTAGCAAATGGTTTTCAGCAGTATTTTATTCATGTTTCGATTCCTGCCGGCAGTACTTATTCTGTATTATATTGCGCCCAGGAAGATACGAAATACTATCTTATTTTTATTCAGTCTCTTTTTTTATGCCTGGGGTGAGCCTAAATATGTGTTCTTAATGCTTTTTTCCATTACCATGGATTTTACCTTCGGACAGCTGATTGGCAAATACAGGGAAAGAGGCGATCTGAAAAAGGCGAAGCAGTTTTTATTAATATCAGTTTTTGCCAATCTGGGAATTTTAGGATTTTTTAAATACGCAGATTTTATTATAGGTTCTGTAAACGGTGTTTTGGGAACCGGCATACCGCTTCTGGGAATCCCGCTTCCTATCGGGATTTCGTTTTTTACTTTCCAGACCATGTCTTATACCATTGATGTATATCGAGGAGTTACCAGGGTTCAGAAAAACTGGATCAACTATGGTACCTATGTATCTATGTTTCCACAGCTTATTGCAGGCCCGATTGTGCAGTACAAGACGATTGCAAAGCAGATGCGTGACCGCAGGGAGAACAGTGATGACTTTGTAGCTGGCATACACCGGTTCATGATTGGTGTGGGAAAGAAAGTTTTACTTGCTAATAACATAGGAAAACTTTGGGATACAATTTCTGCAATGCCTGCAGGGGATCTGCCTGTGGCTACAGCCTGGCTTGGAATACTGGCTTATACCTTCCAGATCTATTATGATTTTTCCGGATATTCGGATATGGCTATCGGTCTTGGTAAAATGTTTGGATTTCATTTCCTGGAGAACTTTAACTATCCATATGTGTCTAAGAGTATTACGGAATTCTGGAGAAGATGGCATATTTCCCTCAGCTCCTGGTTTCGGGAATACGTCTATATACCTCTTGGAGGCAACCGTAAGGGTGCGTTAAAGCAGGTGCGCAATATCCTGGTGGTATGGCTGCTTACCGGAATCTGGCATGGCGCCAGCTGGAACTTTGTCATGTGGGGCGTATATTACGGTCTGCTGCTGCTTATTGAGAAGTTCGTGTTAGGAAGATTTTTAGAAAAGCTGCCGGGCGTGATAAGGATTTTATACTCCATGTTCTTTGTTATGATTGGCTGGGTAATCTTTGCATTTGATGATCTGAAAAAAGGTTTTTCCTACATAGGAGCTTTGTTTGGCGGTCATGGACAGGCGTTATTTAACCAGGAGAGTATTTATCTGCTGTATAATAATGGGGTTTTGCTCGTGCTTCTGATTCTGGGGGCTACGATGTTACCTAAACTGACAGCGGAGAAATGGCTTGGATGCCTGAAGAACAGGCAGTGGGTATGTGTGTTGTTAAAAAGTGTCTTTTATGTGGGGATATTTATCATATCCGTGGCATATCTGGTGGATGCAACCTATAACCCATTCTTGTATTTCAGGTTCTAGTGCAGTACCGCAGACCCGTCTGCGGTATGCAGGAGTATAAGGTTGAAAGAAAATTATGATGCAGAAAGGAAGCCACGATGTAATTCTTTCAACCGTTTTATTGCGGCAGTATTGCAGGTCTGCCTGCAATGGGTATAAATATGAGCAAAAAACAAAATTGGACAATTATTATAATATTTTTAATTCTGATATTCGGCTTCACTATAGCGACTATGCTGAAGCCGGACACGGGATTTTCGGAAAAAGAAAACAGGGAACTGGCACAGAACCCGGAGGTCTCCCCGGAACGCATTTTTAATGGAAGCTATACAAAAGATTATGAAAAATACCTGACCGACCAGTTTGTGCTGCGGGATGCCTGGATTGGATTGAAGACCCAGGTGGAACGGGGGACATTTAAACAGGAGATCAATGATATTTATTTTGCAAAAGATGGGTATCTCATTGAAAAGCACACCGGAAGCTTTACAACGGATACGGCGCTTCGGAATATCCAGGCGCTGAAAGGATTTATGGAAACAGCGGTGCAAAAATTCGGACCCGGTCATGTAAAAGCCATGATTGTCCCCAATGCTGTTGACATCCTGAGAGAAAAACTGCCGCCTTTTGCAAGTCCGGCAGAAGAAAAAGGTTATCTGGAAAAGGTGAAAGAGGCACTGCCGGGAGATACTTACTTCGACTGTGAAAAGGTCTTAAGGGAGCATAAGGACGAGGAGATCTATTACCGCACGGACCACCACTGGAAAACCCTGGCGGCATTTTACATGTATGAGGCATGGGCTTCGGAAATTGGGATTACGCCTCTGTCTAAAGATGATTACCGGGTGGAAACACTTACAAAGGATTTCCTGGGAACCATCGAATCAAAGGTGAACTGCCGGGTGCAGAGCGATTCCATCGAAGCATTTATCCCGAAAAAAGAAGTTCCCTATGTGCTAAATTATAATCATTCACAGGAGATACGCAGAGATCTGTATGATCGGTCCTTTTTGGATAAAAAGGATAAGTATGCGGTATTCTTCGGAGGGAACCAGCCGGTTATAGAAGCCAATACGGAGTCTAAGAGCGACAGGAAACTGCTGGTGATCAAGGATTCCTATGCACATTGTTTTGTGCCGTTTGCGTTTCCGGATTTTTCAGAAGTGGATATGATAGACCTCAGGTATTTTAATGAAAGCCTTAAGGACTATATGAATGCAAGAAATTATACGGATGTTTTATTCTTATACAATGCTTCCGGGTTTGCGGAAGATCCAAGTGTAATGAAATTAGGAAACTGATAAATATAAATCAATGATTCACACAAAGATAAGATAAAATAAAAATAATGATAAAAAATCAAATCGAGGAGGTAATGACTATGAAAATGGGGATTTTAGGAGCAGGAAATATTGGAGGTGCAATGGCAAGAACCATAGCGGGTATGGACAAAGTAGAAGCATATGCCGTGGGAGCCAGAGATTTTGCAAGAGCAGAAGCATTTGCCGCTCAGTATCATTTTACAAAAGCTTTCGGGTCATATGAAGAAATGCTTTCGGATCCGGAGCTGGAACTGGTATATGTGGCAACGCCCCATTCCCACCACTACGAACACGTGAAGCTCTGCCTGGAGCATGGGAAGCATGTATTGTGTGAAAAAGCATTCACCGTGAATGCAAAACAGGCTGTGGAATTATTTGAAATGGCTAAGAGCAAAAACCTGCTTTTAACGGAGGCGATCTGGACGCGTTATATGCCAATGCGCAAAACCCTGGATGAGATTGCTGCCAGCGGGGTGATCGGGGAAATAACATCCCTTACGGCAAATCTGGGATATGTGGTAGGACATCTGCCCAGAATGCAGGAGCCTGGTCTTGCGGGAGGTGCTTTGTTGGATCTGGGTGTTTATCCCATTAATTTTGCTTCCATGGTATTTGGGGATAAGATCAGAGAAGTATCTTCTTCAGCGGTTTTGACAGAGTCAAAAGTGGATGCGGTAAACAGCATTACCCTGATCTATGAAGACGGGAAAATGGCTCAGCTTCACAGCAATATGATGGTGGCAACTGACAGACGCGGTATGATTTACGGTGATAAAGGGTATATTGAAGTACAGAACATTAATAACTGCGAGGGAATCCGTGTATTTGACACCAATCACAAGCTGATTGCCGAATATGAGACACCAAAGCAGATTACCGGTTATGAATATGAAGTGGAAGCATGTATGGAAGCCATGGCGAAAGGGGAACTGGAATGCCCACAGATGCCTCATAAGGAATCCATACGTATCATGGAACTAATGGACAGCCTCCGTGCACAGTGGGGCGTGAAATATCCAAACGAATAAGGAGGTTGCAAAATGAGTTGCGCAGATAAAATATTTATAGATATGTGTCAGGACATTATTGATAACGGAGTCAGCACCGAAGGAGAAAAAGTCCGCCCTCACTGGGAGGATGGGACTTCTGCATATACCATCAAAAGATTTGGCGTAGTAAACCGTTACGACCTGCGAAAGGAATTCCCGGCACTTACCCTGAGAAGAACAGGACTGAAAAGTGCATTTGATGAACTGCTTTGGATCTGGCAGAAAAAGTCCAATAATATTCATGACCTGAACAGCCATATCTGGGACAGCTGGGCGGACGAAGATGGTTCCATCGGGAAAGCCTACGGATATCAGATGAGTGTGAAACACCAGTACCGGGAAGGTATGATGGATCAGGTGGACCGGGTTATTTATGACTTGAAAAACAATCCCTACAGCCGCAGGATTATGACTAACATCTATGTACATGCAGACCTGCACGAGATGAATCTCTATCCCTGTGCTTACAGCATGACATTTAATGTGACGAAAGAAAAAAATGAAGACAGGCTGACCTTAAATGCCATCTTAAATCAGCGCTCACAGGATGTACTTGCCGCAAATAACTGGAATGTATGCCAGTATGCACTTCTGGTTCATATGATGGCGCAGGTATGCGATATGAATGTGGGAGAGTTTGTCCACGTAATCGCAGACGCACATATTTATGACAGGCATATCCCGGTGATCAAAGAGCTGATACAGCGTGAGACTTTTGAAGCTCCGAAAGTATGGCTGAATCCGGAAGTTATGGATTTCTATGCATTTACGGTTGATGATCTCCATGTGGAAAATTATGTGACTGGACCGCAGATTAAGAATATACCCATTGCGATTTAATGGAATTTTGCCGTATAGAAGAGCGGCACAGGAGGCTGGATATGAATTTTATAGTAGCAGTAGATAAAAACTGGGGAATTGGAAATGACAATAAGCTTCTGGTGAGCATACCGGCAGATATGAAATTTTTCCGTCAGACAACTACAGGGAAAGTAGTTGTCATGGGCAGAAAGACGCTGGAAAGTTTTCCAAACGGTCTGCCCCTTAAAAACAGGACGAATATTGTGCTGACAGGCAACCAGGATTATAAAGTGAAGGATGCCATCGTTGTTCACAGCATGGAGGAACTTCTGGAGGAATTGAAGAAATACGAAAGCGATGATATCTATGTTATTGGCGGAGACAGCGTGTACCATCAGATGCTTCCTTACTGCAGTGTGGGGCATGTAACGAGAATTGACCATGAATATGCAGCCGATACACGATTCCCGGATCTGGATAAAATGGAAGAATGGGAAGTGACGGGTGAAAGTGAGGAACAGACTTATTTTGACCTTGAATATACTTTTGTAAGGTATGAGCGCAAACAGTGACCACATTCATGCATTAAATGAAGAAATTTACGTCTCTGTCTTGACAAGCTGTAAGAAAAGTAGAATAATGGGAAGAAAAATAATATAAAAAAGCTTTCAGGGAAGGATGAGAAAAATGTTAGATATCAAAATCGAGAAAACTATGAATCCGAAACCAATTCCAGGACCGGAAAATCCGTTGGTATTTGGTACCATTTTTACAGATCATATGTATGTAATGGAATATAGTACAGAAAAGGGATGGCATGATCCTGCGATTATGCCCTATCAGCCTATTACATTGGATCCATCCGCTATGGTGTTTCATTATGGACAGGAGATGTTTGAGGGCTTAAAAGCTTATAAAACGGAAGATGGCAGAATCCTGTTATTCCGCCCGGATAAAAATGCAGAAAGAGCTGTTAACTCGAACAGAAGACTGATGATTCCAGAGATTCCGGTAGAGGACTTCATTAACGGAGTGAAGACACTGGTAGAATTAGATCAGGCATGGATTCCTACAAAAGAAGGGACATCCCTTTATGTCAGACCATTTGTAATTGCAACAGATCCTTTCCTGGGAGTGCGTCCGTCTAATACATACAAATTCATTATTATTTTATCACCGGTAGGAGCTTATTATCCGGAAGGGCTGAATCCGGTTAAGATCTGGATTGAAGATGAGTATGTAAGAGCAGTTCGCGGCGGTATCGGGGAAGCCAAAGCCGGCGGTAATTACGTAGCGTCTATGGCGGCACAGGTAAAGGCGCATGAAGAGGGATATTCCCAGGTGCTCTGGTTAGATGGAGTTGAAAGAAAGTATATTGAAGAAGTAGGAGCTATGAATATCTTCTTTAAGATAAACGGAAAAGTTGTAACACCGGTATTAAACGGAAGCATCCTTCCTGGTGTAACCAGAAATACCTGTATCGAACTCTGCAAAGAGTGGGGACTTCCGGTGGAAGAAAGAAGAATCAGTGTGGATGAACTGGAAGAAGCAGCGAGAACCGGTGCATTAGAAGAAGTATGGGGGACCGGAACTGCAGCGGTTATTTCTCCGGTAGGCCATCTGCGTTATGTGAATGACGTATTCCAGATTGGAGACGGCGGAATTGGTGAGATCAGCCAGAAGCTGTATGATACCGTAACCGGAATCCAGTTAGGTAAAATCCAGGATACTCATGGCTGGACAATGGAAGTTGGCAGCAAGTAATTGTAACACCTGCTTTCAGATCAGCCTATAATGAAAAAGCGTACAGACAAAGGAGATAACGGCTTAACAGCCTGGTTCCTGTATCTGTACGCTTTTGTGCTGCATTTATACCATTTCCCTGGATTTATAGATCCGGAGGGAAAAAAACATGGATATTCCTACCGTGGCTGTTATGATCACAATTACCAGAACATATTTGTATAAATCCGGAAATGCCGACAGTTCTTTGGGGTTGAAAGACTGGAACAGCAAGGTGATCTCCCTGGGAAACAGTGCGGCTAACAGTATCATTCCGGTAAGTATAAATTTTGTCTTAGCATAACCAAACTTATATTGAATGGGAATGTAAATGGATAATGGTATCAGTGCAATTGCCGTCACCAGAAAGCAATGAAACAGACTGACCGGTGCAGTCCCAAGAATCAGTGATATAGTCTGGTACAGGATGATACAGCATATAAGAGGCAGCATCAGGAAAATGTAACGGGCTGCTACCAGATCACATCTCAGATAAGGGGCAGAACACAAAAGGGACTCAGCCTTTTCAAATTTAGACTCCTTAATGGATAGATTCTGGCATAAGAGCAGATAAACCATGATCACGGTGTAAAGCAATATTATTGTTCCGGGCAGTTCCGGTAGTGCGATTTGGATGCTGACCTGGATAGCGGCAGCAATTGCCAGGCTCACAATAAAATAGATGCGGATTATATAAAAGTCTTTTTTAACCAGGTGCATTAGCATGGCAGATCCTCCTTTTTCCGATCCAACATGATCCTTATCATAGTTCCCGGCGGGCAAAAATGCGGGAAGAAATCGTGATGGATATGGCATTGATTACGATGACAGCGGCTGCCATCAGGATATAAAGTATAAAATTTGGTGGCAGATTTGTGATATGGATTTTCGACAGGAGATCTAGTTTTAATATAAAAACAGTTCCAAAAGGAATCACCATAATCAGCATTATGAAAAGATATTGTATTTTTTCAAAACCGATCTGATACTCCAGCGGCTCGCAGATTCCGTACAGGATGGATAAAATCAAAAAGGATGTCAATACCGATGAAAATTGGATCTGCTTCATCTGCAGAATTGACATAACGACGAAATAAACGATACAGCAATAAAAAAATATCAGGTATAAAAACAGGTAGCGGGAAATTACCATAGCCGTTCTGCTGTAAGGAGAGGCGCACAGCAGAGGCATTACTTTATAGGCTTTATATTCAGCCTGTGATATAAAACTGGTTGTGAGCATGGGAATGAAGATGCTCAGCATGATAAACAGGGGTGCACCAGCCAGACTGGGCGTCCGCAGAACCAGAAATACAGTAAAAAATATGGTAAAACCCATCATCAGCAAAAGATTGGTTTTTACTATCAAACAATCCTTTTTCAGCAGATTCAGAATATGCAGAGTCATTATTATTCCCCTCCTTGTATGCAGCCCAGCATGATATCCTCAATTCCTGGTTTTTCTACCAGTATATCCGGTATATTCCGCCGTACTTCTGCAATATGTTTTGTAATACCGGTGAACCCAAAACGTGTTTCTTCCAAATTCAAAAACAGTTCTTTAACCGATGGTGAGAGATGTGTTCCATCGCCTTTTACCAGCCGGTATTCCTCTAAAAGCATATCTTTTTCTTCTTCAAATAAAATGTGGCCCTTGTTGATTAAAATCAGCATATCTGCGACCCGGTCCAGATCGGAAGTGATATGGGTTGAGAAAAATACGCTCTTGCCGCCTTCCTTCATATAGTCCGTTAATATTTTCATAAACTGGCTGCGGATCAGTGGGTCCAGTCCGCTGGTCGGCTCATCCATGATCAGAAGTTCCGCTTCATGGGAAAGTGCCAGCGTAAGTGCAAACTTCATATGCATGCCTTTGGACAGCGTGGAAATTTTCTGCTTTGGATTCAGGGAAAAACGGTCCATATAATCCCGGTAAGTCTTTTCGTTCCACTTGGAGTAGGCGGGTGCCAGGATGCTTTTCATCTCCGCCATGGTGAGATCTTCGTAGAAACATCCGCTGTCCAGGACTACGCCTAATCGGTTCTTAATTTCCCGGCTGTGTTTAGCCATGTCAAGTCCGAACACTTTAATATTACCGGCATCTTTATGGGCAAGACCTAAGATTGATCGGATGGTGGTTGTTTTACCGGAACCGTTGATACCGATAAATCCTGTGATGCAGTCGCCGGGAAGGGAAAAGGTTACATCTTCTAAGGCAAAGTTCTTATAATTCTTGTTTAATCCGGTTACTTCTAATACATTTTCCATGTATAAATCCTCCTGCTTATTCTTCTTCATATAGAATATCCATCATATCCATCAGTTCCTGTTTGGAAATTTCCAGGGTCTTAGCCGACAGAATCATATCCTGCATTTTCTGCTCCACCAGACGCCGTTTCGAATCCCGGAGGAGTTCCAGGTTACCGGCGGAGATAAAGGTTCCGATTCCCACCTGGCTGGTGACAAATCCTTCGGCTTCCAATTCATCGTAAACGCGGCGTATGGTAAGGACGCTTACCTTTAAGTCATTGGCAAACCCCCGGATTGAGGGCAGGGCATCACCTTCTTTTAATTCGCCTTTAAATATGGCGTCTTTGAGCTGTTCTTCTATTTGCTGGTACAGAGGTTTGTCTGTAGTGTTGGAGATTAATATTTTCATAGGGATCGACCGCTTTCTATGTGTAGTGTGTATGTATATAATACACACTATACACTTGCAGCACGGGTTTGTCAAGCGTGATTGTAAGAGAAATATTAATATGCATAAAATATATTTAATATTATAATAATTGTGAAAAAATCACATTTTTATTGACATAATATTTAAAAATGTTATATTATAAGTATTGAGGAGGTGACATGATATGTTGATTCAATTTACACTTAAAAATTTTCTGTCTTTTAAGGATGAAACAATTTTGGATATGACGGCAATTAGTGCCTATAAGGAGCATGAGTACAATCTCATGGATATTGGCACAAAAGAAAAGTACCTTAGGGTAGCAGCTATATATGGTGCAAATGCAAGTGGAAAGTCTAATCTGTACTTCTCATTTAAGACATTCCAGAGAATAATTTTAGAATCTTTGAATAATGTGGCAAATGAAGAATTGAACGCAATAGAAAGATATTATCTGCCTTTTTTATTTGATAGTGAAAAAAATAATACAGAATTTGAGATTATTATTAATGTAAATAGTTTTGAATACAAATATGGTTTTGAATATAATGATAAAAAAATTGTGAATGAATGGATGTATAAAAAGAATATTGAAACAAATAGAAATACTATTATTTTTGAAAGAAATCATACTGGTCTGATTCAATTTGGTGCATCTGTAAGAAAAGAATGCATACAATATGGAGAACAAATACCGAAAGAAACTTTAATATTATCTTTTTTCAATAAATTAAAACTTAAAACAAAAGTATATAATGAGGTCTATAACGGAATTATGGATACCTTTGCACTGGATACAGATTTTTATGAAAAATCAGTTATATTAGATAAAATATTACCTAAAATTATTGATTCAGATAAAGAGAATCTCTTAAAATTTTTGATGGCAATTGACACAGGGATCAAAGATATCGGGTATAAAGTTGATAACGGAGAAAAAAGATTTTTTACCAGACATGATGATGCAGAAGAAAATCATTATAACCTTCCGTTATATAATGAATCAAAGGGTACAATTAAAAGTATTGCGATCTATACCCATGCGGTGTTGGCTGTTGAAAAAAATGGTTGCTTATTTATTGATGAGTTAAATGCAAAACTGCATCCTTTACTGTTAAAGTTTATTATTGATTTATTTTATAATCAGTCATCACAAGCACAATTAATATATACAACTCATGATACTACTTTATTGGATAAAAAGTTTTTCAGGCGGGATCAAATTTGGTTTGTACAGAAAGATTACATGGGGCATTCAGAATTAAGTGCATTGTCTGATTTTAAGGTGAGATCAGATGCGTCGTTTGAGAAAGATTATTTAGCTGGAGTGTATGGTGGCATACCGCTTCTTAAGGAATTTAGCCTGAGAGAAGGTGAGTAGATGGGGAGTGATGATCTTTTTAAGAAAAAGAGAGAAGAGCGTAAAAAAAGAAATTATGGTTATAAACAACCAAGAGCAAATTCATTTCTGATAGTTACGGAGGGGGCGAGAACAGAGCCCTTATATTTTAAAGAAATGCAAATGCGAATAAAGAATAAAATGGGTGGCAGTATAGATATTTATGAAATGCCAATCATAGATATAAGTGGAGAAGGGTGTTCAACAACTGCACTTATTGAAAAAGCTGATCAACTTGTTAGTAAGGCAAGGCTGATATATCAAAATGTTTGGATCGTATTTGATAAAGATGATTTCGGTGACTTTGATAGTGCTATAAAAGAAGGAGAAAGCAGGGGGTATCATATTGCATGGAGTAACCAATCTTTTGAATACTGGCTTTTCCTCCATTTTGAATACAGTGACTCCGCATTGCACCGAAATGAATGGAATGATAAATTAACAGGATTATTTAAAAAGTTCGGATTAGGAAAAGAAGAATATCATAAAAATAATGAACAAATATATCAGATGGTTGATAGTTATGGAGGTGTTGATCTTGCTATTAAAAATGCCAAGCGCAGAATGAGCGGTTTTAATCAGAGTAATTGCAAACCATCAGAGTATGATCCAGGTACTACAGTACACTTATTAGTTGAGGATCTAAAGAAATTTTTAGATGAATAAGACTCACATTCCTTTATGTTTGGGATGTGAGTCCTTTTTTTATTAAAAGATGGCTGTTTTTTTATGCAAAAGCAATTATGCCCGGTATCAGATCCAAAATGGTTAAAAATGCAAAGTTTTCAACAATAGATAACCAGAAACAATATTTAGAAAATGCTAAAATATTATAATAATACAGCGACATGAACTATATATAGTCAAGTTGCACAAAAAGGAGGTAAAGTGAGATGAAAGAAAGTGGAAAAAGAAGACGCCGGCTATCATCGGCGGCAGCAATCTGTCTGGCAGCAGCTATGGTAGTAACCAATATGCAGACGGCAGTGGCTTTTGCAGCGGAAATTAGTGGTGGGACCGCTGAATCAGAGACAGATAGTATGGGAGAACAAAGGGAAAAGGAATCTGTCCTGGAATCAGAACAGGAATCGGAACAGGAATCAGAACAGGAAACAGAAGTAATTCATCAAGTGGATTCAATGCAGGCAGGGAATACGGGGAGATTTTTGTTTGGAACAAAGGCAGACAATGGAGTAACCAGTAAAAACCTATATTCGGACGAGACAGGATTTGGATTTTCAGACCTTACATATCCGGAAGCAGCGCCAGGCTGGCAGGGGAATGTGTATTACCCAAGAAATGCATTCCTAACGACAGGGAGTGCTGCTTACATTACGGATCAGGAATCCTGCCTGCAGATTGCAAGCCAGGTGTGGACTGAGACAGAACATACCGGATACGGTGTTTATACATATGAAAATACTTCTACTTTGGATTTAAAACTGGAAGCGAAGGATTATGATATCACAGTGGAACTGGTAAATCCTACAGAGATGGATTATACCGCACGTCTGGAAGCTGAGGATATTACGAAAGCAACTGGTGTTACAGTAGAGGCAGGCAGCAGAAAGACGGTAACCTTTCATACCTGTCTCGTTGACGGGATACTGAATCTGAAGTTCTTAGCCGAGAACAAAGCGGTTTCGGAAAATGAGGCAGCAGAGCAGTCTGTGTATATAGAAAGTATGGAGATTGCGGCATCCCCGGAAAAATCTGCAGGAGAAAAACCTACCATATTCCTGGCATCGGATTCTACGGTGCAGACTTATGAGGATTACTATGATCCCCAGACAGGATGGGGAGAGGCACTGCATAATTTCATTGGAAATTATATCGGCGAAGGACCTTGTGAAGACTGCAATTACAATCAGTCCAGAAGCTATGAAACGGATCAGGTGATCATAGAGAACAGAGCAATTGGAGGAAGAAGTTCCAGATCTTTTATCGAAGAAGGAAAGCTGGACGACCTTTTGGAGGACGTAAAGCCCGGGGATTATCTGCTTGTTCAGTGGGGGCACAATGATGCAACTTCTTCCAGACCCAACCGTTATGTTTCTCCGGAGGATTTTGGAAAATGGATCAAATATTATATTGACGGTGCAAAACAAAGAGGAGCTGCCTGCATTCTGGTAACTCCGGCAGCGCGGTACAGTTATAATGCAGATGGTACATTTAATGAAAATTTCAAAGCATATGGAGATGTCATGAGAACCATAGCAGCACAGGAAAATATTCCGTTAGCGGACTTAAGTGCGGCATCCATAGCATTGTGCGAAAGCTTTGGGATTGAAGGGGCAAAATCTCTGTTTCTCTGGGTGGAACCGGGGGAATATGAAGGAGCCTATGCAGGGGGAGCAACAGACAGCACCCATTTACAGTATTATGGGGCGTATAAGTTTGCCCAGTGTGTAGCTGCAGAGATTGCGGGAATGCCTCAGAACGTGGACCCGTTGATCAGCCGTCTGCAGTCATTTATTAATTTGAAGGAATCAGCCGATGTTCCCCAGGCAGTTACGGGATTAATGCCAGTTACCGCAGGGGCTTCCAGTGTATCCATGCAATGGGATGCCTCCCAGGGAGCTGAGATGTATTATATTTTCCGGGAAGAACTGACAGAGGGGGCATCTGGGGAAACAGTGGACTTTACAAATGCAGAAAAGTATTCCGTTACTGCGGGAACCAGATATACGGATAACGGGTGCGCAGGCGGCAAAACTTATGTATATGCCGTATGCGGCTACAATGAGAAAGGCCTGGGGGAACTGTCTGAAAAGATAACGGTCACAACAAAGTCCGCCCAGTATAAATATGATTTTAACTATAACAATTCACCTACGATGGAGGGATGGACCGGTGTAAACCAGAACCAGGAATATACAAAAGAAGCCGGATACGGATGGTTAAAGGCTCCCAATAATGGACGCAACCGCTCCGGCAACGAAAATGCCGATTCTTCGGCAATGGCGGATGATTTCAACCTGGGAGCAGGAGAATTTGCCGTAGATCTTCCAAATGGTGATTATGAGATTAAGGTTTATGCAGGTGATCTGCTTCCAGGAACGTCCACAATCAAGGCATCTTATATGGCTGAGGGAAAAGCCGCGGGAGGAATATCCACCAAGCAGTCACTGGCGAGCATGGCAGCGTCTGTGCGGGTTACGGATGGGCAGCTCAACTTAACCGTTGGAGGATCTAATCCCTATATCAACGGTCTTGAAATAACACCGGTATTATTAGCACCATCCGGTTTGAATTATTCTGAAATGAGTTTTGAAGGGAATTCTGCTTCATTTCTCATTGGCTTTACCGGAGTGGGAGAGGCAGCGGCGTACCGGATCTACCGGAAGGGGCAGGCGGATGAAGGGTTTGCTGTAGTGAAATCTTTCACGGCAGAGGAGTATCAGGCGGATGAATTGTCCTGCCGATCCATGAAAGCATCCATGGGAGAAACGTATCAGTACTATATGACTGCAGTTACAGCGGATGGAACAGAATCTGCGCCGGGCAACGTGATTGAAATAGACATGCTGGATCCGGGAGTGGAAAAACCGGCGCCTCCCGCAAATGTAAAATGTGACAGCGCTAAAAACGGGGAGATGATACTCTCCTGGGACAGTACCGATACGGCTTTTAAATATATGGTTTATCGCTCAGATAAGGCGGAAGGTGATAAAGGCTTTAAAGAGTTTATAAAAGTAGCAGAGACTCAGGTACCCGGTTTTACAGATACCGGAGACGACCTGACGGCAAATATTTCCTATTACTATAAAATAAAGGCAGTGAATGCAGGCGGTGCAGGGGATTTCTCGGAGGTGTGTAAGACAGATGTGACCACAGAATTGATGGCTTCCCCAGGGGAGACACTGACCGACCGGGGCGTAATTGCGGTCAATCTGGCGGGAGCAGACGGAGGAGAATCCGTTGTGACTGCTGCTGATGCATCCGGAAAAGAATATACAAGCGGCGTCTATCTGAGCTGGCGGTCATTTGAAAAAGACCCAAAAGGAACCACATTTGATATTTACAGAAATGAAACAAAGATAGCAGAAAATCTCGCTGTTACCAATCTGGTGGATGAGGGAGGCAGGGCTTCTGACATTTACCGGGTAGAAGGATCTTCTGATGTGGAGCTTGGAATAAAGGTACTGGACACTGCAGTATGGCAGGATAAATATCTGGAATTAAAGCTTTACAGCCCGGCTGATCAGACAATGCCGGATGGGACTGCCTGTACTTATGCGGCAAATGATATGTCCGTAGGAGATCTGGACGGGGATGGACAGCTGGAATTAGTTGTAAAATGGTATCCTTCCAATGCCCAGGATAATTCGGCAAAAGGATATACGGGAACTACATTCCTGGATGGATATGATGTTAATTTTGCAACCGGGGAAGTGTCTCTGCTGTGGAGAATCGATATGGGAGTCAATATCCGTTCCGGTGCTCATTACACACAGTTCCAGGTATGGGATTTTGACGGGGATGGAAAAGCCGAGATTGCAGTGAAGACAGCCGATGGAACGACTTCTTATCAAAGTACAGACGGTACGGATGCGGGACTTGTAGAAGTGGCATATACAGGTGCCTGCAATGCAGCTTCTCTTCCTGTGGATCAAATAAGTGAAGAGCATGATTATCGAAACGCAGCCGGATATATTCTGGAGGGGCCGGAGTATTTTTCTATGTTCAACTGTGATGATGCGTCTCTGATTGATACGGTGGACTATGAACCGGGAAGAGGAAATGTAAATGCCTGGGGGGATGGATACGGCAACCGCGTAGACCGGTTCCTTTCAGCAGTGGCATATTTAAACGGAACCACGCCAAGTGCTGTGTTCTGCCGGGGTTATTATACGAGAACCTGCCTCACTGCTTATTATCTGGCAGATACGGACGGAGACGGAGCAGGGGATAAAATTCAGACCTACTGGAAATTTGACACCAATGAAGCAGGAAGCCAGTATGAGGCGCAGGGAAATCATGGCTTAAGTGTGAACGATATCGACAACGACGGAAAGGATGAGATCATCTATGGATCGCTGGTCATAGACCACAATGGAACTGTAAAGTATTCTACGAACCAGGGACATGGAGATGCCATGCATGTATCCGACTGGGTAAACTGGAATGAGGGGCTGGAAGTGATGGCTGTCCATGAACATGACGATGCTTCTTACCATGTGGAAATACATGATGCTGAGACTGGTAAAATTTTGATGGGATATCATGTTGGACGGGATACCGGAAGAGGAGTAGCGGCTGATATTGATCCTACCGCATCCGGAGCGGAGTTCTGGTCAATTGCATCTCCTGATTCATCTGCTGAAGAAGAGCCGTCCTGGGATTCCAGGAATGGCGGCGTATATTCCACGATGTCAACTTTGGAAAATTTAATTACGTTGTCCGGGAAGTCTCCGGCATCCAATGCAAGCATTTTCTGGGACGGAGATCTGTTAAGTGAAATTCAGGATCACAGATTTGACAGCGATGCATATAAACCCCTTGCCGTAAACCTGGCTAAATGGGACTATGAGAACAATCAGGAAGTGACGCTGTTTGATTCAACTGAAATTCTGTCAAACAACGGGACCAAAGGAAATACCGGTTTGACTGCGGATATCTTAGGCGACTGGAGGGAAGAAATCATCTCCCGCAGCAGCAGCGGCCAGAACAAAATCCGCATCTATGCATCTACCATTCAGACAGATTATGTAGTACCGTGCCTCCTGGAAAACAGGGCATACAGACAGGGCGTGGCATGGCAGAATGTAGCGTACAACCAGCCGGCGAATTTAAGCTATCTCTTATCGGAAGGATTGATCACAGCGCAGTTAACGGCACAGGAGGACAGGAGCTTATCCGATTCCTTAACGTTTACCTTTACGCCTGCAAGTGATGGTGTCTATGGACATGAAATTACGGCTTATGAAATCTACAGATCCGAAGATGGCAAATCATACAGTCTCATTGATACTTTACCGGCAGACAATAAACAGGAAGCCTATACGTATACCGATCATAAATTGGAAGCAGATACCGTCTATTATTATAAAACGGCAGCAGTCGTGGATGGAAAAAATTCTTATGGGTCAAAGCCGGTTGAAATGAAAACAAAAAGAAAAGCTTCTGAAGTCCTATACAGGTTTGATTTTGGGATTACCAGTGACAAGACAGCCCAAGGATGGATCGGGATCACCGTAAATGGAAAAGGAGGCAGCAGGACCAACGATGAGCTTGGGATTACTTATTCCAAAGAAAAAAAATTCGGCTTTGCTGATGGGGCAGCAATTATTACAGGGCGTTCAGAGGACTATACTTATAACAAGGGGGGAATTACGGCAGACGTCTATCAGGACTTTGCTTTGCCGGATGGCAATACTTTCTGTGCAGATGTGCCAAACGGAAGCTACCAGGTGGAGATTGTGGGCGGTTCGGTATATAAAAGTACGGTAAAAGGGAATCTGGAAGGAACTGTGGCAGTAAAGGTGGAAAGCGGTGCCAACAGCTATGCAGTCGGGACTTACGAAGTAGAAGTTACAGATGGCCAGTTAAATTTTAACTGTGCCCCAAATTCCATATCCAGATTGGATGCTATGATTATTACCAGAATTGAAAAATAGTTATATACAAAAACAGAAAAAAACTATACAAAACGGGGCTGTCAATCAGACAGTCCCATTTGTATGATCAATGAAATCTGCACCCAATGACGAGGCAAAAGGACTGCGTACCGCCAGGAGTCAAAACCCCTGGATTCAGATAAAAAATCACATCCACCCCGTATATTCCAAAACCGACTGGTTTTTCAGAACCGACATCTTCTTGCGCCATTCTTTCGGTGAGATACCCAGGAGTGCGGAAAAATGTCTGTTAAAGCTGGAAATAGAATGAAATCCCACCCGTTCTGAAATAGTAAGGACGGAATACTCCGTGGTACGCAGCATGGAACTGGCTTTTAATATGCGTGTGGTATTGATAAATTCAAGCGGGCTGGTATCCATAATCCCATGAAAGAGCCTGCGAAAGTGCGTGGGGCTTAAATGGCACAGATCCGCCAGATAATCTATGGAGAAGGAATGCATGTAGTTGGTCTTAATATAGTCCAGGGCTGGGGCAATTACCAGTGTATTTTCCGGTGCCTGGTATGCCTGGGAAAAGGCGGAATCAGAACGCAGGCGCATCAGCTCTGTGATCAGGGAAACAAATAATCCCCGGACACTGACCTGGTAGTTCATTTTCTTTTCCTGCATTTCCGTAACCATCCGGTGGACGAGGTCATAAATAAAAGGATATTCGGCTTTGGGCATAATTCTGCGGAAATTGTGGATCAGGTCGATTAAGATCTGGGAATGGGGAAGTGCGTCGATAGGAAAAAACGGATGTAAGAATTCTTCCACATCTACAAAGAGATAAGACCACCTGCTGGCAGTTCCGGGAGAGCTGTATGTAGTGTGGGGGATATCGCACGCCACAATGGTGACATCATCGGCATGAAAGGAAAATGGCGTGTCTTCAAATTCCATGGTTCCGCTTTCGGAGTGGCACAGACCGATCTCCAGGCAGTTATGGAAATGAAGCCGCCCGGATTTAATATCTGAGATATGCCAGCGGTCACCCGTAAGCAGCAGAATTGGAAAGTTTTCCGGCAGTTCATAGTTACGGTATTCAATAATCGATTTCGCTTGCTTAGACATTTTGCACACTCCTGTTCCTTATAATTAAAAACTATTATACATTATAACTATTTGATATTTCAACCATAATTTTAAAGGAAAATTCTTCTTAGATTTATTAAGTTGTGAAAAAATATGATTTTAAATGGTAATTATGAAATTAGTTATAGAAAAAAGAAAGGTATAAAAAGTTATTCTAAATAAGTTTAGACAAAAGTAGACAAAATTTTCATATAAATGGTTGAAAATGCATAGATTTAGCATCCGTATGCTGAGAAGCGCTATTTGATCTTTTGTATAATTAAAGCCATGTAGAGAAGAAAAAGTTGTGAATAGGAGAGTGAGTAAAATGAGTGTGGCGGCAAAGCAGAGGAATCGGAACCCGGGAGGTACCGTACCCGGAAAGAAATACGGAATAGGTTACTATCTTAAGAAAGACTGGCAGTTATATCTGCTCATGTTATTACCGATGCTATTTATTCTGATCTTTAAATTTGGTTCGTATTTCGGATTGTTTATTGCATTTAAAGATTACAAGGTTGCAAAAGGATTTTCGGGCAGCGAATGGGTTGGCTGGGAAGTGTTTCAGAAAATATTTGCCAAGAGAGATTTTGGAAAAGCGGTGTTTAATACGCTGTATCTGAACATTCTGGATCTGATCTTTGGCTTTCCAATGCCGATCATACTGGCTTTGATTTTAAATGAAATTCGAAATAAGTATTTTAAAAAGGTAACCCAGACGTTATTATATCTGCCCCATTTTTTATCCTGGATTATTATCGGAGCGGTGGGATACCAGCTATTCAGTCTGAACAGCGGTGTCATAAATACTATTTTAGAAAATGTCGGTGCGCACAGGATTCCTTTCTTACAGGAAGACACCCAGTGGCTCATTACCTATATTGCCATTGGTGTATGGCAGTCCATGGGATGGGGAACGATTATCTACCTGGCGTCGATTACCAGTGTCAGCCCGGAATTATATGAGGCGGCAAGAGTGGATGGAGCGGGGCGGTTTAAACAGTGCCTTCACGTTACCCTTCCTTGTATCCGGGGAACCATTGTAACCCTTTTAATTATGAATCTGGGTAAGGTAATGGGAGGTTCTTTTGAACGTATTTTCGCAATGAGCAATGCTAAAGTAACAGAATACACTACAACAATTCCGGTGCTGGTGTACCGGTGGGGTATTGAAAATAATAAATTCAGTGAAGCTACGGCGCTTGGGCTGTTCCAGTCGGTAATCGGACTTCTGCTGGTTCTGGGAGCAGATTTTATCGCAAAACGCCTGGGTGAAGACGGATTAATTTAAAGGAGGTTAGTTTATGAGTCAGACAGCAGCAGTCCTGCCCCGCAAAAGGCAGGGACTTAAAACAAAGGTTTCAAATATCACCTGGAATACGATATTTTATATCATTTTAACCATATCTTCATTAACCTGTGTATTACCCTTTTTACATATATTTGCAAAATCCATCAGTGCGGAGGCATACGTATCGGCAAACAAAATATTTTTGCTTCCCAAAGGAATCAATCTGAATGCATATGCTAAAGTATTTGCTGATTCATCGATTATCCGGTCACTGTTTGTATCCGTAGTGGTTACGGTCACTTTTACCGTCATCGGTATGTTTTTGACCATCTGCGCTGCATATGCCCTGACCAGAAAGGAACTGAAGGGAAGAAAGGTAATGAGTTTCCTGTGCATGTTCACTATGTATTTTGCAGGTGGTACCATTCCGGAATACCTGCTAATGAATAACCTTCATATGCTGGACACCTGGTGGTGTATGATTTTGCCGCTGTCCTTCTCGGCTTATAATCTGCTGATTATGAAGAATTTCTTTCAGTCCTCCATTCCGGACAGTCTGGTGGAATCGGCAGTTCTGGATGGCGCTGGACATATGAGGATACTCTGGAGCATCGTTGTACCGCTGTCAAAACCCATTAATGCCACGATTGCACTGTTCTATGCAGTGGGAAGATGGAATGCCTATCAGGATGCACTTTTCTATATTAAACAGAGAACGGATTTAAGGCCGCTGCAGTTAAAATTGTATTATCTTATTGTATCTGCATCCGAGTCATTTAAATCAGAAGGCGGATCTACCGGATTAATGACCAATCCGGAGGTGCTGCAGGCGGCATGTATTATGTTTGCAACGATTCCTATTATCTGCATCTATCCATTTGTACAGAAGTATTTTGTACAGGGAACGATGATCGGAGCCGTAAAAGGTTAGTTCATTGAGGAAAACTCGATTACTATAGAAACTGTTAACTATGAAAAACCAGGAGGAATGAGTATGAAAAGAAAATTGCAGAAAGCAGCAGCGCTTACGCTGGCGGGAACTATGATATTAGGAGCTGTTACCGGGTGTGGAGGAGATAAGACAGCAACCACCGAAGCAAAGAAAGATCAGAAAACCGAAGCCGGTTCCAAAGAGGCGGATACAAATAAAGATACCGCAAATGGATCGGATAACGGAACGGGTAAAGGATCGGAAAATGGTTCAGAATCAGGTTCTGAGGCTGCAAAAGGTGACTATACGGATTATTCCAAAGGATTTTCCGAGAAAATAACGATTAAAATTCCGGTCTATGACAGAGGATTTGAGGGCTGGGATCCTACGAATAACTATTATACTAAATGGATTCAGTCCGAATTTGGGGACAAATATAATGTAGAGGTGCAGTATGTGGCAATCGGACGGACAACGGAAGTGACCGACTATATGCAGATGATAGCCGCAGGCAGTGCACCGGATATTATTTTCCACTATGATATGCCCCAGGCGGTGAGCTATTACAATGAAGGGGCAATGCAGCCGCTGGATCTTCAGGAAATTGCTTATTACGCGCCCGCCTATTCCGAAAAATTAGGAGATACCATCCGGGACTACGGTGAAATGAACGGCGAAAATATATTCTTCTTCGCAGATAGAGATGCGATCTACTACAACTGGGTAACCCTCATCCGGCAGGACTGGCTGGATCAGGTCAAGATGGAGATGCCAACAAACCGTGAGGAACTGGAGGCAGTTGCACAGGCGTGGAAAGATGCCGGACTGGGAACGCTGGGAGAACGTCTGGTAAATAAGAGCTTTACTTATGATTACGCTTTTCGCGGTCAAGAGGTTGATCAGACGGAGTTAGCCTTATATTCCGATCTGAATGTGCCGGCACTGACCTGGAAGCCCACAGAGAATTATCTTCGGACTTTGAACAAAGAATATAACGAGGGGCTTATTGATGCAGAATTTTATCTGAAAAAAGAAGAACCGGACGTAGTTGGAGATTTTGTTTCAGGCAAGACCGGAACTTATGGCTTCTATATGACCAATACTACTGACGTTATTAACAGTTTAACAACCAATGATCCAAATGCAAAAGTAGCTGTTTTAGATCCGTCAGCTTTTGCGCCAAAGGACAGCAAACCTTATTATTATGAATATCCTTCCTATGGAATGGTGATGGGAATGAATGCTAAGACAACCGATGAGCAGAGAGCCGCAATCTGGATGTTCTTAGACTGGATGATTCAGGATGATAATTTGTTCTATCTGCAAAACGGAGTGGAAGGACAGAATTATACGCTGGATGAAGATGGAATAGCAATGCCGGCAGCAGATTTTAACGGTGAGTCCAAACTTTCCAACAATAATAATAAAGATTACTGGTGTCTGGTTGCAGAGGTGGCAAGCTATGGTGATGAACAGAAAAATCTGAAAGCAAATAGGAAGACCCTTGCACCGGCAGGATATGAAGATCTGATCAGCCAGTCCTATGATTACACGAAGAAGATCGAATCTTACGGTTTAATCAATACGATTTTTACAAAACCGGTAGAGAGCTCCAGTGAGTACGCATCCGACCTGAGTGCTTTGTGGCAGGAAGTGTATGTAGATATGGTGACTTCAGCTCCCGAAGAATTTGATGAGAAATATAAGGCGGCATGTGAGGAATATCTGGATGCCGGATACCAGGAAATTCTGGATGAGAAACAGGCGTTGTTAGATGAAGGGGCATACAAATAATATAGCTCTTAGGCTGCTGCAGGAAAAGCCTGCAGCGGCCTTTTGAAAGCAGAAAGAAGGATGAATATGGCAGGATTGGTATTTGATCAGCAACAAGTAGAAGAAGTAATAGACCGGATTGTGGCACGCACCATGCGTATGGATATGCCCTGGGACTGGCCCAGCGGTGTTGCTTATTATGGAATCTGTAAAGCGTATGAAATCACAAAAAAGGAAGCATATCTGGAATTGTTAAAAGAGCGGATTGATGAGTACATAGAACTTGGAGTACCGAAATTCACGGTCAATACCTGTGCAATGGGGCATTGCCTGATTACGCTGTATGAAGCCTGCGGGGAAGAGAAATACTGGGAACTGGTGATGAAAAAGGCTGAATACCTCCGGGGTGAGGCAAGGCGGTTTGGGGACCGGGTTTTACAGCATACCGTTTCCGCAAATAACGATTTTCCGGAGCAGGCTTGGGCAGATACGCTGTTTATGGCGGCGTTTTTTCTGCTGCGGGTAGGTGTGAAGTTAAAAGATAAAGAGATCATTGAAGATGCATTGAACCAGTATTACTGGCATATTCAATACCTGCAGAACATGGATACGGGGCTTTGGTATCACGGTTATAACAATATTACCAAAGACCATATGTCAGGCTTTTACTGGGGCAGGGCAAATGCGTGGGCGGCATATACCATGTCTCAGGTAGGGAAATGCCTGCCGGAGTGTTATCTCTATCCCCAATATCTGGACATTGTGGGCTCTTTGAATGAACAGCTTTCAGCCGTAAAGTTATTGCAGACGGAAAATGGTCTGTGGAGGACAATTTTAGATGACGAAGAATCCTATGAAGAGATTTCGGCATCCTGCGGAATTGCATCAGCTATGCTGGAAAAGGGGAATCCGCTGCATCTGAAATACATCAGCAAAGCCCTTCAGGGAGTATTAGACAATATCAGTCCCGACGGCAGAGTGCTGAATGTATCCGGAGGTACGGCGGTTATGAAAGACCGGAACGGTTACCGCAATATATCCAGAAACTGGATACAGGGCTGGGGGCAGGGGCTGGCACTGGCATTTTTGACGGGGGTGTTAGACTATGAAAACTGTCGAAGTGACGGAGCCCTGTAAGAGAACAGATCATCTGCCCCGGTCATTTTCCTTTCTTCCAGGCGGCGTGACAGGGACACGGGAGGTTACCCCGGAGGATCTCTATACCAGGGAGAAGTCCTGGGGATTTGTAACAGAAGCCAACAGGCGGGCTGATCCCATGCTGCAGATTCCCGAATTAAATGCCGGGTTTGATGCCTTTTGCTGGTACCGGGACAGGGATCTGACGCGAATCGCACAGGATGCATCCGGCTGTTATGTGGATTCACCATGTATCCTAAGCCAGTTTTCTGAAAATAGTGGCAGACGGATACCTCTTACCT
The DNA here is from genome assembly GCA_900540475.1 of uncultured Robinsoniella sp. Classification (GTDB taxonomy): domain Bacteria; phylum Bacillota; class Clostridia; order Lachnospirales; family Lachnospiraceae; genus Robinsoniella. The sequence continues at coordinate 138,776 of UQGG01000004.1, read as the reverse complement.
TCAAGGCAGATGTTCCGGGGTGGGGCAATTATAAAGTGCGGCTGAAGCTTTTTGCGGCGGTAAAAGAGGAGGAACTGCTTATTTTTCTGGGCAGAAGAAGGCTGTTTTATCGGGGAAAGCTGTCGGCAGGTGAGGAATTAGAAACAGAATTTCTGCTGAATATCTGCGATATTATTCCAAGAGGCCGCAAGATGATTTATCCGGATTACAGTGCAGAGATTACTCTTGTGGGAAATGCGCCAAGGCTGGTCAGTGCAGAGATCTGTCCGGTGCAAAGTTCCGTCCTGTATATAGCGGGGGACTCTACCGTTACGGACCAGAGCGGGGAGTACCCTTACGCACCGGGAAGCAGTTATTGCGGCTGGGGGCAGATGCTTAGCGCATTTACCGGCAGTCTGGCTGCGGTGTCCAACCATGCCCATTCCGGGCTGACCACTGAGAGTTTTCGCAGTGAAGGCCATTATCAGATCATTTTAAACCACATTCAAAAAGGGGATTACTGCCTGTTCCAGTTTGGACATAATGACCAGAAGATGAACCATTTGAAAGCAGAAGAAGGGTACCGGAACAATCTGGTTACCTATATCAAGGAGATCAGGGCAAAAGAAGCCAGTCCTATCCTGGTTACGCCGCTGGCAAGGAATTCCTGGCGGGGGTCAGATGGTTCTTACAACGATTTGCTGCAGAACTATGCCCTGGTGTGTAAAGAGATTGGGGCACAAATGAAAGTACCGGTTGTGGATTTACACGGCAAGAGCATGGAATTTGTAAGGAACCTGGGACTGGAGGAGGCTAAATTATATTATTTTCCCGGTGATTTTACCCACAGCAATGACTATGGGGCATATAAAATGGCGGGATTTGTGGCGGAAGATTTGCTGGAACAACTTAGGGGGACTAGAGGTGCGTTTGGTAAAACCGGTGAAAAGGCAGCAAATGAGTGGATCCCAGAAAGAAACATTTCCCTGCCCAGGCCGCCCGCAAACTGGGAGGGGGGAGATGTTTTGGCTGATGGTAAGGAACTGTTCCGGGATCTTACAAGACCAGAGGAATGGCTTACCAGGGCAGAGGCAATGGATCTGGTAATTCAGGCAATGAATTTTTTCCCGGTTAATGTCTATAACGATATGTTTGAAGATGTTGCGGGGCATGAATGGTATGCAGGAACAATAGAGTGCGCTTATCAAAATGGGATGATTCCCCAATTTATGGTGAGGGAGAAGAAAATTTTCCCCGATAAGGCAGTCACCCTGCGGGAATTTTTAAGCATTGCCATGACCGGTTATCAATGCAGAAAGCGGCTGCCTGTGCAGCCAATAAAGCAGCAGAGCCTTAAAAAAAGCAGCAGAAAATTCGTAACGATCCACTCCCCTCTGTGGGAGGAAGAGGAGATACAGGCAGCCAGCGCAATGGGAATTGCAGCAAAAGAAGCGGATTTGGATCATTTTATATCCAGAAAAAATGCAGCAGCTATATGCAAAACGCTTTACATGTCATTACATCATAAGGGAAACGAGAATAAGGAGGACATAAAATGACAGTAGAATTAAAAGGGGGATTCACCTTGCCGGGAGAATCCGGGTATGAAGAACTGACACTGAAGCTGGCGGATAAATGGGGAGCCGATGTGATCAGAGACAGTGACGGGACAAAACTCTCAGACAGGATATTGAAAGCAGGCTATGGAATTTATTCTACAATCTGTATCATTCGCGGTCATAATGAATGGGCGAATCATCATATGGATAAGCTGCAGCAGACCTTTTTAATCACAAATCCAAAGACAGCAGCGGAATCATTTGTAACCTTTCATCTCATGAGAGACTTCAGCAAAGAGCAGTTTCAGGTGAACGACAGTCCCGAATCCATGCAGTATTGGCAGGTCTATGACCGCACTTCTGAAATGGAAGTATCCAGAAGGCTGTGGACCTATGAGAAGGAAGCGGGAAATCTCACCATTCAAAATGCAGTGCCCTACCACAAGTATACCGTTAGTTTTCTGGCATACCGTATCTGGGAAGAAATATCCATGTATAATCATGTGACTAATGGATGGAACCAGGAGCATTTAATGCCGGTGGATCCCAGATATGTGGAGACTCAGTCATATCTGCTGAAATGGATGGAAGACTGGTGCAGTGACCACCCTTATACTACGGTGGTACGTTTTACCTCTATGTTTTATAATTTTGCCTGGATCTGGGGAAGCAGCGAAAGAAACCGGTCCCTGTTCACGGACTGGGGTTCCTACGATTTTACCGTCAGCCCGCTGGCGCTGCAGCAGTTTGCATCCAAATACGGCTATCAGCTGTGTGCCGAGGATTTTGTGAACAAAGGTGCCTATCAGGCAGCCCATATACCCCCAAATTCCAGAAAACGGGATTATATGAATTTTATCAATGACTTTGTGATTAATTTTGGTAAAAAACTGGTGGACATTGTCCACCGCCATGGCAAGCAGGCATATGTCTTTTATGATGACAGCTGGGTCGGTGTGGAGCCATACGGAAAAAGATTTCCGGAGTTTGGATTTGACGGGTTGATTAAGTGTGTCTTCTCCGGGTACGAAGCCAGATTGTGCGCAGGGGTAAAATCCGTTACCCACGAACTGCGGCTGCATCCGTATCTGTTTCCGGTAGGACTTGGCGGTGCTCCCACATTTTCCGGGGATGGTGATCCAGCGCTGGAAGCGAAAAAGTACTGGAATCAGATTCGCAGGGCTCTCCTTCGTGTGCCGGTTCAAAGAATCGGTTTGGGGGGATATCTGCATTTGACAGAGGATTATCCCGAATTCTGCCGCTATGTGGAGCAGATTGCAAAGGAATTCCGCCAGATACGAAAACTCCATGAAGAAGGTCCGGTATATCAGCTAAACTGCAGGGTGGCAATACTTCACAGCTGGGGCAGCCTGCGCTCCTGGACGCTTTCCGGTCATTTTCACGAGACAGAAACACATGACCTGGTACATGTCTTAGAAGCGCTTTCAGGCTTGCCGGTAGAAGTAAGCTTCCTGGACTTTGAAGACATTAAAAACGGTGCTTTGGACGGCGTCCAGGTTCTGATTAACGCCGGAAGGGCTAAAAGCGCATGGAGCGGCGGCGAGGCATGGAGAGATGCACGTGTGGTTGAGCAGATTACAAAATGGGCATATGATGGCGGAACCTTCCTTGGAATCGGGGAACCCTCTGCCGTGGATGGCTTTGATACGTTTTTCCGCTTGTCGGAAATCTTAGGAACAGATAAAGATCAGGGTGCAAGAGTGTGCCATGGAAGGTGGCAGTATCCGATTGAGAAGATAGAGGGATTACTTCCCAAAGGCGCTTTTATCCAGGGGCAGGACTCCATTTATTTAACAGACGGCAAGTCTGTGGTGCTGGCTGAAGATAAAGGGGTACCGGCGCTGACTGTTCGTGATTTCGGAAATGGAAAAGGGATTTATCTGTCCTCTTTTTGCTACAGCCTGGAAAATACAAGGATGTTTTTAAACCTGCTCCTTTATGGAACGGGACAGAAAATGAATCCCCAATATGTCACAGCAAATCCATATACGGAATGCGCATATTTTCCAAAAAGCAAAGTACTGGTTATCATTAATAACAGCAAAGAAACCCAGAAAACCTGTGTCAGCACGGAATTTGGAACTATACGTGTGGAACTGGAGGGATTCGTCACCCGGATGATAGAACTGTAAGCTGCATCCGCCTCAGGCAAAACGGTCTCCTGTGTTTTACATCTTGTCATGTCATTTCAGATCGGTTATAATGAACATCGTGAACGTGTATACAGCATAGCCGTGAAATGACGGCATAGGAGGATAGGATGCACAGAGAACATACAAAAGTAATTCAGATAGGGAACCGTGTCATCGGAGGCGGGAATCCTGTTTTGATACAGTCTATGACAAATACAAAAACGGAAGATGTAAAAGCTACCGTAGAACAGATCCAAAGATTAACGGCAGCAGGATGTGATATTATCCGTTGTGCAGTGCCGACCATGGAAGCCGCAGAAGCACTGGCGGAGATTAAAAAGGAGATCACCATACCCCTGGTAGCGGATATCCATTTTGATTACAAGCTTGCCATAGCGGCAATGGAACATGGAGCAGATAAAATTCGGATTAATCCTGGAAATATCGGAGGCGGTGACCGCATCCGTGCCGTAGTTAAAAGTGCCAGTGAGCGGGGAATCCCCATTCGCGTGGGTGTGAACAGCGGTTCCCTGGAGAAGGAACTGGTATCGAAATACCATGGCGTTACGGCTGAAGGAATTGTAGAAAGCGCCCTGGATAAAGTACGCATTATTGAAGATCTGGGTTATGACAACCTGGTTATCAGTATCAAATCTTCGGATGTAATGATGTGCGCCAAAGCCCATGAACTGATTGCAAAAGAAACCAATTACCCTCTTCATGTGGGAATAACGGAATCCGGTACGGTTCTATCCGGTAATATTAAGTCGGCAGCAGGCCTTGGAATTATTTTATCCCAGGGAATCGGAGATACCATAAGAGTATCCCTGACGGGAGATCCGCTAGAAGAAATTAAGTCTGCAAAGCTCATATTAAGAACGCTGGGACTGCGAAAGGGAGGGATTGAAGTAGTGTCCTGTCCCACCTGCGGAAGAACCCAGATCGATCTGATCGGTCTTGCTAATAAAGTAGAAAATATGGTGGAAGATATTCCATTGAATATTAAAGTTGCCGTGATGGGCTGCGTGGTAAACGGTCCTGGTGAGGCAAAAGAAGCGGATATCGGAATTGCAGGCGGCAAGGGTGAGGGACTGCTGATTAAAAAAGGTGAAATTATCCGGAAGATTCCGGAAGATCAGCTGCTTCACGCATTGAGAGAAGAATTGGTAAACTGGAGTGAGTAGTGTGGAAAAGCTATTTTTTGATGTATTTCCGTCTTTAGAGATCAACCAGAATATACAAAGTCTTTTTGCTCAGGTGACAGTGCCCAAGGTATCTGTCACTTCAGCAAAGGATTATATGCGTGTTTATCTAAAGAGTGAAAAATTAATTCATAAAAAATATATTAACGAAGTGGAGCAGGCGATAAAAAGCCAGCTCTTTTTAGCGATGCCCATAACCATTAAGATCATAGAACGGTTTAATCTGTCCCAGCAGTATACGCCTGAGAAGCTGCTTCCCATTTACAAGGACAGCATTCTGCTGGAATTAAAAGATTACAGCATTTTCGAATACAATCTGTTCCGCCAGGCGTCCTGCGAGTTTCCGGCAGAAGATACCATGAAGCTGACCATGGAAAATTCCGTAGTGGCGGAGGGCAAATCGGAGGAGCTTGTGAGAGTGCTGGAAAAGATTTTCTGTGAACGGTGCGGCATGTCTCTGAAGATTCAGACAGAAATGAAAGACCCTGTGGAAAGTAAAGCCAGAAAGAACAGCGAAATCCGCATTCGACAGGAAGTAGAAGCCATTATGAAAAATGTGGCGGTAAAGCAGCCGGAGGATGGGGATAATCTGACGGGCGAAGAAACCCAGGGCTGGTCGGGCGAAGCCGGCAGCTCGGGTGGGGATAATCAGACAGAACAGGGGAATAGCGCATCTAAGCCATCCAACAAAGAAGGCGGCGGTCAGGCATCCGGCAGGCAGGAGAAAGCTGCTCCAAAACAGACTTCCGGTCCTAAGAAATCAGGAGAGTTTAAAAAAGGCGGATTTAACAAAGGCGGCGACAGCTACCGTGGAGGCTATAAGAAGTCAGATAATCCAGATGTTATTTACGGCAGGGATTTTGAAGAAGAAGCAATTACCATTGACCAGATTATGGAAGAGATGGGAGAGGTGGTTATCCGCGGCCAGATTCAGAATCTGGACACAAGAGAGATCCGTAATGAAAAGACAATTCTTATTTTAGAAGTAACCGATTATACCGATACCATTGTAGTTAAAATGTTTGCACGCAATGATCAGGTCCCGGAGATTCTGGAAGGTGTGAAAAAAGGTGCCTTTGTGAAAATGAAAGGGGTTACCACCATCGACCGGTTTGACAGCCAGTTAACCATTGGGTCCATTGTGGGAATCAAGAAAATTTCCGATTTCCGCACCAGCCGGATGGATACTTATCCGGAAAAAAGGGTGGAACTCCACTGCCACACAAAAATGAGTGATATGGACGGAGTCTCCGAAGCTAAGGACATTGTGAAACGTGCTTATAAATGGGGGCATAAGGCAATAGCCATTACAGACCATGGGGATGTACAGTCATTTCCCGATGCAAATCATGTGATCGAAGACATCGACCGGGAATTTAAATCCCAGTATCAGAAAGACCACCCGGATATTTCCAAGGATGAACTAAAGCGGGTGCCCTGCCCGTTTAAAGTGATCTATGGAGTAGAAGCATATCTGGTGGATGATTTGCAGGAACTGGTTGTGAACTCCAAAGGACAGAGCCTGGACGACACCTATGTGGTTTTTGACTTGGAGACAACCGGATTCAGCCCTGTGAGCAACCGGATCATAGAAATCGGTGCGGTAAAGGTAGTGAATGGTGTCATCAAAGACCGTTTTTCTACCTTTGTCAATCCCCAGGTTCCAATTCCGTTTCGGATAGAGGAACTTACGGGGATCAATGATAATATGGTGCTTCCGGCAAGAACCATTGAAGAAATTCTGCCTGAGTTCCTGGATTTTGTCCAGGATGCGGTGATGGTTGCACACAATGCATCCTTTGATATGAGTTTCATCGAAGAAAACTGCAGAAGACTGGGCATTGAAAAAGAATTTACCAGTGTAGATACGGTTGCCCTTGCCAGAATTCTGCTTCCCCAGTTAAACCGCTACAAATTGGACACGGTTGCAAAAGCGCTTCACATTTCACTGGAAAATCATCACAGAGCGGTAGACGATGCAGGCTGTACGGCGGAAATTTTTGTGAAATTTGTGGAAATGTTAAGAGAACGCGGTCTGGATGACTTAAATGGAGTGAATTCCATTGGAAAGACAACACCTGCGCAGGTAAAAAAACTGAATACATACCATGCGATTATACTTGCCACGAACAACACAGGCAGGGTAAATCTGTATAAGCTGATTTCCTATTCCCATCTGGATTATTACAGCCGCCGGCCCAGAATCCCGAAGAGTGCTTTTATCGAACACAGGGAAGGACTTCTGATCGGATCGGCATGTGAGGCAGGAGAACTGTATCAGGCGGTGCTGAACAATAAGTCACAGAAGGATATTGCAAGGCTGGTGGAATTTTATGATTATCTGGAGATTCAGCCCCTTGGGAACAACCAGTTTATGATACACAGCGATAAGGTAGATATCAGTTCCCAGGAAGAATTAATGGAGATTAACCGGCGTATTGTAAAATTAGGAGAACAGTTTCACAAGCTGGTAGTAGCTACCTGTGACGTACACTTTTTGGACCCGGCGGATGAAGTTTACCGCAGAATTATCATGGCGGGAAAAGGTTTCAAGGATGCGGATGACCAGGCACCGCTGTATCTGCGGACCACAGAGGAAATGCTGGCGGAATTTGCTTACCTGGGAAGTGAGAAAGCGGAAGAAGTAGTCATTACCAATACCAATAAAATCGCAGATATGTGTGAGAAGATTGCTCCGGTCAGGCCGGACAAATGCCCTCCGGTAATTGCAGATTCCGATACAACCCTTCGTGAAATCTGTTATAACAGAGCACATGAGATCTATGGGGATGACCTTCCGGAAGTAGTATCCGAGCGTTTGGAAAGAGAGCTGAAATCCATTATCAGCAATGGGTTTGCCGTAATGTATATCATTGCACAGAAGCTGGTATGGAAGTCCAATGAGGATGGATATCTGGTAGGTTCCAGGGGGTCAGTAGGTTCTTCCTTCGTTGCCACTATGTCAGGAATCACGGAAGTAAACCCGTTAAGGCCTCATTATTACTGTGCAGAATGCCATTACAGTGATTTTGATTCAGATGCAGTGAAGCCCTATGTGGGCGGTGCCGGCTGTGATATGCCGGATATGGTATGCCCCAAATGCGGTGCCATGTTAAAAAAGGATGGCTTTGATATTCCTTTTGAGACCTTCCTTGGATTTAAAGGAAATAAAGAGCCTGATATTGACCTTAATTTCTCCGGTGACTATCAGGGAAATGCCCACCGTTACACGGAGGTTATATTTGGAAAAGGACAGACTTTTCGTGCCGGAACGATTGGTACGCTTGCAGAGAAGACCGCATTCGGCTATGTGAAGAACTACTACGAGGAACGGGGGCAGAGAAAGAGAAACTGTGAAATCGGGCGTATCGTGCAGGGATGCGTAGGGGTCCGCAGAACTACGGGACAGCATCCGGGAGGGATCATCGTACTGCCTCTTGGGGAAGAGATCTATTCCTTTACCCCGGTGCAGCATCCGGCAAATGACCAGACAACCGATATTATAACAACCCATTTTGACTACCACTCCATTGACCACAACCTTTTGAAACTGGATATACTGGGACACGACGATCCCACCATGATACGTATGCTGGAAGATCTCACCGGGCTGGACGCCCTGGCGATTCCCATGGATGATGCAGAGGTAATGTCATTGTTCAGCAGTACCAGAGCCCTTGGCATTGCACCGGAAGACATTGGGGGGTGTCCCCTTGGAGCACTTGGAATTCCCGAGTTTGGAACGGATTTCGTTATCCAGATGCTTTGTGATACGAAGCCCAAGACCTTCTCTGACCTGGTGCGTATTTCCGGTCTGTCTCATGGTACCGACGTGTGGCTTGGTAATGCCCAGACATTGATCCAGGAAGGAAAGGCGACGATTTCAACCGCAATCTGTACCCGTGATGATATCATGACCTATTTGATCAATATGGGGCTGGAAAGTGAACTTTCATTTACCATCATGGAGAGTGTGCGTAAAGGAAAGGGACTGAAGCCGGAGATGGAAGAGGAAATGATAAAGCACGATGTCCCGGACTGGTATATCTGGTCCTGTAAGAAAATCAAGTACATGTTCCCGAAAGCCCATGCGGCGGCATATGTTATGATGGCATACCGGATTGCTTACTGTAAAGTGTTTTATCCCCTGGCATATTATGCAGCGTATTTTAGTATCCGTGCATCGGCATTCAGCTATGAGCTGATGTGCCAGGGAAAGGAAAAACTGGAACATTACATGTCCGAATACAAAAAGAAATACGATACCCTTTCCAAAAAGGAACAGGATACGTATAAAGACATGAAAAACGTGCAGGAGATGTATGCAAGAGGATTTGAATTTATGCCCGTAGACCTTTACCGTGCCCAGGCACACCGCTTCCAGATCATAGACGGCAAGCTGATGCCCTCCTTAAGTACGATTGAAGGATTGGGGGATAAAGCGGCGGATGCGGTGGTAGAAGCCGCCAAAAACGGTCCGTTCCTGTCCAAGGATGATTTCAGACAGCGTACCAAGGTCAGTAAGACGGTAATTGATTTGATGGATGATCTGGGACTGATGGGAGAACTGCCTGAGTCCAATCAGCTGTCTTTGTTTGATTTTTAAATTTCCAGAAGGTAGCGATAACGATTAAAATAGCGCTGGCGTGCATCTGTATGAAACCATATAGAGCAGCTTGCGCTATTTTTTTAATTCAGAAGGCGAACTCCCAAACAATTTCCGAAAAGCTCTGGAAAATGTGGAGTAGTCTTTAAAGCCGCAGTCAAAGCAGATCTGTGTGACCGGATATCCCAGCGTCAGCATTTCTTTTGCAGAGAGCAGCCGTTTGTGGTTAATGTAACTGCCTACCGAATAACCGGTATGTTCCTTAAATAAACGCATCATATGGTATTTACTGATATAAAAACGCTTAGCTAATGCGTCTATGCTCAGATCGTCAGATAGATTGGCATTAATATATGCCAGAATATCAATGATTTTTTCATTGCAGGTATTCGTCTTCAGATAATCCAGATGATTTTCGCAGACCGCTCTGTTTAAGTGGATCATAAATTCCAGAAAGAGTACCTGGCGGTAAAGTTCATTGGCGTATCCGCTGTCGGAAAAGTCATTTTCCAAATTCATAATGGCATGAAACAGGGTACTTTTTTCCAGGGAATGGATGCGCAGGACATTGGAATGGCTTTCCCGGGATCGGTGAAAGCATTTGCTTAAATCATAATCAGCAGTTTTATAAGAGTGTATGAATTGGGGAGACAGGTAAACGATGATCCGTTCATAGGGTACCTGATGGTCAATATTGGGTTTGTGTATTTCGTTATGGTTTACCAAAATAATGTCATAGGGTTTCAGGTGGTAGGATTTACCTTCTATTATATAGTCCACATTTCCGTCAATAAAAATAATAATTTTATCGAAGTCATGGTAATGGAATTGAAAGTCCTGTTCTTTTTGATCGGTTAAGTGGAACAGGCGGAATGCGCTCTCCAGATAACCTCTTTTTTCATAATCTGACATAAAACCTCCTTGTGCCATCTGTATCTTTATTTGTGTCTGTGTTTTATACGAATCCTCGTCTTATATGTAAGGTGTTTTATTCGAATCCTAATGGTGTACATTATATAGCACTTTTTGCAATATAGGAAGCATTATCTCTATATTATTTTGAAATCATGCTGAATATAATGATAGTAAACAAACTTACTGTCTTTCTAATTTTAACTGGAGGTATGAGGGAATGAATGTCATATTGGAAAAATATCATGGGCTTGGAAATGATTATCTGGTTTTCGATCCAAATAAAAATGAATTAACTCTGAATGAAGAGAATGTAAAACTGATCTGCCACCGTAACTTTGGGGTGGGCTCGGATGGAATATTGATGGGTCCGATTTTTGACGGCAAGAGCATCTACGTCCGCATTTTTAACCCGGATGGCAGTGAAGCGGAGAAAAGCGGCAACGGTGTTCGTATTTTTGCAAAATATTTAAAGGATGCGGGGTACATCCAGAAGAACCATGTGATTTTCAAAACGATCGGCGGTGATATTGAGGCATATTATTTAAATGAAGAAGGCAGCCGGCTGAAAATATCCATGGGGACACTGTCGTTTTGGAGTGATGAAATACCGGTTGCGGGAGAGTGCAGGGAGGTTGTCAATGAGGAGATGACATTTCAGGATACGCCCTATCTGGTAACCTGTGTATCGATTGGGAATCCCCATTGTATTATTCCCATGGAGGAGATATCAAAAGAAATGGTCTGCCATATCGGGAGGTTCAGTGAAGCAGCGCCATATTTTCCAAATCGGATCAATACCCAGATTATGAAGGTCATGGACCGGACCAATATTGCGATTGAAATATATGAAAGAGGCGCCGGATATACGCTGGCGTCGGGAAGCAGCTGCTGTGCGGCGGCAGGTGCAGCTTATAAAATGGGGCTGATTGACAGCAAGTGCTATGTTCACATGCCGGGAGGGACTCTGGAAATAGAAATCTGTGAAGACGGCAGGGTTATGATGACAGGTGATGTGTGCCATGTGGGAAAAGTCACTTTAGGACACACCTTCAGCGAGAAATTGAGAAAGCAGAATCCGGAACCAAAATAAATTTTACGGTTGTAGGTTTTGGAACTTTGGTATATACTATGACAAAGAAAGGGGAGTTCATATGAGAACATTTGAGAAATCCAGTAAATTAGATAACGTATGCTATGATGTAAGAGGTCCGGTTGTTGATGAGGCGGGACGCATGGAGGAACAGGGCATCGATATTCTGAAATTAAATATAGGTAATCCGGCACCCTTCGGGTTTGAGGCACCGGATGACGTCATTCAGAATATGATGGCAAATCTGCGTAATACGGAAGGATATTCTGATTCAAAGGGAATTATCAGTGCAAGAAAAGCAATTATGGACTATTGTAAAAAGAAAAATATACCTGATGTAGGTATGAATGATATATATACCGGGAATGGCGTTAGTGAATTAATCGTTATGGTAATGCAGGGACTGTTAAATGATGGAGATGAGATTCTCATGCCGTCACCGGATTATCCCTTATGGACAGCTGCTGCGAATCTGGCTGGAGGCCGTCCGGTCCATTATCTGTGCGATGAACAGTCAGAATGGTATCCCGACATGGAAGATATCCGGAAAAAGATAACCGATAAAACCAAGGGTATTGTAGTGATCAATCCCAACAATCCTACAGGAGCATTGTATCCGGTAGAAGTACTGCAGCAGATTGTGGACATTGCAAGAGAACACAACCTGATCATATTTGCAGATGAGATCTACGACAGACTTGTTATGGACGGACAGGAACATGTATCCATAGCATCTCTGGCACCGGATTTGTTCTGCATCACTATGAATGGCTTGTCTAAATCCCACAAGGTAGCGGGCTACCGCGCAGGATGGATGTGCTTAAGTGGTGATAAGACAGGGGTAAAAGGATATATTGAAGGGCTGAATATGCTGTCCTCCATGCGTCTTTGCTCCAATGTGCCGGCTCAGGCAATTATTGAAACTGCCCTTACAAATGCCCAGGGTATTGACCAGATGCTGCTTCCGGGTGGCAGAATTTATGAACAGAGAGAGTTTATATATAAAGCGTTAAATGACATCCCTGGTGTATCCGCATTAAAGCCAAAAGCAGCCTTTTACATTTTCCCAAAACTGGATGTGAAAAAATTCAATATCAGAGATGATGAACAGTTTGCTCTGGATTTTCTGAGAAAAGAAAAAGTTCTTCTGGTACATGGCGGTGGATTTAACTGGCAGCAGCCGGATCATTTCCGTGTGGTGTTTTTGCCGAAAATGGAAATTCTGGAGGATGCCATGAATAAGCTGGAGATGTTTCTGAGTACATACAGGCAGATCTAGTGGAGGTTGTACTGGCTGGAAAATGGGAGTACGGATGAGTAAATGGAGGTAAAAATGAAGAATTCAGCAATTATATTAGAAGGGGGATCTGTCAGAGGGGTATTCAGTTCGGGGGCATTGGATTATCTTATGGAGAAGGATTGTTATATCCCCCACGTCATCGGTGTGTCGGCAGGTTCCTGCAATGCGGTGGACTATGTATCAAAGCAGATTGGACGCACCAGAGATTGTATCGTAAGAAGTAATGATCAGGAAAAATTAATCAGTATCAAGGGCTTTTTGAAAAATAAAAGCCTTTTTAATATGGAACTTTTGTTTGAAAAAGATCCATCCGAGTATCATCCGTTTGATTTTGATACCTTTTTTGCTTCTCACATGACTTGTGAGATTGTGGTAACAAATTGTCTCACAGGCAAGGCGGAATATTTAACGGAAAAGAAAGATGGAGCGAGGCTGATGACGCTGTGCAGAGCGTCAAGCAGCCTTCCTATCGTTTCACCCATGGTAGAGATCGACGGTGTGCCCTATCTGGACGGCGGTCTGTCAGATTCTATTCCTATTGTGCATTCACTGCAGATTGGAAATAAGAAAAACGTGGTAATTCTCACCAGAAATAAAGGCTACCGGAAAACGATGTCTAAGAGAAGCATGCATTTTTACGCGGCTTATTTTAAGAAGTATCCCCAACTGGTACGCGCAGTCTGCCTGCGTCCTTACCACTATAACCGGATTTTGGCTCAGGTTGAAAAATGGGAGGAAGAAGGGAAGATATTTGTTGTGCGTCCCCAGGGGAAAACGGTCTCCAGAGTAGAGAACGACAAGAAGGTACTCAATGATTTCTACCAGCATGGATATGAACAGATGGAAGCACAATATGAGGATCTGCTTCGTTTCCTGGAAAAATAGAAAGCGAGGTCAAGAATGTTTGAACGATTCTTCCCAGATGAATATCTGGATTCCACTTATAGCATAGATTTTGACAAATTATACCGGGAAGGCTGCCGGGGCGTATTATTTGATATAGATAATACCCTGGTACCCCATGGCGAGCCTGCAGATGAAAGGGCGAAGAAATTTTTTGCCCATTTGCGGGATATGGGCATGAAATACTGCCTGATATCCAACAATCAGCTGCCCAGGGTGAAGCCGTTTGCCAAGGAGGTAGGGGCACTTTTTATTGAGAATGCCCATAAGCCATCCAGGAAAAATTATGAGAAGGCAATGCAGATGATGGGGACTACTTCCAAAAATACAGTTTTTGTGGGGGATCAGCTGTTTACGGATGTATATGGTGCCAAAAGAACGGGAATCCCTAATATTCTGGTAAAGCCAATCCACCCCAAAGAAGAAATTCAGATCGTTTTAAAAAGATATTTGGAAAAAATAGTATTACATTATTATAAAAAGAGCAAACTAAAATAAGTTCAGTACTAATAAAAACCGATGGAGGTAAAACATGTTCCGTGAGGAGTTAAATGCAGTATTTAAGGAAAAAATGATAGAGGCGGTCTTAGTGTCTGATGGATACAATATGCGGTATCTCAGTGGTTTTCGCGGCGCAACCGGTTATCTTTATATCACGCCCAAACGTCAGGTGCTGTTGACCGATTCCAGATATACAACCCAGGCAAAAGAGGAAGCTTTGAAATTTGAAGTGATGGAGATCTCTAATCAGAAAGGCTATGGGGCATTCATCGGGGAAATGACCAGGGCAGATGAAATTAATGCGATCGGATTTGAAAACGATCATATGATTTATGCGGATTTTATGAAATTAAAAGAAGCATGCAGTGAAAAATTGCACTGGGAAGGTATGGGGGATTCGCTGAACAGACTTCGTATTGTTAAGAATGAACAGGAATTATCCTGTATGGAAAAAGCGCAGTCCATCGCAGACGGTGCTTTTTCCCATATCATAGAAATTCTGAAACCCGGTATGACAGAGCTTCAGGTGGCGGCTGAACTGGAATTCTACCTGAAGAGCCATGGCGCCAATGGAACCAGTTTTGATACCATTGCAGCTTCCGGTATTCATTCTGCAATGCCTCACGCAATGCCATCCAATAAAGCAATTGAACCAGGAGACTTCCTCACGATGGATTTTGGCTGTATTTATGAAGGATATTGCTCAGATATGACCAGGACGGTAGTGGTAGGAAAAGCCAGCGCCAAACAAAAAGAGATCTATCAGATTGTTCTGGAGGCACAGCTTGCGGCACTGGATGTCATAAAAGCGGGAATGAGGGGCAGCGAGGTGGACAAGGTGGCAAGAGATGTGATTGAAAAAGCCGGATACGGAGAATACTTCGGACATGGTCTTGGTCACAGCGTAGGCTTGTACATTCATGAAGAACCCAGGCTTTCTCCCAAGTGCGATGAAGTGCTGAAAGCGAATGTGATTGAGACGGTAGAACCGGGCATTTATATACCGGAATTTGGCGGTGTTCGCATTGAAGATATCGTAATCGTAAAAGAAAACGGCTGCCAAAATATGACCCATTCAACAAAAGAATTGCTGGAACTGTAAAAAATAGTTGAAAAAGTATGGATTATATTATAAAATAGACTAAACTATGGGAATATGCAAGATTCCTGTGTTGTCAATATGAAGGAGGAATATCAATATGATATCAGCAGGAGATTTTAGAAACGGTGTAACATTAGAGATAGATAATAACATCGTTCAAATTATCGAATTCCAGCACGTAAAACCAGGTAAAGGTGCAGCGTTTGTTCGAACAAAATTAAGAGACATTATCAATGGCGGTGTTGTGGAAAAAACATTCAGACCAACTGAAAAATTCCCACAGGCAAGAATTGACCGCGTAGATATGCAGTATTTATATTCAGATGGGGATTTATTCCATTTCATGAACGTAGAAAATTACGAGCAGATCGCATTAGCACAGGAAGACATTGGTGATTCCTTAAAGTTCGTAAAAGAAAACGAAATGGTTAAAATATGTTCTGTTAACGGAAAAGTATTCGCAGTAGAGCCACCTTTATTTGTAGAATTAGAGATAACAGATACAGAACCTGGATTCAAAGGCGATACAGCACAGGGAGCTACAAAGCCGGCAACTGTGGAAACAGGAGCTATTGTATATGTACCGTTGTTCGTTGAACAGGGAAATAAAATCAAAATTGATACCAGAACAGGGGATTATCTGTCAAGAGTATAGTAATATTGTGTAATTCTTAAATGAGAAAGGTAGCTGCCTTTCTCATTTTTGGAATAAATAAAAAACACAAGGAGGAAGATTTAATTTATGAGTGAGAAAAAGAGTATTTTTGTAACAAAGAAATTGTTTGCTGTTGTTGTGTTGTCATTTTTATTGACAATGTTGTTTGGAATGAGTGTATTTGCTGCGCCTGCGGCGCCGTCAGGGCTTAGGCAGACATCAGCATATACCAATTCTGTTAAGATTGTATGGAATGCGGTAGTAGGGAAAAATATCAGATATCATGTTCAGTATTCAACGAATAACCACAACTTTAGTGATGCATCTACATATGATGCCTCATATCCGGAAATTTATAAGAGTAATTTAAGCCCGGGAAGTACATATTATTTCAGAGTTATAGCGTATGAATACGCCTATGGAAAACCCAATGATTATAGTGCCTCGTCTCAGTCTTTGGAAGTTGTGACCGTACCCGACAGAGTAAAGACTGAAAATATAAGCCAAAGTGCAGCAAAGACAAGCAGCATATCACTAAACTGGAGTCCGGTTACCGGAGCCACCAGGTATCAGGTTTACCGAGTAGATGGCTCTGCGCAGATTTTAGCAGCCACAACAACCAGTCCATCTGCTACCATCGGTAATTTAAAAACGGGGACAAACAACTACTTCAGGGTATATGCAGAACGTGTATCATCATCCGGATATGTAGCCAGAAACGATTCTTCTGCTTATATTTATGCAAATACACTGCCGGGAACCGTTACCGGGATTAAAGTTACAAATAGCTATCCCTATTCAAATAAAGCTGCATTGGCATGGAATCGGGCAGATAATGCTAAGGGTTATCAAATCGCTGTCTACACTATGAAAAATAAAAAGACAGGAAAGACATTAAATGTTAGCGGCAACAGCTATAATACCATAAAAATGGACCAGAAATCATTTTATAAAGTGAAGGTCAGAGCATATATCCAGCTGAGCAGCGGGAAAAAGATTTATGGTAACTGGGGTAGCACCTATGTGGCAAATCAGCAGATCGTAAAAGTTCGAAATGTATCAGGCGGATTAACAGCATCATGGCCAAAAGTGACCGGTGCCACAAATTACACAGTTTATGTTTCCGATAAAGCAAAAAAAGGTTATAAAAAAGTTTCTACAACAAAGTCAACGAGTTATACTTTAAAGAAATTCAAAAGTAAAAGCTTGAAAAAAGGGAAAAGTTATTATTTCTATGTTGTAGCAAATAAAAAAGTCAAGAGTAAAACTTATAAGAGTTTTCCCCAGTACAGATTTTATCAGACTTACAGATAAGAAACCAGCAGCAGGTGTCAGGAGTGATCACAGATCTCCGGACACCTGCTTTCATAATAAAAAACGTTCATAATAAAAAACTGAAATATCACTTGCATCCAACCAAAAAATATGATACTATAAGTGATATAAAAATTCTGAATGTATTCATTTTCTCGATGCGTTCGCATCAAATTTTCCATTTAATTTTTATACAATACTAATTAAAGAAAGGGTGGTTCGATTGAATTACGAAGAATTTATTTGCTTTGTGCAGAAAAAAGTACAGACACAGTTGGGAAAGGAGGTGCGCGTTGAACTGCATCAGATCACGAAAAATAATGATGTCATGCTGGATGGCCTGTCAATCGTGGAAACTACTAAGAGTATTTCCCCTACAATATACCTGAATGATTATTTTAAGGAATACCAGTGCGGCACTGCCATGGTACAGATTATTGAAAGTATATTAAGTATCTATCAAAACAATAAAATCAAAGTGCCGGTAGATACGGAATTCTATACGGATTATATGCGTGTGAAAAATAACATTGCCTGTAAAGTTATTAACTATAAGAAGAATACCGAATTGTTAAAATCAGTTCCTCATGTGCAATACCTGGATCTGGCAATTGTATTTTATTATTTTTTAAAGAGTGATACACTGGGAACCGGTACAATTTTAATCCATGACAGTCATTTGAAAATGTGGAAGATCACAAAAGAAATCTTATATGAATCAGCCAGAAAAAATACGCCTGCCATGCTTCCGTTTGAATTTAAAAGTATGGAGGAAGTAATGGAGGAAATCGAGGATGGTGATCTGGATGAAGAATTTTCAGATGTAATGGAAGATCAGGAAGAGGATGATGACCGAATACCCATGTATGTTCTTTCTAATAAAGAGAAGACCATGGGTGCCGCATGTATCCTGTATGACTCCATCCTGACTTTAATCGGCGAGCGCCTGCAGGATGATTTCTATATTCTGCCAAGCAGTATCCATGAATGTATTGTCGTTCCCAGAAATATTCGTACCTCCAAGAAGGAACTGCGGGAAATGGTACGGGAAATAAATGCAACCCAGGTAATTCCGGAAGAGGTTCTTTCCGATGAAGTATATACATACACCAGGGAAATCCATCGTTTAGCACTGTAGTATACAGCCTTATAAGAGCCGGTATCATCAGCAGATTTTGCCGGTTCTTAGATTAACAAAAGAAGACATAAAAAGACAAAATGTGTTCTGGAAAACATATTCAATAACAAATCCTTTACTTTTTCCATCTTTTATGATAATATGTAATAAGTGCTTTCGTAAGAGATAAAAATTCAGGTGAACAACCAGTATATTTTACACCTTATGTCAGCAAAAGTAAACCTTATTTACACCTTATAAACGATACTTTGTAAGATTTACACTTTGTTTACACCTTATATATTTGTTTTGCACAGAAGTAATGCTTATAATTTTGTAGACATGCAGTGTGTAAAAATCAAAAGAATTTGTGGGTTTTAGGGTGAAAGGGATCTACGAACCTTGAAAACCAATGTTTATAAGGAAAAGCATGTGTTATTTAGAAGCTGTTTAAAGGTTTGCAGATGAATCAGCACTCGTAGCTCAGGGGATAGAGCAGTGGTTTCCGGTACCACGTGTCGGGGGTTCGAATCCCTCCGGGTGCGTTTTTTTTGCTCTTGTGGCAGCCGAATAATTGTAACACAGATGTAGAAAAATGGAGGTAAGTATAGTGGGTAATTTTAGAGAATGGCTATCTGATAATCTAAGATATATCTTACTCGGCTTAGCAGTTATTTTGATTCTGGTGATTGCAGTATTTGCGGTGAAGCTTGTCAGTGGACTTGGTAATAGCGATGGGGCAAATTCTGTTAAGAAAACGGAAAGTGAAACAAAAAAAGAAGTTATCGTAGAATCAAATGCTGAGACAGAGAATAAAAGTAACGATTTAGTACAGAATGATCCAAAAGTGTTGGAAACAGTACAGGCCTATTATACGGCTATGCAAAATAAAGATATGGTATCATTAAAGAAATTGGTTCCAAACTTGACGGAAGAGGAAGAACAGAAGATTCAAAATAACAATCTGTATGAGAGTTACAATAACGTAACCAGTTATTCCAAAAATGGACCGGTAGATGGTTCCTATGTAGTTTATGTAATTTATGACTGTAAAGTTTCTAATTATGAGACGATGGTACCGAGTCTGGTACGTCTATATTTACAGACAGACACCGAAGGAAGTCTCTACGTATCTGATTACAAAATTGACGAGAAAACAAAGGAATACGTAGAAAACATGGCAAATGATGCTGATGTTAAGAAATTAGTTGATGATGTGAATCAGAAATATCAGCAAGTTATTGACTCCAACGAAGATTTGAAAAAATTGGTGGAGGAAATGGGTTCTCCGATGACAGAGTCTAATATTCCCAACAGTAACGAAGCTGGAGTGGAAGTAAATAAAATAGTAGCGGCGAATACAGAATGTAATGTAAGAGCAGATTCTACGGAAGATGCAGACATACTTGGTGTTCTGAGCGAAGGCGAAACATTGACCAGAGTGAAAAAACTGGATAATGGATGGTCAGAAGTCCGCTATGCTGGCGGTACCGGTTATGTTATGAGCGATTTCCTCACAGAACAGACCGGAAGTACAGAAGCAGCACAATAAAAGAGCTTTATTTAAGGAACGGCAATCGCCGTTCCTTTTTTGTGCTATTCATTAAAATCATGTTTCAGCATTTTCTTATACTTATAAGGGGTAATTCCAATAATACTGCTAAACAGTTTGGAAAAGTGCTGGGAATCTTTCAGCCCGATCTGGCTGGCAATCATAGTGAGGGACATATCCGTAGTTGTCATTAAATCAATGGCCTGATTAATCCGATAAATATTAATATAATTGGATATGGTCAGATTCATCTGTTTGAAAAAAATTTCACTGAGATACCGGGTTGAGATGCCCAATTTATCCGAGATATCTCCGATTAAAATCTTGGAATCGTAATGTTTGTGTATATAGGAGAGTGTAAAAGAGACATAGCGGTTCTGTCTGGGAGCATAGTGCTTGGAAAAAGAGAAGTCCGTTTCCAGCGTTTCTAAAACCGAAAGCAGTAATTCAGTTATGTATAAATTTGAATAAGAACGGGAGAAAAAATGGTCTTCCTGGGTACTGGTAATTATTTTTTCAATCAGGGAAGCCATCATGTCCGTAATTTTTGCTTTATAAAATACATTACAGCAGTAGTAAAGGGAAGAAATCATATCAATCGCATCTTCCGGGTTGCTGCTCCCGGTAGTATTCAGATATAATTCCTGGAAATAGGTTGGGTCAAAATGGATGTGGTTAAAAGTACAGGGTTCTTTGCAGGTAAGATAAAAGGAGTGAACAATATTTGGCATGATAATGACAATATCATCTTTTTCACAGTTAATAATCTGATTCTTGATCTCCATGCTGCAGGTCCCTGAGGTCAGTTGATATACTTCTATGCTTTTATGGATATGCTTTGCAAAAGTATAAAAATTTTCACGGTGTTGTTTGACTGCGCTGATAATCGCCTGGTCTGACAGTACAAACCGTGTTTCTGATCCAGTGGCGGATTTTGAGTTCGAGTAAGTAGTATAGTACATAAAAATCTCCTTGTTCCGGATTATACAAAAAATGCCTGAAAATAAACAGGTTTTAACAAGCAACGTTATTATACAAATGATATAATATTTACAAAGATGTGTCAATGAAATTGTGGAATATAACTAGGAGGATATAGCGTGAAGAAGAAATTGTGGATAGGGATACCAATTATATTGCTGATTGTAGGATTTGCAATCGTTATATTTTATAATCGAACAGGTTTTCAACTTAAAATAAATGGAGAAAAAATTGACAAAGAAGAATATCTGGATACGGTAAATGAACAAATAAATCAGGTGAGCCAGTATTTTTATGAAAAAGCAGGTATTACATTGAAAGGGAATGCCTGGGAGAAAGAGATTGAGGGTGAAGTTCCTTACCGCGTACTGACAGACCAGGTAATCGGGCAGTTAAAGCATACGGCGGCGGTTTTTGACCTGGCAAAAGAAAAAGGTTATATAGAAGAAACCGGGTATCAGGCGCTGAAAAAGAGAATGGAAGAAGAAAATGAAGCCAGAGCCAATAAAATAAAGAAGGGGGAACCCGTCTATGGCCTTTCCAATTTCTCACTGAAATTGTATAAAGAATATTCTATGGATGCAATACAAAAACAATACTGCTCCGATCTGGACAATGAAGGAATGAAAGTAACAGATGAGGACAGACAAGCCTATTATGATCAGCAAAAGGATAAAGTATTTCGCCAGAATGATGATATTACCTTGGACTTTATAAAAATAGAGTACCTGGCATCGGAAATGGATGAGGAGCAGTACCGGAATTTAAAGAATAAGATGACAGAACTCCATGGAAAAACTAGTGATATTGAGTCCTTGTCAGATCTGATACAGAGAGAAGAGCTGCTGATGCCTTATTATACCCATCAGGAATTACTGTCCGGGGATATAGGAGCTTATGGCAGAATAATGGGAGACGTGTTGGACTATGCAGCAGAATTGAAAAAAGGGGAAGTTACCCAGGTCATTGATGAAAATGGAGCTTTGTATCTGATTCAATGTGCAGACCGGAATGTAAATGATTATTATCCTCTGGACACGGTAAAAGACAATATCAATAAAAGTCTCAGGGAAGCCAATTATGAAAGCATTCTGTCGAAAAAGGCTGCCGGCTATGAAGTAAAGGGAAATATGGAAAGTATCTATACTTATACAAAGCAGCAGGTAATGAATTAAAGGTGGGTAAACATTTTTTCTGTATGAGCTAGTTTTACGATTACGGAAAAAAGGATTATCAATAAATTATTTATGGAAAGAAAGGAGTAAGAGGATGAAAAAGAAGATTTTATCATTCATGCTGGCAGTTGCCCTGGTGTGCAGTACCCAGGCATTTAGTTCAGTGCCTTATGTAAAAGCGGCAGAGACAGCCGGCGTGGGCACGACCTACTATATCAGCAGCAGGAATGGAGACAATGGCAACAGCGGAACTACAGAAGGAGAAGCATGGGAGACTTTAGACAAGCTTGAAAATGTTACCCTAGGCCCCGGGGACTCTGTTTTGCTGGAATCAGGATCCATATTCAACGGGTTTATTCATTTGCAGAATGTGGGAGGTACACAGGAAAGCCCCATTACCATTAACAGCTACGGAGAAGGAAATAAGCCGGTGATCAACTGTAATGGAGAAGGAGTCTGGTACCAGGACTATGGAAAAGCAATGGATAACAGCGGTCACAGAAGCAGCGGTTATGTTTCTTCCGCAATTTTGCTTTATGATGTGGATTATGTAGAGATCAGTAACCTGGAAATCACAAACATATCAAACGATTTTGATTATTTTGAAACGAATGTGAATAAAGCATCCGGCAGAATGGACCGTACCGGTGTGGCTGGAATTGCAAAAGACGGGGGAACCATGGAGCATATCTACCTGGATAACCTCTATATCCACGATGTATCGGGGAATCTTCAGGATAAGCATATGAACAACGGCGGAATCCAGATGAATGTCCTGAAACCGGAAAATGAAGATGCAACCGGTATTGCAAGATATCAGGATGTAAAAATCAGCAATTGTTACGTGAAGGATGTCTCCAGAGCAGGGATCGTGGTAGGTTATACATATCAGCATGATAAGTTTGGCGGAGCAGCTCTGGCAGATGAAACGGTAAAAAAATACGGGCATACCAATCTGGTTCTGGAAGGAAATTATGTTCAGAATGCGGGAAATGATGCCATCGTTGCCATGTATGCTTACCGTCCGATGATTCAGAATAATGTATCCGATACGGCAGGTGTAGACCTGGATGACGGATATGAGGGATACTGGCAGTCTTTCTGTGCGGCTATTTGGCCATGGAAGTGCAAAGATGCAGTTTTCCAATACAATGAAGCATTTGACACGGTGGGTGAAGGAAATGGTGACGGGCAGGCATGGGATATTGACTGGTCAGACGGCACCGTATACCAATACAACTACAGCCATAACAATGGAGGCGGTTCCATGCTGATCTGTCTGAATGAAGCTTATAATGGAACATTCCGGTATAATCTAAGCCAGGATGATTTGAAATGCCTCATCACATTCCAGGGCAATCCGCTTGCTAAAATTTATAATAATGTATTCTATGTGGGAGGGGATCTGGAAACGGCAATCCACCATCCGGCAGCAGGCAAGCGAAGCGGAGCCGGGTATCTGGCTAATAACATCTTCTACAATGTCAGCACAAATAAAAAAGTCAGTGATGATGGCTGGAACCCTGGTAATAACAAAACATTTGAAAATAACATCTACTATGGTTACAGCGAAGAAGGAATGCCAGGGCTTCCGGAAGCGGATGCAATCACGGCAGATCCGAAATTTGAAAATCCGGGAAGTGCTCCTGTCACTGTTCAGGCAGGCGGGAAGGTTCATGACAGAAGTGCGTTTGCGGGATATAAAATCGCGGACGATTCCCCAGCTGTAAATGCCGGCGTATATATTCCAAATAATGCATCCCAGGATTTCTTTGGAAATGAGTTGACAGGGATTGTACCTGATATTGGTATTCATGAAACAACTGTGGAAGAACCTGTTTCGTTAAACGTATATTCAGATCATTACCTGGTGCAGGATCAGGATATCCGGAATGTGCCAAAAGGTACAACCGCAGAGGAATTTTTGAAAAATATCAAAGCATCTGCAAAAGCGGAGTGCAGGGTAATGAAAGGCCCTGAACAGGTTGCGGCAGATACGGCTGTAACAGAAGAGATGGTATTGAAGGTAATCAATAAAGACAATGAGCAGGAGGCAAGCACCTATAATATCCATGTGGTAAAAGTATATGCCGAATATGCCACAGAGGGAATGACAGCTTCAGCAGGAAGCTTCCAGCCAAACAACGCAGCAGAAGGAAATCCGGCTTATGTACTGGATGATAATATGAATACGATCTGGCATACGGCATGGAGCGGATGTAACAGAAGCGAAGCATGGATCCAGATTGATATGGCTAAAGAACAGCCGGTAGGCATGCTGAAGTATGTGCCCAGAAAAGCAGGTGGGGTAAATGGAATTATTACCGAATACGAAGTATCCGTCAGTACAAACAGCACAGACTGGACGAAAGTTGCTACAGGAAGCTGGGATAACAATTCTGTGATAAAATATGCAGAATTTCCATCGGTAACTGCCAGGTATGTAAAGCTTTGGGCAAAAGATTCCAAATCACAGGAAGCCGGAAAAGTTTTCGCATCTGCAGCAGAAATCCGGCTTGGATATGAAGAATAGGGGGGTGTGAATACGATGAAAAAGAAGATCTTATCAATGCTTACGGCACTGGCTGTCATTGTTTCCAGTATTGCACCGGGAATAACAGTAAGTGCGGCACCTGATCAGGACGCTGCGACAGGCACGACCTATTATGTCAGCACATTAAATGGAAAGGACAGCAATGACGGAACATCGGAATCGAAACCTTTCTACAGTTTACAGAAAATAAATGAATTAACGTTACAGCCAGGAGACCGGGTGCTGTTAGAATCCGGTTCGGAATTTACCAATGGGTACCTGCATCTCCATGAACAGTCCGGCTCCCCGGAGTCACCGATTGTCATAGACAAATACGGAGATGGAAACAACCCGGTAATTAATACAAACGGGCAGGGGATCTGGTACCAGAACTATGGGGGAATGCTGGACAATGTAAATCATGTCTTTAAAGGGTATGTTTCGTCATCGGTACTCCTGTATGATTCGGAATATATAGAGATCAATAATCTGGAAATAACGAACAGGGGTCCCAAAATTGAGACCGCATATAACAATCAGAATGTTATGGAACGTACGGGAGTAGCTGCCATTGCCCAGAATAAGGGTACTGTAGATCACATTTACCTAAATCAGCTGAACATACATGATGTAATCGGAAATGTATACGATAAGCACATGGACAACGGCGGAATCCAGATGAATGTTTTGAAACCAAAAAATGAAGCAGCAACAGGGATCTCAAGATATAATGATGTTAAAATCGAAAACTGTTACCTTGACAATGTAAATCGTTGGGGGATTGCGATTGGCTATACTGCATACTATGATAAGTTTGCAGGTACGGCAATTCCGGACGATATCATTGCGAAATACGGTCATGGAAATGTTGAAATCCGTAATAATTACGTGAAAGAAGCCGGGGGAGATGCCATAACAACTATGTATTGTGACCGCCCGCTGATTGAGTATAACGTATCAGATGGTGCAGCAAGGCAGATAAATGATGCCGACTATACGGCAACGGGGCAAGGAAAAGTGGCAGCTGGGATTTGGCCGTGGAAATGTAAGGATGCGGTATTCCAGTACAATGAAGCATTTGACACGTATTTCAACCAGGATGGTCAGGCGTGGGATGCTGATTCCGGCGATGGAACAATCTACCAGTATAATTACAGCCATAATAACGGCGGCGGGTGTGTAATGTTCTGCCTGCAGCAGTCGTACCGTAATATTTTCCGCTATAATATCAGCCAAAATGATCTGGCAGGCGTGATCAATGCACCATCCCAGCCGGATGCTCATATTTACAACAATGTTTTCTATGTAAAAGAAGGCATTCCGTTTATCCGTCCGGGCATGACTGGCGGTGTGATGAATTTGGAAAATAATATTATCTATTATGCCGGTGATCAGGCAAGAACAGAAAACTGGACATTAAACGGAACCAGGGCAAGCTATAGCAACAACCTATATTACAACTATGCCAATTTACCGGCAGACGATGAGAATGCGGTAAACGTAGCAGCGGGAACACCAGTGTTTGCAGATCCGGGAAAAGCACCAGCCACTACAAACGGCACAGCAAATCCCCATCATGATCCCACACAGGATACTGCATTTGACGGATATAAACTGGCTGAAAATTCACCTGCCATCAATGCCGGAAAATTCATAACGGATAATGGAGGAAAGGATTTCTACGGGAATGAAGTAACCGGAACACCGGATATTGGAGCTTATGAGTCCGCTTCTGTCAGTCTGGATCTGTATTCCTCTGTTTACACCATTGCAGAGTACAAGATCAGCGGCCTGGCTAAGAATACAACCGTAGATCAGTTCTTAGGTAACTTATCTTACGATAAGAAATTAGAGGTACAGGTATTTGACCGGGAAGAGCAGGAACTGACCGGAGAAGATATTGTGACAGGCGGCAGCAAGCTGGCTTTATCGAATGGCAGCCAGACTGTAGAATATACGGTAACGGCAAATACCGATAACAGTATCCATGATTCAGTATTTGAGTTGAAAGACCAGACAATTTATGTGCCGATGACGGAAAAAGCAACGGTATCGGTGGAAGATATCATCAATGGAATTACCGTGAATGATACGGCGGCTATAAAAATTTATCAGAATGATGCCGAAGTAACCCAGGGAAGCGCAGCAGACGGCATGATCCTGAAAGTAATTGCAGAAGACGGCTCCGAAGCAGAGTATACACTGGCTGCTAAAAATGAATACCAGTGGGCAAAAGATTTTGTAGAGGCGAAGCAGGGGAATGTATGGTTTGCCCAGCAGAAAGAAAATAATGAATACAGCAATATGACTGTATTTGATAATACCTATGCCACCTGGAATGGAAAGGATTATGCAGTAATCGGTCTGGAAGGAAACCGTGGACAGCAGACGGCAGATAAGCGCGGCTTATTCTGTGATGCTTTGGCTGTTTCACAAAGGGGCCAGGGATACTCCGCAGCCTACCGGTCACCGGTTGACGGAAATATTATCCTGTCATTTAAAGATATGGGGGATAAGAAGAACGCGTTTCTGCGTATGGCATCAGTCGCCAATCCCAACACAGGATCAGATGTCTTCCTGGCCATAACCAAAAACGGAGAACAGATCGGAGAGCAGATCCAGCTTCCAAATGACGGAACCGGTGTGGAAATTGCTCCTGCTGAGATTCCGGTAGCAAAAGGAGACTATATCCGATTAGAAATTAAGAACATCGGTGCACAGAATGCCAACAAGAGTTCTGCATACGTTACACCTGTCATTACTTATACAGATCCGGCAGAAGCAGATACCCAGGCGCCAACCACTCCTGAGAATATTAAGGCAGAGGAAGTTACCAGTACATCCGCTTCCATCAGCTGGAATGCTTCCACCGATAATGTAGGCGTTAAGGGATACGAAGTAAAAAATGGAGATGAACTTTTAAAGGATATCACCGAGGGAACAAGCACCAGCCTGGATGGACTGACTCCATCTACGGATTATACCTTAACGGTAACTGCATATGATGCAGCAGGCAACAAATCACAGCCTGGAAGTGTGACCTTCCGGACAAAAGATATGGAAGATACCCAGAAACCAACAACACCTGCAAATGTAAGGGCGTCTGATGTTACAGACACCACAGCCACAATCAGCTGGAATGCCTCAACAGATAACGTTGGTGTACAGGGCTATAAAGTCTTAAACGGAAATGAAGAATTAGCCGATGTTACGGATACCAGTGTTACGCTTCAGGAACTGGCGCCGGAAACGGCATATACACTGACCGTTGTAGCTTATGATGCAGCAGGCAATCAGTCTGAACCGGCATCTGTAACATTTACAACAGCAGAGGAAGCGGATACGCAAAGCCCGTCAGCACCTGCAGAGGTCAGCGCGGATGACATCACAGATACAACCGCAATGATTTCCTGGACAGCTTCCACCGATAACAAAGGAGTAGCGGGATATCGGATTAAGAATGGAGAAGTGATCCTGAAAGATCAGGTGACCGATACACAGGCACAGCTTACCAATCTGAACCCTGGTACCGAATATGTAATCAGTGTAGTGGCTTACGATGCAGCAGGAAACGAATCAGATCCGGGAACCGTATCCTTTACAACACTTGGGGAAACGGAAAAGCCGGATACAGAAAAACCATCCATACCTGCAGATGTAAAGGCTGAAAATATTACGGCAGCTGCAGCGGACATATCCTGGGCAGCTTCCACCGACAATGTTGGAGTGGCTGGATATAAGGTAATGAAACAGAATATACTGTTAGCAAATGTAACCGAGGGTACCAGTTATTCGTTAACGGGATTGAATCCCCAGACAGCGTATACCATTGATATCATTGCATACGATGCCGCAGGAAATGAGTCAGATCCGGGAAGCGTTACCTTTACAACCCTGGAGTTAAAAGATGAAGAAGCGCCGTCAATACCGGACAGTGTAAAAGCAGATCCCGTCGGACAGACTACGGCATGGATCAGCTGGAATGCTTCCACCGATAATGTAGGTGTGGCAGGATATGAAGTGAAAAATGGCGGCACCGTTCTGGCAGATGTAACAGAGGGAACCGGTGTGGAAATAAAAGACCTCCTGCGCGGCACGCAATACACCATCAGCGTTACGGCATACGATGCAGCAGGAAACCGTTCGGA
The DNA here is from genome assembly GCA_900540475.1 of uncultured Robinsoniella sp. Taxonomy (GTDB): domain Bacteria; phylum Bacillota; class Clostridia; order Lachnospirales; family Lachnospiraceae; genus Robinsoniella. The sequence continues at coordinate 109,991 of UQGG01000004.1, read as the reverse complement.
ACCGGGAATGGTAGACTTCACCACATTAAGAGCAGATGCTTCCGCCTTAAATGCAAAAATTAGCGAAGCGCAGGCAATCAAAAATGACGGAGGCATCTATACAAAGAGCAGCTATAGAGATTTACAGGCAGCCATTGCAGAGGCAAAAGAAACGGCAGGAAATAAAAACAGCAGTGACGAAGAAATCAGGGCAGCCATAACACGGTTAGAAAATGCAATGAAGCTGGTGAAAGTAACACTGACGTTAAACATTGCCAAAGCAGAAATGGAAGCAGGAGATATGCTGCAGCTCACCTCATCCACAAATGAAGCAGAAGCTGCTGTCACATGGAGTTCCTCCAATGAAAAAGTAGTAACGGTTGACGCAAAAGGTATGGTAAAAGCAGCCGCAGCTGGAACAGCTGTAGTAAAAGCGAACCTGGGCACCATCAGTGCAGAGTGTACCATAACGGTTAAATCCAGACCGGCACCAGAACCGGGACCGACGCTTACACTGAATAAGAGCAGCGCAACGATTTATACCAAAGGAACCACGTATGTTCGATTAACTGCGAAAGTGACAGGTCCAAGTAAAAAAGTCAGCTGGAAATCCGGTGATACGAAGATTGCAACCGTGAAAAACGGTAAAGTAACAGCAAAAAAAGCCGGAAAGGTAACGATTACCGCTACGGCAAACGGTATCCGCAGGACATGCAGAATCACTGTAAAAAAACCGGCATTAAAGCTTAGCAAGACAAAGCTTACACTGTATACAAAAGGAAAAACAACCGGAGAAATAGACGCAAGGATAACTGGATCCAGCAAACGTATTGAATGGAAAACCAGCGATAAGAAAATCGCAACAGTTAAAAACGGCAAAGTAACCGCAAAAAAAGCAGGTAAAGTAACAATCACTGCAAAAGCCAACGGAATTACAAAACGCTGTGAAGTAAATGTGAAAAAGCCAAGTCTGAGCGTAAAAAGCAGTACGGTAGTGAATCTGAAGAAAGGAAAAAGTGCGAGAATATCCGTAAAGGTAAAACCCGCCGGAAAAATCAGATTTCAATCCAGTAAGAGTAAAATCGTATCCGTAAGCAGTAAAGGCGAGATGAAAGCGCTGAAAAAAGGAAAAGCAGAAATCACGGTATCCTGCTACGGCATAGAGAAAAAAATCACAGTTTATGTGGATAAAAAGAAATGATCGCCGGAATCATTCGGGACAAATCTCCCACAAAGTGTGACGCACAGCTGCCAAAAAGCAATTTTAAAACACGCTCTGGCTGATGGCAAAAGGAAGCGAAAATAATGTCCGCTTCCATGGAGAAAATAATTCAGAAATTTATGTTTGCAGAGAGATGGATCTTCATCTCTCTGCTTTATGTGTTTATATAGGGTAATGAAGTATTTACACAGAGCGCAAAATGTGTTTCATAATGGATAAATCAGGAATGAAAAGAAGTATCTGCATAATTTATGATTTTAATACACATGCTATGAAAAAGCGAGGTGATAGATCATGATAACGAATGCAGAACAAGAGATTCTCAGTGGAATCTGTAAGGAAAGTAAAACGGCACTTCTGGATATCCACACCATTTTAAGCAAGGTATACGATGATGAGCTGGCGCTGGACCTGAATCTCCAGGCAGCCAGATATTCCAGGCTGGAAGAAAAGGCAGCGGACAGCCTGAGAGAAAAAGGGTTGGCTGATATGGCGCTGGGGCTTGGTGACAGAACGAAACGCTGGGCTTCTCTTCAGGCGGGAACGGTGTTTAATGTGAGTACCTCCCATATAGCTGATATGCTGATACAAAAGAAAGAAGAACGGTTCACTGAGGTGAAAAAAACAGTAGACCAGAATCCGGTTGTGCACAATATGGTATATGAACTCGCAGAAGAATTTCTGGGTTTTGAAGAGGATACCATACGGATTCTCAAGTCTTATTTGTAAAATAGGCATGAGAATATATTGTAAAGAAATGTAAAAAATTACTTGTCATCAGCTTCTGTACATTATATAATACAAAATGGAACTGAAACGTAGAGGCAGATGGATTGAGGAGCGTCTGTTTTTACTGGAAAACATTTATGCTAAGGAGGATTTTAAAATGTCATATGTTGATGAGGTAATTGAACTGGTAGTGAAAAAGAACCCTGCTGAACCGGAATTCCATCAGGCAGTAAAAGAAGTTCTGGAATCTTTACGCGTTGTAGTTGAAGCAAATGAAGAAAAATTCAGAAAAGATGCATTGCTGGAAAGACTTGTAGAGCCGGAAAGACAATTCAAATTCCGCGTGCCTTGGGTAGACGACAAGGGACAGGTTCAGGTAAATACAGGTTATCGCGTGCAGTTTAACAGCGCAATCGGACCTTACAAAGGCGGTCTTCGTCTTCATCCATCCGTAAATATCGGTATTATTAAATTCCTGGGATTCGAACAGATTTTCAAGAACTCACTGACAGGTCTTCCAATTGGCGGCGGTAAAGGTGGATGTGATTTTGATCCTAAGGGCAAATCAGACAGAGAAGTAATGGCATTCTGCCAGAGCTTTATGACAGAACTCTGCAAATATATTGGTGCTGATACAGACGTACCGGCAGGTGATATCGGAACAGGTGCAAGAGAGATCGGATACATGTTCGGACAGTATAAGAGAATCCGCGGCGTTTATGAAGGCGTGTTAACCGGAAAAGGCTTATCCTATGGCGGATCTTTAGCAAGAACAGAAGCTACCGGATATGGTTTATTATATTTAACAGAAGAATTGTTAAAGATCAACGGAAAAGAATTAGCAGGTAAAACAGTAGCGGTTTCCGGTTCCGGAAATGTTGCTATTTACGCAACTCAGAAAGCACATCAGCTGGGTGCGAAAGTTGTAACTGTAAGCGATTCTACCGGATGGATTTATGATCCGGAAGGAATTGACGTTGACGTATTAAAAGAGATTAAAGAAGTTAAACGTGCAAGATTAACTGAATACAAAAACTATAGACCAAATTCTGAATATCACGAAGGAAAAGGCGTATGGACAGCAAAAGTTGATATTGCCCTTCCATGTGCGACACAGAATGAACTGGATATCGAAGATGCTAAGACTTTGGTAGCAAATGGCTGCTTCGCAGTATGCGAAGGTGCTAACATGCCTACAACCCTGGAAGCTACAAAATACCTTCAGGAAAACGGCGTAATCTTTGCTCCTGGTAAAGCTGCAAATGCAGGTGGTGTTGCTACTTCCGCACTGGAAATGTCACAGAACAGCGAAAGACTGAGCTGGTCATTCGAAGAAGTGGATTCCAAATTACAGGGAATCATGGTGAATATCTGCCATAACATGTCAGACGCAGCAAAACGTTATGGACAGGACGGCAACTATGTATTAGGCGCTAACATTGCAGGATTTGAAAAAATTGTAGATGCAATGAACGCACAGGGAATCGTATAATCGTATAAGAAATCCCGCAAGTATAATTGATGTAAGCATTTAAAGTTAAACCCTATGGCGAAGTGAATTATTCACTTCGCTTTTTTTTATGCAGCTAAGAGACTGATTATTCAACAGGGCTCGTTCATCCTGACATCACTTTTATGCCATTTCTATTCTCCTCTCGTGCAGAATCAGCCGTAATGAGATGAAGAAAATCTTTTTTTGTCATAAAGTATAATTGCAGCCATAGGCATCTGTATGTTATAATCAAAATAAAATTAAGCCTGAACATAAAAGCGGCAAAAATATTTCACCTGAAAGGATATATTAATATGAAAAGTAAAAAATGGCTGGTACAAGGGATAGCGATACTCATTTTTGTTGTATTTTTTTCAGTGACAGTTTTTGCGGCAGATCAACAAATTGTGGCAGATCAACAAATTACGGCTGCTGAAACAGAGAAAGAAAATCCTCTAGAACATTCTCTCTATGTAAGGGGCCAGGATGAAGAGGGGATGTTGACAAGTGTCAGTGAAGAAGAGTGGAAAGAATTGAAAAAAGAGGGTAAAAAGGACATGCAGAAAACGGCTTTTGTAGTGTTTCAGCCCCAGAAAGCACCAACAGAAGAAGTTCCCCAAACAGACAAATCCGGACATGTAGCTGAAACAGAAACGGGTGTGGAATCAACAGAAACGAATTTGCCTGTGTCAGATGAAGCATATGAAAAAACAACCGAAACCCAAAAGCTTAAGCAAGGTGAAACATACGACGAAATAACCGAGAATCAGATGTCTGTTTCAGGTGAGATATACGAAGAAACAACCGAGGCTCAAATGTCAGAGGCAGGTAAGACATACGAAGAAACAACCGAGGCTCAAATATCTGAGTCAGATGATACATATGAAGGAACAGCCAACACGAAAATGGCTGAGACAGATGAGACATCCGAAGAAACAACCAATACCCAAATGTTAGAAACCAATGAATTGCCAGTAAAAATTCCGGAAACAGAAATGTTGGAGACAAGTAATCCGGTACAAACTGTAAAGCTAACAAAAAAACATAAAAAATACATAGAAAAATCAGCAAATATATTTAAAGAGGTTGTGGTTATCTTTAATGGCTGCTCCCCGGAGGACGAATTGTGTCTGGCGGAATATTCTAACGTAATCGTAAAGGTATTAGAGAAGGAAGTAAAAGAAACGGAACTGGAAGACATAATGAAAGTTCTGAATATAGAAGAAACCAGAAATGATTACGATCGGCACATCGATGAGATCAAAGCCAACCAGAGTGAAGGATCGGAAAGCGAGTCCGAAAAACCCGTGGTACTGAATAAGGAAACCAGAAAAGATAGTGGTCTGGAGAAAATTTCCGGTACAGAAAATCCCATAACGTTGGTAGAAGGAGGCAGTCAGCCGGCTATCAGGGCAGCCAGCACAAATAACGATGATACAAATACAGACAATAATAAAAATAAAGAGATAACCCTAACGTTTACGATTGACGACTTGTCTGCAGGTGAAGATATGCTTACAGCAACCTGTGCGATTTCGTCAAAGACAGAAATAACGAATGGGAAATTAACATTTACCTATGATAAAAACATAATGACTCTTGAAAGTGCCGATGCAGAGGAGTTAGAGGCTTTTGAAGACAATGATATGACATGCCAGATCAATGATGCGAATAATGGTGCCGCAGAGGGAACGATAGAGATGACCATTTCTTCGGCGCAGGGAGTTAAGCTGGATGGGGATATGCTTTATTTATACTTTGATCTGAATACATTAGCAAAAATGGGAGATGTTTACGAAATAAAACTTCAAGTCAATGAGATGAAAAATGGTGCTGCCGATCTGACAACAGATGTGAAACAAAGCACGTATACCGTAACGGATGAAGATGAGATTGAAAATGACGATGATGAAGATGACGTGGAAGACAGTGCAGATGATGGTGAGGATGAGAGCGAGTCAGAAACTAAGAGAACACAGTCAACACAGTCCACGCAGTCTACAAATAGATCAAACACTGCATCATCCGAATCCGGTACCAAAACAACAACTCCGCCAAAAACCGGTGATGAAAGTAACACGACACTTTGGTTAATCATCGGCGGCGCATCTCTGTTAACGGTACTGTATACATATAGAAAAAAAAGAAAAGCATAATAGAGAGACTCTGTAAGAAGTCAATACACGTTCATTTCACTATGTGTATTGGCTTTTAACGTTTAAGATGTTTGTTTCATTAGCGTGACAAACAGTGGAAATGAATGAAGCAGTGAGTCGGACTTGATAGAAAGCCGGAACAGTAATACTGACGGAAGGAGATGGTTGGAGAAGAGAAAACATCACAATAAATGGGGTTAATCTTAAGTAATTTTTTATAAAATAACAGTAGAAATGAACTTATTGGATAGTGTATACTATAAACAGTGTTGCTATAATTGTGAATAATCATTCCAAAAAATGAATGAGTGATGATAGTATAGTTTGGGTACACTATGGATAAATACATAATTTCAGAAGAGGATGGATAGCCATGTGTGGATTTTGCGGATTTGTAAGCGATATAACAGATAAAGAAACTATTTTGGGAAATATGATGGATGTTATTAAGCATAGAGGACCAGATTCAGAAGGAAAGTTTTGCACCGATGAAGCAGCATTGGGTTTTCGAAGACTGAGCATCATCGACCTGGAGAGCGGCTCACAGCCTATGTTTAATGAAACCGGCGACATAACCCTGGTATTTAACGGGGAGATCTATAACTGCCTGGAACTCAGGGAACGCTTTAAACAAAAAGGACATGTTTTTGCCAACCGTTCAGATTCAGAAGTACTGCTTCATGGGTATGAAGAATACGGCGAAAAATTAGTCAATGAACTGCGCGGCATGTTTGGCTTTGCCATCTGGGACGCACCCAATAAAAAGTTATTTATGGCGAGGGATTTCTTTGGAATCAAGCCGGTTTACTATGCAATGATAAACGGCAGCCTGGTTTTCGGATCCGAGATAAAAAGTATATTGGAATTTCCGGGATTTCAAAGAGAAGTAAATGAAGAAGCCCTGGAACAATACCTTTCTTTTCAATATTCCGCATTGCCGGAGACATTTTTTAAAGGAATTTATAAATTATTACCGGGACATTATCTGACCCTTCAGGATGGAAAAATTGAGATTACCCAGTATTTTGACCCGACTCTGGCGCCTCAGAAGACCGATGAGACAGAGGAAGAATTAATTCAGAAAATAGATACTGTAATGAGCGAGTCGGTTGAAAAACATATGCTGGCAGACGTGGAAGTTGGCGCGTTCTTATCCAGCGGCGTAGACTCCAGCTTTATTGCAGCGAAGTATTCCGGAAACAAGACCTTTACCGTTGGATTTTTTGATGAAAACAGTCCATATAATGAAACCCAGTTTGCCAAAAAACTTTCGAAGCATCTGAATCTGGAAAATCACAGTAAAATTATATCCGAACAGGAGTATTGGGATGCCATTCCAAAGATCATGTATCATATGGATGAACCCCTGGGAGATGCTGCGGCAATTGCTCTCTACTTTGTGGCTCAGGAGGCGGCGAAACACGTAAAAGTAGTTACTTCCGGGGAAGGGGCAGATGAATTCTTTGGAGGATATACCATTTACAGAGAACCGCTGGCGTTAAAACATGTGCAATGGATTCCAAAGCCCATCCGCCGTGCATTTGCCTGTGTGGCAATGAAACTGCCGGAACATATGAAGGGAAGAAGCTATCTGATCCGTGCAAGTAAATCGGTTCAGGAGCGTTTCATTGGCAATGCCAATATTTTTACTGCAAAAGAGAGAAAAACGATTCTGAAACACCCTGCTAAGATTATGACGCCTCAGGAATTTCTGGATAAAAATTACAAAAAAATGGCGAAGTATGATGATACAACCAAAATGCAGTATATCGACCTTACCAACTGGCTTCCGGGAGATATTCTTCTGAAAGCGGACAAAATGAGTATGGCACATTCCCTGGAACTGCGTGTACCGTTCCTGGATAAGGAAGTCTTTGATGTAGCCAGAAAAATAAATACGGAAGAAAAATTAAAAGAACATACAACAAAGTATGCCTTCCGTAAAGTAGCCGAAAAATATTTACCGAAACAGACAAGTGAAAAGAAAAAACTGGGCTTCCCGGTTCCAATCCGTGTATGGTTAAAACAGGACAGCGGGTATGGAAGAACAAAGAAAATGTTTACAGGGAAAAGTGCAGGAAAGTTCTTCAACCAAAAACAGATCATGCAGCTTCTGGACGATCACAAGGCGGGGCTGCGGGATAACAGCAGAAAGATCTGGGTAATCTATACATTCTTGATCTGGTATCAGGTATTCTTTGTAGAAAAGGAGCATAACTTCGCATGACAAAACAGGAATTTGCAGACTGGGCGGGACGGGAAACGATTATTTTGGACGGTGCAACGGGATCAAATCTGATAAAAGCAGGCCTGAAACGCGGTGTTTGTACAGAGCAATGGATCCTTGAAAATCCAGGAATTTTAACTGAATTACAGCGGGCATATGCCGATGCGGGAAGTAATATTGTATATGCGCCGACTTTTGCAGCAAACCGTCTGAACTTAAAATATTATGGATTGGAAGAGAATATCAGGCAGATGAATCACGAGCTTGTAAAGCTTTCCAAGGAAGCAGTACAGGGAAGGGCATATGTTGCAGGTGACCTGACTACTTCCGGTAAGATTATCGGTGCTTCTGATGAGGTGACTTATGAGTCTGTATTGGAAATGTATAAGGAACAGATCATTTATCTGGTAGAGGCGGGCGTGGATCTGCTGGTGGCGGAGACCATGATCAGCATTGATGAGACCCTGGCGGTACTGGATGCGGCAGCAGAAGTCTGTGATTTGCCGGTGTTGTGTTCCATGACTCTGGAAGCGGACGGAAGTGTGTTTGCAGGAGGGACAGCATGGGATGCAGTGGAGTCCCTTCAGGAAATGGGTGCTTCCGCAGTAGGGCTGAATTGTTCCGTGGGTCCTGACCAGTTAGAATCGGTAGTTGCTTCTATGAAAAGAGTTGCTTCTGTTCCCATAATGGCGAAGCCCAATGCAGGAATGCCGGTTATTACGGAAACAGGGGAAGCTATTTATAATATGAATGCACAAGATTTTGCTAAACATATGATGGTACTGGTAAAAGCCGGTGCCGGAATTGTGGGAGGGTGCTGCGGTACCACTCCTGAATACATTGCGATGCTTGCAGGCAATATCCATAACATGCAAAAATAATGACTCCACACAGAAAAAGGGCTGCTTTACCAATTGGTAAAGCGCCCTTTTGCAATATGTATCCTGCTACTCTCTGAATTCGAATAAAGCCTTTACCGGGATCCCCAATACGTCCGATATATCGAACAGTTTATCCAGGGATATGGATGTAGGCATGTTCGGAGCTTCCAGATTACTGATATGAGTCCGGCTTAAGTTGGTGTGTTCAGCCAGCTGTAATTGTGTGAGACCGCGCATTTTGCGGTAATAAGCAACGGTTAGACCAAGCTGCTTATATTGACTTTGGCGTTTTTTATTCATTTTATCCATATGAATTCCTCCTTGCATATAGTTTATTCTTTGTAAGGAAAAAACGAAACAAGGCATAGACCAACTTATGCAATGCAAAATTTTGCAAACAGGGAATAAAGATTTCAGAATACAATGTAAAAAATTGCAAAGATTAGTGAGGTCTGGGTTTTTGAAGGCTGATTTTAAACTGTATGAATTCCTGTACCTCTTTTTGGAGTGAGGGACTTAAATGATTGTAGCTGTATAATAACTCCTGTTCTTCTTTGGTCAGAATAGTAGAAATCAGGTCGTACTGCTGTCCCCGGATCAGATAATCCATGCTGATGCCAAATAAATCGGCCAACTGTACCAGTGAATCCAGCGGCGGAGTCCGGTAACCGTTTTCATAATTCGTATATGTCTGACGTTCTACATTTAATATCGTACTGACATGCTCCTGTGTATATCCGCGGTCTTCACGCAAACGGCGAAGACGCTGTCCTAAAGTTGATCTCAACATAAGATACCTCCAAATATTTTAAATATTATAGCAAGTAATGGTAAATATTTCCTTTTAGGACACGAAATGAAACTGAGATGCCACATACCGAATTTCCTGTTGAAAATTGTCGGAAAGGAAGAATTATGTCTATAAAATTTTTGGAATATAAGTTGAGGTGCAAACATAAAAAATGTTCACACCGCCTCATGGTGTGAGTATTGCATAACACTGCAATATGTAATTGGTGTTAAATGAAACTGACGGAGTGTGAGGGAGTTAAGAAGAAAGTGAAAGAGGTACGACATTAACAGAATCAGCAGATCGCATGGAGAGAACAGCATCTGTAGAATAAGAATATCCGGGAGAAGCCTGTGTGAGACCCTCCCGGATATTCAGAATTGTATCTGACTCAGATAGCTGTTGTGATAACGGCCATCAAATGTTACATCTTCCTGAAACCAATCAGGCGGGATAAAATGATCCGCTGTTTTTTCATCGGGAAATTCTACCTCAGCCAGTATTAAGGGGGCGAACGGAGGATCAAAGAGATCCAGTTCGATGTTTAAACCCTGCTTGAGGGGGATCACATATCTCTTTTTAGAAATGATATTCCCGTCAGCTTTCGGTTTTAAGTGCTCGTAGGCATCCTTTGTAAGGGGAAGATTGTACTCCTCCCGAACCATCATGCCTTTTCCTTTGTAGGTGAGAATATATTCATCATTCTGTCTGCGGATGCGTACCACAGGCTCCGTACATAAATATCCCTGTTCAATAATATGATAGGGATAGGAATTAAGATTTGCAGGTAAATCTTTTATCAGATATTTTCGTTCAATTTCCATAGGGCTACCTCCTTTGCTGGAATGAATTTTCAAATATACTCTAAGGCTATCATAATATATTTACAATAGAAAGTAAATTGTTTTTCTAAACTACTGGTATATTGAAATTATTTTTGGTAGAATAAAGAAAATAGTCAAAGGAGGTTTTTAAATGAGTAAAATATATATTTTTTTAGCAGAAGGATTTGAAGAAATAGAAGGTTTGACCGTAGTGGATCTGCTGCGTCGCGGGAAGCTGGATATTACCATGATTTCCATGACCGGTGTGCTGGCTGTGACCGGTTCCCATGGTATCTGTGTTACGGCTGACGCTGTTTTTGAAGAGACTGATTTTTCCGATGCGAGGATGTATGTCCTCCCAGGTGGAATGCCGGGAACATTACATCTGGGTAACCACAAAGGACTGGTTGATTTACTGAAAGAAGCCCATGCTAAGAACGGAAAGATCGCTGCCATTTGTGCTGCTCCCAGTGTGCTTGGTACAAATGGGATTCTGGAAGGCAAAAGAGCCGTCTGCTATCCCGGATTTGAAGATAAGCTGCTTGGGGCACAGGTTTTAAATGATCCGGTGGCAGTGGATGGGAATATCATCACCAGCCGGGGACTGGGAACGGCAATTGAATTCTCCCTGGCTATTATTTCCGAATTTCTGGGGGAAGAAGAAGCACAGAGGATAGCAGAGTCAATTATATATAAATAGAACAGATAGATCGTGAGGAAAGTATATGATTTGGACCAGATATGAATTAAAAGACAGAGCGAAGAATGTGCTGAGGGGCTGCATTTGGTCTGCCATCCTTGTCTGCCTGATATCAGGGCTGTTAAGCGGAGAGTTTGGCGGCAATGGTTCCGGAGGCAGGTCTTCCGGAAACAACAGCAGTATGGAATGGTTCGCGGGTGATGATACCGACGATACCAGTCGTGATATAGCTGATGAAGATGGAAATGATGACGGTCAGTCGGGGCTTACCGGGCGGATCACCGATGGTGCGGGGGGACTGCTAAAGGATGCCGGTACCAGAATCAGCGGACTGCTGACGAGAGGCTTATTCCCCATTTACGTTTACATGGGACTGATGGTGCTGTTATTTAGCATCGTGCTGCATCTGCTGATCGGAATGCCGATCTGGGTGGGCGCAAAAAGGTTTTTTATGTGCAGCAGGGAACGGCGGACCGGAGTGGGCGAGCTGCTGTATGCATTTAAGAGCAGATATATAGTAAATGTTGTACTGACCATGTTTTTAAGGGAAGTAAAAATTTTCCTTTGGACACTCCTTCTTATTGTACCGGGTATTATTAAAAGCCTGCAGTATATGATGGTTCCTTATATTCTTGCAGAAAACCCGGATATTGAACGGAAAAGGGCTTTTGAAATCAGTGCCGGGATGATGAGCGGACAGCTCTGGGAAGTATTTATTTTGAAACTGTCGTTTATCCCCTGGATGATTCTGGGTGCCATATCCTGCGGCATTGCAAATGTGCTGTATGTGAATCCTTATATGGCTGCCACAGAGGCGGAATTGTATGGCGTATTAAGAATATATGCCATTGAAAACGGGATCAGCAATACCTATGAACTGCCCGGATTTGCTGAGGAATGTTTATAAAAAGTTCACGAATATCAAATAAAAAAAGTATAGCAATTTAGAAAGCCTTGTGCTATACTATTAAAATGACTGTAAGTATGGGAAAATATAGCGTTCTCCATACGATTGATTAAGGAGGAAATTAGATAACATGAGTTTACAGGTAGAGAAGTTAGAAAAGAACATGGCGAAGCTGACAATTGAAGCTTCTGCAGAAGAGCTGGAAAAAGCAATTCAGGCTGCTTATCAGAAAAATAAAGGTAAAATTAACATGCCAGGTTTCCGTAAAGGAAAAGCTCCAAGGGTTATGATAGAAAAAATGTACGGCCCGGGCGTTTTCTATGAAGATGCAGCAAATGCATTAATTCCAGACGCATATGCAAAAGAAGTGGAAGACTGCGATTTAGATATCGTTTCACAGCCTAAAATTGATGTTGTACAGATTGAAAAAGGAAAATCCTTTATCTTTACAGCTGAAGTAGCTTTAAAGCCAGTTGTAACACTTGGCGAATACAAAGGTGTGGAAGTGGAAAAGCAGGCTGTTGAAGTAACAGATGAAGAAATTATGGCAGAGATTGATAAAGAGAGAGAAAACAACTCCCGTACAATCGATGTTGATGACAGAGCTGTCCAAAACGGCGATATGGTCAAATTAAATTTTGAAGGATTCGTTGACGGAGAAGCATTTGAAGGCGGTAAGGGAGAAGATTATGACCTTACAATCGGTTCCGGAAGCTTTATTCCAGGATTTGAAGAGCAGTTAGTTGGTGCAAAGATCGGTGAAGAAATGGAAGTTAACGTTACTTTCCCGGAAGAGTACCAGGCAGCAGAATTAGCTGGTAAAGCAGCTGTATTCAAATGTACGGTAAATGAAATTAAAGTAAAAGAACTTCCGGAAGCAGACGATGATTTTGCAAAAGATGTTTCTGAATTTGATACATTAGCTGAATACAAAGAAGACATCAAGAAAAACCTGACAGAGAAAAAAGAAAAAGAAGCAAAAACAGCAAAAGAAAACGCAGTCGTTGCTAAAGTTGTTGAAAATGCAACAATGGAAATTCCGGCTCCAATGGTAGACGGACAGGTTCGCCAGATGGCTGATGATTTTGCAAGAAGAATCCAGTCCCAGGGATTATCTGTAGAGCAGTACTTCCAGTTTACCGGAATGAACGCTGAGAAGTTATTCGAGCAGATGAGACCGGAAGCTGAAAAACGCATTCAGAACAGCCTTGTATTAGAAGCAGTTGCAAAAGCAGAAGATATCCAGATCAGCGATGAGAAGGTAGAAGAAGAATTAGCAAAAATGGCTGAAACTTACAAAATGGAAGTAGAAAAACTGAAAGAAATCATGGGCGATTATGAAAAAGAACAGATCAAAAATGATTTAGCGATTCAGGAAGCAGTAACTATAGTTACCGAAGCTGCAAAAGAAATCTAATCAGACTTTTGGTGAACACATATATTATAGAAGATAGACAGGAGGAGTCATCATGAGCTTAGTACCTTATGTCATTGAACAGACAAGCAGGGGTGAGAGATCCTATGATATCTATTCAAGATTATTAAAAGACAGAATTATCTTTCTCGGTGAGGAAGTAAACGATGTCAGTGCCAATTTAATTGTGGCACAGCTGTTATTTTTAGAATCAGAAGATCCTGGAAAGGATATCCACCTTTACATCAACAGTCCGGGTGGTTCCGTATCATCAGGGTGGGCAATTTACGATACCATGCATTATATTAAATGCGATGTTTCTACCATTTGTATGGGTATGGCAGCCAGCATGGGAGCATTTCTGCTGGCAGGCGGTGCAAAAGGTAAGAGATTTGCACTTCCGAATTCACAGATCATGATTCATCAGCCATCCGGCGGTGCACAGGGACAAGCAACCGATATTAAGATTGTTGCAGATCAGATCTTAGGTACAAGAAGAAAATTAAACGAGCATCTTGCTGCAAATACGGGTCAGCCCCTTGAAGTTATCGAAGTGGATACAGAGAGAGATCACTATATGAGTGCAGAAGAAGCAAAAGCATACGGCATCATTGATGATGTGATTGCGAATCGTTAGACGATGCATGAAGATAAGGCTCCTGCTCTGTGAGTGGGAGTCTTATATAGATTTGGAAGTTATAAAAGGGCTGTTCTTTGCAGCCAAAGAAATCATTATGAGGTGGAAAGATGGCAGGGAAATATGCAGAACCGAAAGTTCGGTGTTCGTTTTGCAACAAATCAGAAGATCAGGTTCGAAAACTGATTGCAGGGCCCAGCGGGGTATATATCTGCGATGAGTGTATTGAAATCTGTTCTGAAATTATCGAAGAGGAATTAGAAGACGATTTCGGAATGGACAACGGGGACGAGATTAATCTCATGAAACCCGAAGAAATAAAATCATTTTTGGATGAATATGTAATCGGACAGGATGATGCAAAAAAAGCGTTATCCGTAGCAGTTTATAATCACTATAAGAGAATTATGGCAGGAAAAGATCTTGGTGTAGAGCTTCAGAAAAGCAACATCCTGATGCTTGGACCAACCGGTTCCGGTAAGACACTATTGGCGCAGACACTGGCAAAATTATTAAATGTACCCTTTGCCATTGCAGATGCGACCGCATTGACAGAAGCAGGATACGTTGGAGAAGACGTTGAAAATATTCTGCTTAAAATCATTCAGGCAGCAGATTACGATATTAACCGTGCACAGTACGGAATTATTTATATTGATGAGATAGATAAAATTACAAGAAAATCAGAAAATGCATCCATTACAAGAGATGTATCAGGAGAAGGCGTACAGCAGGCATTGCTGAAGATTCTGGAAGGAACCGTTGCAAGCGTTCCACCTCAGGGAGGCAGAAAGCACCCTCATCAGGAATTAATTCAGATCGATACAACCAACATCCTGTTTATCTGCGGTGGAGCTTTTGAAGGACTGGACAAAATCATTGAGACCCGTATGGATACAAAGTCAATGGGATTCAATGCTCAGATAGCGGATAAGAGGGAAAAAGACATCGGAGAAATCCTGCGTCATGTACTTCCTCAGGACTTCGTAAAATTTGGTATGATACCGGAAATTATCGGACGTGTGCCGGTAACAGTTTCTCTGGAAGCATTAGATAAAGATACCCTGATTCGTATCTTAAGAGAGCCGAAAAACTCTATTATCAAGCAGTACAAGAAGCTGTTTGAACTGGATGGAGTTGATCTGGACTTTGATGAAGGAGCAGTTGAAGCGATTGCTGAGAAATCCCTTGCCAGAAAAACCGGAGCCAGAGGACTGCGTGCTATCCTGGAAAAATCTATGATGGAACTGATGTATACCGTTCCTTCGGATGAGACGATCGAAAGATGCGTGGTAAACAAGGAAACCATTGAAGGCACAGGTGATCCCGAGATCATGCACAGGGATGAGAGAGCACTGCCGTCAAAAAGTGCGCGCAGAAAACTAAAGATAAGTTCAGAGACTGCGTAGAGTGTGTCTGACAATGTATTGCACTTAGTGACGAGCATTCTATTTATCGGAATTTACGCAATACTGTACTAGAGGGATAAAAATGAGTGAAATAATAAAGAATATACCGGCAGTGGCCCTTCGTGGCATGACGATTTTACCTGCGATGATTGTGCATTTTGATATCAGCAGAACAAAATCAATCAGGGCTATTGAAGAAGCAATGCTAAAAGAACAGAGGCTGTTTGTAGTAACCCAGAAGGATCCGGATCAATCCGATCCGGAGCTGGATGACCTGTATCATATCGGAACGATTGTTGAGATTAAGCAGGTAGTAAAACTGCCGCAGAATATCTTCCGCGTTCTGGCTGAAGGGCTGGAACGTGCTGAACTTCTGGAGTTATCTGACTCAGAGGAATATCTGGTGGTTGATGCGGGCACCTTTTCCCAGGAGCCTTCACAGCCGATGGATGATTATATGAAACAGGCTATGGTGCGCAACTTAAAGGAAATCTTCGAAGACTATAGCAAAGAAAACGGTAAAATGAGTAAAGAACTGGTACATCAGCTTCTGGAAATAACCGAGATTGAAAAGCTGGTTGATCAGATTGGCATTAATATACCGCTTTATTTTGAAGATAAGCAGCGCCTGCTGGAGGCCGTGGATATTTTTGAACGTTATGAACTGCTCAGTGTCATATTGAGCAATGAAATAAATGTATTAAAGATTAAGCGGGATCTTCAGGAAAAAGTAAAAGAACATGTGGATAAAAATCAAAAAGAATATCTTTTGCGTGAACAACTCAAAGTAATCCGTCAGGAATTAGGTGAGGACAATCTGTTAGGCGATGCCGATCATTTTAAAGAAGAGCTGAATAAGCTGAAAGCTTCCGGTAAAGTGAAGGAAAAGATTGCAAAAGAGATTGAGCGTTTTAAAAGCGTTGGATCCAATTCTTCTGAAAGTGCAGTGATCCGGGGGTATCTGGAAACATTGCTGGAAATGCCCTGGGATAAATTTTCCAAAGATAATAAGGATCTGAAAAGTGCAAAAAAGATTCTGGATCAGGATCATTATGGACTGGAAAAGGTAAAAGAGAGAGTTCTGGAATTTCTGGCGGTTCGTATTTTGACAAAGAAAGGGGAAAGTCCCATTCTCTGTCTGGTAGGACCACCCGGAACCGGAAAAACTTCCATAGCAAAGTCTGTAGCCAGAGCACTGAATAAAAAGTATGTACGTATCTGCCTGGGCGGTGTACGGGATGAGGCTGAGATCAGGGGGCACCGCAGAACTTATGTAGGCGCCATGCCCGGAAGAATTGCCAGCGGCATGAAGACGGCAGGAGTCAAAAATCCACTGATGCTTTTAGACGAAGTGGACAAGGTCAGCAGTGATTATAAGGGAGACACTTCTTCCGCATTGCTTGAAGTTCTGGATTCTGAGCAGAATAGTAAATTCAGGGATCATTATCTGGAAATCCCCATTGACTTATCCGATGTACTTTTTATAGCAACGGCAAATGACATGCAGGCAATTCCAAGACCGCTGTTAGACCGTATGGAGATTATCGAAATTTCCAGCTATACGGAAAATGAAAAGCTTCATATTGCAAAGGAACACCTGATCCGTAAACAGATCGAACGCCACGGGCTGACAGCAAAGCAGTTATCCATCAGCGATACGGCTTTGAAGACAATCATTGCTGCTTATACAAAAGAAGCGGGAGTTCGTAATCTGGAACGTAAGATTGGGGAAATCTGCCGGAAGGCAGCACGGGAGATCCTGGAAAATAAGAAATCCCATATTACAATTACGGAATCTAATGTAGCAAAATACCTTGGCAAGAAGAGATACAGCTTCCAGGGACTGAATGAAACAAATGAAATCGGGATTGTCCGGGGACTGGCATGGACCAGTGTCGGGGGAGACACCCTTCAGATAGAAGTTAATATTCTTCCGGGAAAAGGTGAGTTTTTACTGACTGGACAGCTGGGAGACGTCATGAAAGAATCCGCTCAGGCAGGAATCAGCTATATACGCTCTTTAAGTAAAGCGTATAAGATTCAGGATGATTTTTTCAAAAAGCATGATATTCACATACATATCCCGGAAGGGGCAGTACCAAAAGATGGTCCGTCTGCCGGGGTAACAATGGCAACTGCAATGATTTCCGCAATTACGGAAACGCCGGTCCGGGCGGATGTAGCCATGACCGGAGAGATCACTTTAAGGGGAAGAGTACTTCCCATTGGAGGGTTAAAGGAAAAACTGCTGGCTGCCAAAAATGCAGGGATGAAGACCGTATTCGTTCCCGCTAAAAATAAAGCAGATGTGGAAGAGATATCAGGTGAAATAAAACGGGGATTGGAAATCCGGTTCGCGGAGACGATGAAAGACATTCTGCCTGTGGCACTCGTGGACCCAAAAGATTAAATCCACGGAAACCCCAGCAATGGCGGATGAGAGGAAATTATGGTAATAAAAAATGTGGCATTAGAAACGGTATGCGGAATCACCAGTGTGCTTCCGGATAATGATAAAATGGAAATTGCATTTGCAGGGAAATCCAATGTAGGGAAATCTTCCTTAATCAATGGTCTGATGAATCGGAAATCCCTTGCAAGAACCAGTTCTTCGCCTGGAAAAACCCAGACAATCAATTTCTATAACATTAATGATGAAATGTATCTGGTGGATCTTCCTGGTTACGGTTATGCAAAGGTTGCCCAGGCGGTAAAAGAAAAATGGGGGAAACTCATCGAGCGTTATCTCCATGATTCAAAACAGCTCAAAGCAGTGTTTCTGCTGATTGATATCCGTCATGAACCTTCCGTGAATGACAAGACGATGTATGACTGGATTCTGCATAATGGATATGAGCCGGTAATTATAGCAACGAAACTGGACAAGCTAAAAAGAAGCCAGGTGCCAAAACATTTAAAACAGATTAAAACAGGTTTGAATGTGGTTGAAGGAACTAAAATCATACCCTTTTCTGCAGAGACAAAGCAGGGCAGGGATGAAATCTGGGCCTTCATCGATGAACTTTAAACAGACTGTAATCACAGTATAATAGATGAAAAAATCGCGGTAGCAGGAAACATTTGCCATCGCGGTTTTTCACATACAAAAATCTGACTGACCAGTCGGACGGAAACGGATTAAAGTTTCCGCAAACATATTGTGGGGTTTATACGCAAAGGAGGGAGGAAATATGATATCTCGTTATAGTGTGAAAAAGCCGTATACGGTAGTAGTGGCGGTGGTTCTGGTAATTATACTGGGGGTTGTGTCATTTTTAAATATGAAGACAGATCTGCTTCCGGATATGACACTGCCCTATGCAATTGTTATGACTACATACCCGGGAGCAAGTCCGGAGGAGGTAGAAACCATGGTTACCAAGCCAGTGGAACAGGCAATGGCAACCATCAGTAATATTGAAAATGTAACCTCGGTATCCAGTGAAAATGTATCTCAGGTCATTTTGGAGTTTTCCCAGAGTGCCAACATGGATGCAGTCACCATAGAGATGCGTGAAAGTCTGGACCAGATCAAAGGTTATTGGGATGATGCCGTGGGCAGCCCCATTATCATGAAGCTGAATCCGGATATGATGCCGATTATGGTAGCGGCGGTGGAAGCTGGAGACATGAGCAGCTCAGAACTCACCGAACTTGTGAAAAATAAACTGCTCCCTGATCTGGAAAGTATTGAAGGGGTGGCATCCGCATCCACTTCCGGAGATGTTAAGGAAGATATCAAGGTTGTGATCCGTCAGGAAAAAGTAGATGCCGTGAATCAGAAAATCATCGCTGCGCTGAATAATAAATTTTCGGATGCAAAAACGGAAATGGATAAAGCCCAGAGTAAAATTGATGAGGGCAAAAAGCAGTTAGATGACGGTCAGAAAGAGCTGGCTGATCAGACCGCGAATGCAGAAGCTCAGATCAACAGCGGTAAGGACGAACTGTTGAAAAACGAAGTCCAGATTGACACGGCACTAGCGGCTATTGCAGAAAAGCAGCAGACACTGGCAACATCCAGGTCTGTTATCGAAGTGCTGGAGACAAAGTTTGCAGAGGGACAGGCAGAACTGGCAGCCAAAGAAAGCGAGCTTGCCCAAAGCGAAGCCGAGCTGGAGAAAAAGGCAGAAGAATTAAAAGATGCAGCCAGTCAGCTAAAATCCCTGCCGGAACAGCTTAAGGAACTGGACAGCCAGATTCAGCAGCTCACAGATGCCGAGACAGCACTGACCCAGGCAAAGGAGAAGCTCCCGGCACTGAGAAAGGCAAAAGAAGATCTGACCCAGGCACTGGAACAGCTCCAGGCAATGGGGGGACTGGCGCCGGCGGATAAGACAGAAGAACTAAAAAAGCAGCTGCAGCAGACAGAAGCAGGCATTCGTGCTATAGAAGACGGCTTAAAGAAGATGGGAATAGAAGAAAGCCAGATTGATACTAAGCTGGAGGAGCTTAAAGATACAAAATCAAAGCTTCAACAGAGTAAAGCACTGCTGGAAAAAGCGGCGGAGGCTTCCTCAGATAAGGATCAGACAGCTGTGGGAGAAGCGCTTATTGAGGAAGGAAAAAAGCAGGCGGCAAATGGAAAAGAGCAGATAGAAGTATTGAAGTCCCAGCTTAATTCCCTGCAGGATCAGATCACGAATGGGAAGGCACAGCTGGATGAAGGAGCCCTCCAGCTGGAAACTGCAAAACAACAGTTAGAGACAGCGAAGACGCAGATAGCTACCGGACAGTCCACCGTAGCGGAAGCACTGGAAGAGCTGAACAGGCAGAAGGTAACGGCTACAATTGAACTGGCTGCGGGAAAGGCAGAATTAAGCAGCGGGGAAAAAGAGCTGAAATCTGCAAAAGACCAGCTGGAGTCCCAGCGGGATGAGGCATACGATAAAGCAGATCTGGACCAGATTGTAACGGCAGATATGGTAAAAGGGATTCTGGCTGCTCAGAACTTCACCATGCCGGCAGGGTATGTGACGGAAGATGGTGTGGATTATCTGGTCCGGGTAGGAGACAAGATTACAGAAGTAGAAGACTTATCCGGCCTGGTTTTAATGGATATGCATATGGATGGTGTAGAGCCTGTTAAATTATCGGATGTGGCAGACGTTGCCGTAACCGATAACAGTGATGAAGTATATGCAAAAATTAACGGCCACGCGGGCATTTTATTTACCATGCAGAAGCAGTCCGGGTATTCCACCGGAGAGGTATCCGACCGGATTAAAGCCCGGTTTGAAGAACTGACCCAGTCCAACCCCCAGGCGCACTTTATTACGCTGATGGATCAGGGCGTATACATTGATCTGGTAGTAGATTCCGTCCTGCAGAATATGATTATGGGCGGTATCCTGGCAATTCTTGTACTGTTCTTCTTTTTGAAGAGTTTCCGTCCGACACTGGTTATTGCATTCTCCATTCCGATCAGTATTATGACAGCTATCGTGCTGATGTATTTTAGCGGAATTACGCTGAATGTTATCTCCTTATCCGGGCTGGCGCTGGGCGTGGGGATGCTGGTAGATAATTCCATTGTTGTAATCGAGAATATCTACCGCCTGCGGACAGAAGGACTTCCGGTGAAAAAGGCGGCAGTAGAAGGCGCTCATCAGGTCGCAGGTGCAATTGCGGCATCCACGCTGACAACCATTTGTGTATTTGCACCCATTGTATTTACCAAAGGTATAACCAGGCAGCTCTTTGTGGATATGGGGCTTACCATAGCATTTTCCCTGCTGGCAAGCCTTGTGGTAGCACTGACCCTGGTACCGATGATGGGAGCCGGGCTGTTAAAAAATACCGGGGAAAAGCAAAGCAAGGTACTGGACAGGCTGATTGGCGGGTATGGAAAAATTATAAAGCTGGCACTTCAGTTTAAGCCGGTTGTTTTGATTGTTGCCGTGGTTCTGCTGGTTTTAAGCGGTGTACTGGCGGTGTCCAGAGGAACCGCTTTTATGGCTGACATGGAAAGTACCCAGATGAATGTAAGCCTGACCATGCCGGATGACGCGACTTTAAAAGATACCGGTGAGATGTCCGATAAGGTGATGGAAGAAATTCTGAACATCCAGGATGTGAGCGATGTGGGGGCAATGGCAGGCAATTCCGGCATCGGAATGTTCGGAGGCGGAAAATCCAAATCCAATAAAGTGACCATGTATGTACTGTTAAGTGAAAAAAAGAAAGCCTCCAACGATCAGATAGCAGAAGAGATTAAAAGCAGGACAAAGGAGTTTCCCTGCGAAATAGAAGTCGAGACTTCCAGCATGGATATGTCGGCTCTGGGCGGCAGCGGGGTATCCATAAAGGTAAAGGGGCGTGAACTGGATACCATCAAGGAAATTGCATCAGATGTTGCGGGAATTGTAACAGAGGTAAAAGGTACCCTGGATGTATCCGACGGAATTGAAGAGAAGACCCAGGAAATGCGTCTGGTGGTAGATAAAACGGCAGCTTCCGAATATCAGCTGACTGTTGCCCAGGTTTTCCAGTATCTCCAGGGAAAACTGGCGGAAGCAAAATCGGCAACTACCATTTCCGCAGATGCCAAAGATTATTCGGTGATGGTGGTGGATGGTGCAGACAAAGCCCTGACCAGAGATGAAATTAAAAAACTGCGCATTACGGGAAAAGATGCCGAAGGAAAAGAAAAAGAGGTACCGCTTACGGATATTGTGAAATTTGTGGATACGGAAGGCTTTACTTCTATTAACAGAGAGGCGCAGACCCGATATGTCACCGTCACAGCCGGTCTGGATAAAGATGCCAATATCGGAATTGTATCGGACGAAATCAATAAAAAACTGGCAGACTATGAGGTGCCCAGGGGATATACCGTAGAGATGGCAGGGGAAGATCAGACGATTAATGAATCGATGACGGAAGTCTATAAAATGCTGGGGCTTGCACTGGTATTTATGTATCTGATCATGGTTGCACAATTTCAGTCCCTGTTGTCTCCGTTTATCATTATGTTTACGATACCCCTTGCATTTACCGGGGGATTATTAGGGCTGTTTCTCACCAATAATCCCGTCAGCGTCATTGCCATGATCGGGTTCGTAATGCTGTCCGGTATTATCGTAAACAATGGAATTGTTCTGGTTGACTATATTAACCAGTTAAGAAAAGGCGGCATGGAGAAAAAAGAAGCAATTGTAGAAGCCGGAATGACCAGGCTGCGCCCGATTATTATGACGGCGCTGACAACTGTCTTAGGACTTTCCACCATGGCTATGGGAATCGGGATGGGATCTGATATGGTACAGCCTATGGCAATAGTAACCATAGGAGGACTGATTTATGGAACCCTTTTGACACTGGTGGTTGTTCCATGCATTTATGATATATTTAATAGAAAAGAAGACATCACAGAGGAGGAAATATAAATGGACGCAGGAAAATTACAGGAGCTGCTGCAGATTAATTCACCAAAAGTCACTGCAATGTATGAGGCAGTGAATGAACTGGTACTGGATGGAATGAGTTTACATTCCATCAAAGTATCTGATATTACGCAAAAAGCGGGAATTGGAAAAGGCACGGCATATGATTATTTTCAAAGTAAAGAAGAGATAATCACAAAGGCGATTCTTTACAATATCCATAAAAGCATCTGTGATATGGCACACTGTGTGATGAAAAAAGATTGTTTTGAGGATAAGATTTATGAGATCCTGAACAATATGGAGCATAATTATAAGACCAGAAGAAGCTGGCTCCAGTATCTGTGCTTCCATGCGCAATCCATCACAATGGAGCAGGAGCATCTGGAAAGCATTCTGAAGCTGGAAGGATATGACAGCGGACTGCGCTGCTTTGTCTCGGAGTTAGTGGACCAGGCGTTCAGAGAGAAGCTGATCCCACAGCAGATCTCCTATTACCGCGCAGCGGTAGGCCTGTTTCCCCAGATAACCGCATTTTGGTACTATCTGGACGGAAAAGCAGGAACAGATGAGGTGACAACCGAGGAGGCTAAGCAGATTGCATACGAAAATGTGTTAAAAGTCTGGAGATAAAGTAAAATTGCACCTTTTCTAAACAAAAACCTTGTATGCTTTGTATTTATTTGGTATAATAGCAACTATAAATTTGTGCAGAATGCGAGGACGGAGGTATTGACATGAAAAGAAATGTTATTGTAGGACAATCGGGGGGCCCCACAGCAGTGATTAATTCCAGTTTAGCCGGAGTATATAAGACTGCCAGGGACAGGGGATTTCATAAAGTGTTTGGTATGCTTCATGGAATACAGGGATTTTTAGACGAGAAATATATTGATTTGTCTAAGTATATTAAAAATGACCTGGATATTGAATTACTGAAGAGAACTCCATCGGCTTATCTGGGATCCTGCCGTTACAAATTGCCGGAGATACATGAAGATAAAGATATCTATGAGAAGATATTTGAGATATTAAACAGGCTGGAGATTGACAGCTTTATCTATATCGGCGGAAATGATTCCATGGATACGATTAAGAAGCTTTCCGACTATGCAATACTTACGGGACAGACGCAGAAGTTTGTAGGCGTGCCCAAAACCATTGACAATGATCTTGCACTTACCGATCACACGCCCGGCTTTGGCAGTGCGGCTAAATACATCGGAACCTCCACAAAAGAAGTAATACGGGATGGTCTTGGACTGTCTTATAAAAAGGATATTGTTACAATCATAGAAATTATGGGCAGAAATGCAGGATGGCTTACCGGAGCGGCAGCCCTTTCAAAAGGGGAAGACTGTGATGGACCGGACTTAATCTATCTGCCGGAACTTCCGTTTGATGTATCAAAGTTTTTAGATAAAATACGTTCCCTGATCAAGAAAAAGCATTCCATCGTGGTGGCTGTTTCCGAGGGAATCAAATTAGCAGACGGCAGGTATGTATGTGCACTTTCCCAGAACTCCGATTATGTCGATGCATTTGGACATAAGCAGTTAAGCGGAACGGCTGACTATCTGGCGAACCTCATCTCAGCAGAGATTGGATGTAAGACAAGAGGCGTGGAATTCAGTACGCTGCA
This sequence comes from uncultured Robinsoniella sp., assembly GCA_900540475.1. Taxonomy (GTDB): domain Bacteria; phylum Bacillota; class Clostridia; order Lachnospirales; family Lachnospiraceae; genus Robinsoniella. The sequence goes on along the minus strand of UQGG01000004.1, from coordinate 85,597 downwards.
AAGAAGTGCATCCCATGTGGCATCCAGAGTGGATATCAATGAAGCCTTTATGGTAGGTGGTGCAGCGGTAAAAGCAGCAGATGAAGGAGATACCGGAAAAATGGTTGTCATTGACCGTGTATCGGATGATCCTTATCAGTGTGCAACCGGCATATACGATGTGCACAAGATAGCGAACGATGAGAAGCTGGTTCCGAGAGAATGGATCACCAAAGACGGAACTTATGTCACCAATGAATTTCTGGCATATGTGAAACCTCTGGTGCAGGGAGATTATCCTCCGGTAATGGTTGATGGTATTCCAAGACATCTGGTCTATAAATAAAAAATGTGTAACATATTGTAAATGATATAAGCTCTGACGCGACAAAAAACAGCGGCAGGGCTTATATTTTTGCGGGATTACTGAAAAAAATACGCAATAAGGGGTTATTAATGCGGTTTTTCACTTGACTAGAATGGGATATGTGTTAAAATAAAACTGTGCGCAAAGCTCGCAGATATGGTAGTTATGCAGGGATCAGATACTCTGTACTAACATATACAAATACATTTTAGGAGGAATTAGTAAAAATGGCAAAATGGGTTTACTTATTCAAAGAAGGAAACGCAAGTATGAAAAACCTTCTTGGTGGAAAAGGTGCTAACTTAGCTGAAATGACTAACTTAGGACTTCCAATCCCTCAAGGTTTCACCGTTACGACAGAAGCTTGTACAGACTATTACAATAGCGGCAAGAAGATTACAGAAGAAGTGCAGGATCAGATTTTCAAAGCAATCGGAGAACTGGAAAAAATCCAGGGCAAAACATTTGGTGATAATGAAGATCCATTATTAGTATCTGTACGTTCAGGAGCTAGAGCTTCTATGCCAGGTATGATGGATACAATTCTTAACTTAGGTTTAAATGATGTTGCAGTAGAAGGATTCGCTAAGAAAACTGGTAATCCAAGATTCGCTTATGACTCTTATAGAAGATTTATCCAGATGTTCTCTGACGTAGTTATGGAAATGAGCAAAACTTTCTTCGAAGGTATCTTAACAGATGTTAAAGAAGAAAAAGGTGCTAAATTCGATACAGATCTTACAGCAGAAGATTTACAGGAAGTAATTGCAAAATACAAAGCAATCTACAAAGAAAAAATGGGCGAAGAATTCCCACAGGATCCTAAGATCCAGTTAATGGAAGCTGTTAAAGCAGTATTCCGTTCATGGGACAACCCTCGTGCTATCGTATACCGTCGTATGAACGATATCCCTGGAAGCTGGGGAACAGCTGTAAACGTTCAGGCAATGGTATTTGGTAACATGGGCGAAACATCCGGAACAGGTGTTGCATTTACACGTAATCCATCTACCGGAGACAATGGTATCTACGGTGAATACTTAATCAACGCTCAGGGTGAAGACGTTGTTGCCGGTATCCGTACACCACAGCCAATTTCTAAATTAGCAGAAGATTTACCGGAATGCTATGAAGAATTCATGGCAATCGCTAAAAAATTAGAAAACCATTACCGTGATATGCAGGATATGGAATTTACAATCCAGGAAGGTAAATTATACTTCTTACAGACACGTAACGGTAAGAGAACCGCTCCGGCAGCACTGAAAATCGCTTGTGATTTAGTTGATGAAGGAAAGATCACAAGAGAAGAAGCAGTTTGCAGAATTGAAGCTAAATCTCTGGATCAGTTATTACATCCTACCTTTAATGCAGCAGCATTAAAAGCAGGCGAAGTGATCGGATCTGCTCTTCCTGCATCTCCAGGTGCAGCAGCAGGTAAAGTATACTTCACAGCAGACGAAGCAAAAGCAGCACATGAAGCTGGAGCAAGAGTTATCTTAGTTCGTCTTGAGACATCTCCGGAAGATATCGAAGGTATGCATGCAGCTGAAGGTATCTTAACAGTACGTGGTGGTATGACATCTCACGCAGCAGTAGTTGCACGTGGTATGGGTACAGCTTGTGTATCCGGTTGTGGAGAAATCAAAATTGATGAAGAAGCAAAATACTTCGAACTTGGCGGACACAGAATTGTAGAAGGAGATTTCATTTCCTTAGACGGTTCTACAGGTAAGATCTATTTAGGTGACATCGCTACTGAAGAAGCATCCGTAAGCGGAGACTTCGGAAGAATTATGAGATGGGCTGATAAATTCAAAACATTGAAAGTTAGAACAAATGCAGATACTCCTGCAGATACAGCTAATGCTGTTAAATTAGGAGCTGAAGGTATCGGTCTTTGCCGTACAGAGCATATGTTCTTTGATGCTGACAGAATTCCTAAGATCCGTAAAATGATCCTTTCTGACAGTGTAGAAGCAAGAGAAGAAGCTCTTAACGAATTAATCCCATTCCAGAAAGCAGACTTTAAAGCAATGTATGAAGTTCTGGAAGGAAAGCCAATGACAGTTCGTTACTTAGATCCTCCTCTTCATGAGTTCGTTCCTACTGATGCAGAAGATATCGCTGCATTAGCAAAAGACATGGGCTTAACACCAGAAGAAGTAAAAGCTAAATGTGACGACTTACACGAATTCAACCCAATGATGGGACACAGAGGATGCCGTCTTGCTGTAACTTACCCAGAAATCGCAAGAATGCAGACAAGAGCCGTAATGGAAGCTGCTATCGAAGTAAAAGCTGAAAAAGGTTACAACGTAGTTCCTGAAATTATGATCCCATTAGTTGGCGATAAGACAGAATTAAAATTCGTTAAAGATGTTGTTGTAGAAACAGCAGAAAAAGTAAAAGAAGAAAAAGGATCTGACATCGTTTACCACATCGGTACTATGATCGAAATCCCAAGAGCAGCTTTACTTGCTAACGAAATTGCTGAAGAAGCAGAATTCTTCTCATTCGGTACTAACGATTTAACACAGATGACATTTGGTTTCTCACGTGATGATGCTGGTAAGTTCTTAGATGCTTACTACAAAGCAAAAATCTACGAATCAGATCCATTTGCAAGATTAGATCAGAACGGTGTTGGCCAGTTAGTAGAAATGGCAGTTAAGAAAGGCCGTTCAACAAATGCAGGCATCAAACTTGGTATCTGTGGAGAACACGGTGGAGATCCTTCATCCGTAGAATTCTGCCATAAGATTGGTTTGAGCTATGTATCCTGCTCACCATTCCGTGTGCCGATCGCTAGATTAGCAGCAGCACAGGCAGCTTTGAATAATAAATAAGATTTTATATGGTTGCATTTTCTATAAGATGCAAGGGCTGTAAAAGTCAGGTGGTTCATCAGTATAGCTGGTGAACCACTTTTTTGTGTAAACGTATAAGCGAGAGAGAGGAAAAGGTTATATAAATAGTTGATCATTAGGTGGAAATGAAAAAATGGTAAAATAAGGAAGTTGTGATACTTTCTGGAAGATGCTATAATATTAAAAAGTTTAAAACAGAGGTTACATACACGGGGAGGTTCCGGGATGAATCCGCACTTAGCACAGATTATGCAGATGGCGAACTTGGAAATAATGGAATATAACATGGAAACACGCAGAGAAATGGGTTCCTTTAACCGTAAAATTCCATATTATATAATGTCATATTTAAAAGAAGGTTCTGCAGTTTTAAAAATTGGCGGGCAGAAATATAAAACGGGTCCGGGGAGTATCGTAATTATTCCTGAAAATGTTGAGCATAGTCACTATAAGACTGATGGAAAGCCGACAACGTTTTTATGGTGGCATTTTTCATTTAAGATTCAGTATACGGTAGATGCATTGAAAATACTTAATTTTCCGGTGGTATCTTATTTAAAAGACAGGGAGGGATTTGAAAAGATATTCTGCAGATTTTATGATGGACATAAGGAAATGAATAAATTATCAGAGCTATTAATGCACAGGGCCTGTGGATTAGAATTGGTCGCCTATTTGGTAGAGGAGTTGATTGCTGAAAAGAGGCTGGGTTTAAATGCAAATGTTCCCAAAGCATTCTGGAGTATTTTTCAATTAGTCAACAGCCAGGAAAACCAGCAGATATCACTGCACGCATTAGCTGAACGATATCATATGAGCCCTACCTATATTTCTAATCGGTTTAAACATTATTTTGGCTGCTCGCCCATAGCTATGCGCAATAATATTATTTTTGAACGATCCAAGCTGATGTTACAGAACAGTGACATGTCTGTCAGTGAAATTGCTGAGAGGTCAGGATTTGAAAATATTACAAGTTTTACACACTTTTTTACACACCGCGCGAAGATCAGCCCCACGGAATATCGGAGCACAAGTTTTCGGTTACATATCTAATTATCAGATCCTGGTGTGCATGGCTGTATCAGAATTGTTCCTGGTTCCAGTGTGTTTTATGTATGTTTGGTGTATGATAATTTGATTTCGGTAAGATTTTTACCTATGTATAAAATAGACAAATTAAGGCTCTGCTAAAGCAATCAAAATTTTGCTAAAAATTTTGGTTGTATTTTTTTGCTTATTTATTTGTTGAGATTTAAATGAAGTACGTCATTATAACGAAATAGATATTAAAAATATGAATAAAAAAGTTAATATAACGAAGATTAAACAGATTAACTCATGAAAAGACTGGAAAAATTGTAATGTAAAAAAAGCATTTGATTAGAAACAAATATGTATTTTTAACAAATACCTCATAAGAATGAACATTCCAAAGAGATTTCCAAAACTTTATAATAAGGTTATCTAAAAACACAGGTGGGATATAGAAAGGAGAAGTCTATGAGGAGAAAAGGTTTTTTAACAATTGCAGCATTAGTAACTTCAATGGTATTTAGTGGATGTATGAGCAGCACAGTTCAAAAAAATGCAGAAACAAGTCCGCCAGAAATGAAAACGGAAAAAGTAAAGGAAGAGACCCAGGGAAAGGCAGATTCTAATACCGAATCAAAAAGCACAGATGCCGGAGAGATAGGGGAAAACAAAGATGCCGAAGAAACAGGGGAGTATACGGATATTACGCTATGGGATGGAATGACGGATGGTGATGGAAATACCCTGATGCAGGCATTGGCAGATGGGTTTGCAGCGGAACATGGAATACAAGTTGAACGTGTTGTAATGAAGATGGAGGATCTGAGAACAACCATAAAGGCGGCAATTAATTCAGGCGAAGGTCCGGATGTATTCAGCTATGAGATTGGCGCAGGATATCTGGGGGTACTGGCAAATTCCGGTCTGGCATTTGACTTGACGAGTTATGCTGCAGATCATGGATGGGATCAGTTATTTATGGATAATGCCATCTCTTCCTGTACCTTTAATGGCAAATTATATGGAATAGGCAATGAGCTAGAAGCTCTTGGAGTATTTTACAACCGGGCAACCTTCGAGAAGTATGGTTTAAAAGAACCGGAAACCTATGAAGAATTTGAAGAAATCTGCGCCACTTTGAAAGAAAAAGGAGAACTTCCGATTATGGTTGATGATTTGGACCAGTGGCCAGGATATCACTATGAGAGCCTTTGGACCAATGCATTTGCCGGCTGTGATACCATGAATGAAATTTTAGCATTAAAACAGAGTTTTAACCAGGATAAACTGGCAGAAGGGCTGGATAAGCTGCATGAAATCGTAACAAATGGATGGACAATCGATGCCCCGCTGGCAATGGCCCATGATGATGCCAGAAAAATGTTTTTGTCTGGAAAGGCAGCAATGTATCCAACGGGAACCTGGGAAGTAGCAACTTTCGGTGGAGAAGAAGGTTTAGGAGATGACTGCGGCTTTTTCTTTTTACCTTCCCCAAGCGGAACTGAAACTTCGGGAGTTTTTGGTTTGGGAGGATCCTTTGTTGTAAATGCCAAGTCAGACAAAACATTTACGGCAATTAAATTTATGGAATATATGTTTAATGAAGAAAATGTTCAGAAATGGTATGAGGCATCCTATATGCCGGCTACTACCAATGCCAAGATCGAGAATTATCAGATTTCCTCCCTGTTTATGGATTGGGCAGATTCTGCATTAAATTCAGAAAAACAGGGAAATAACCTGGATGTTTTAATGCCGACTAAAGTAAATGAAGCAACTGCAAATTATATGCAGGAGTTACTGGCGGGAAAGAAGACCGGTATACAGTGTATGGAGGAAAAACAGACAACGCTGGAAGAAGAGGTGAAAGACGGAAACTATGAGGCGGTTATAAAATAGTAAAATCTGTTTTAAGTGTGGAAAGGAAGGGATTGGATGAGGTTTTCTGTTAGAAAAAGAAGAGCAGTACATAAATGGTTTATCGCTATGTTATTTGTTGCGCCAGCTTTGGTTTGCTACATTATTTTTGCAGTCATTCCAATATTGAATACGATAGAATTAAGTTTCTATAAATGGGATGGTGCTTCGCCTGTTATGCAATTTGTTGGTCTGGATAACTATAAGGAAATCTTTACCAATCCTATTTTCTGGAAGTCACTTAGCCATAATTTATTCTGGATTTGTTTTACGATATTAATTCCGACTATTTTTGGAATCATTCTGGCTGTAATGCTGAGCCAGAAATTTGTAAAAGGAAGGCTATTGTTCCGCGTGATATTTTATATGCCGTCTATTGTGTCTATGGTAGCGGTAAGTGTCATCTGGAATTGGATTTTAAATCCCGAATTTGGAATTTTGAACCGTGTACTTAAGGCGGTTGGGCTGGGATTTCTTGCATTTGACTGGCTGGGAAATGAAAAGACAGTAATGATTGCTTTACTGATTGCAGGAAGCTGGGTGCATTATGGATTCTGTATGGTAATAACTATGGCTGCATTGTCCGGGATTGACGCAAGTTATACGGAAGTGGCGCGATTAGAAGGTGCGAATCCGGTACAGACCTTTTTTTATGTTACATTACCATTATTAAAAAATACTTTTACGCTGTTGGCATTAAATTCTCTAATCGGATCATTTAAGGTATTTGAAATTGTCTATATGATGACAAAAGGCGGGCCTTATTATTCTTCTGAAGTAATTTCAACGTATATGTACCGTACTGCTTTTACGAACAGTGAATTTGGACTGGGATCTGCTATAGCTACCGTATTATCCGTTTTAATAGCAGTTTGTTCAGCCATTTACATGAAATGTTCGGAAAAAGAAGATTAGCAGCGGCATGATTCTGTATCAAGGCGTTGACGGATGATAAAAAGAAAGGAAAGAATAGTATGAAGCGAAAAAGTAAAAAACCGGTTGCTGTGATTGCAAAGCAAATATTAACATATGCTGTTTTAATTATTACGCTAATTATTTCAATTATGCCATTATTGTGGATGTGGCAGGCAGCATTAGTACCATCGGATAAGTTAAATATTGATCCATTTGCGATTCCTACTTCCTTTACATGGGAAAATATGACCAAGGCATGGACAACCGGTAAGATGAACGTGTACCTTGTCAACAGTATAATGGTTGCTGTTCCCCGTGTTGCGGGAGTGCTGCTTCTCGCCTCTTTAGCGGGCTATGCATTTGGAAAACTGAAATTTAAAGGCAGGGATAAGATATTTTCTTTTATGTTATTCGGGATGATGCTTCCGGTTCAGGCAATGGTGATTCCCCTTTACTATAATTTGCAGCAGCTGGGTCTGATCAATACCAGATGGGCGATGATTATTCCATATTTTGGGCTGTCGATGCCATTTGGAATATTTATGATGCGGGCATTCTTTCGTGATCTGCCGGATGCGCTGATTGAATCAGCAACAATTGACGGCTGTAATGAATTAACTACCTTTATTTATATCATGATGCCATTGATAAAACCCGCGTTATCCGCATTGCTGGTATTTGAATTTATGTGGTCATGGAATGATATGTTTCTGCCCATGTTAGTTGTGTATAAGGATACTGCAAGGACGCTTCCTCTGGGACTTATGTTCTTCTTTGGAAAATATACCGCAGATCATTCCCTTATTGCAGCAGGTGTCACGATTTGTACACTGCCTATTGTAATTGTATATACGCTGTTTCAAAAGAGTTTTATCTCTGGTATTACAGCCGGAGCAGTGAAAGGCTAATGGATATAGTTGATTACAACAATATAAACATAGAAAAATTTGGAGGTTGTCATGGATAAAGTAAGGATAGGAATTTTAGGTGCAGGCAGCATGGGAAGTGTTCATGCAGATCATCTTTCTAAGATTGAAGATTGCAGGATAGCAGCCGTATGTGATTTGAGTATGGACCGGGCAAAGCAACTGGCTGACAAGGTGAGTGCCCATGCTTATGCCGATTTTGATGAAATGCTGGAAAAGGAGCCTTTGGAAGTGTTGTATATCCTGCTTCCTCCTTTTGCACAAAATGGGCAATTTGAAAAAGCAGCTGAAAAAGGAATTCATATATTTATTGAAAAGCCAATTGCCATAACCAGTGAGCGGGGAAAAAGTATGGTGGATGCTGCCAGAAAAGCTAATATAAAAACGCAGGTAGGGTTTCACATGAGATATGGATCAGCAATTCAGAAACTAAAAAAGATGCAGGAGGAAGGTCTTGCAGGAAGACCAGTATTGTTTAATGGCAGGTATCAATGCAACTCTTTGCATGTTCCGTGGTGGAAGGATGTAAATCTATGTGGTGGACAGATTTTTGAACAGGCAATACATGTATATGATATCTGCAGATATATATATGGCCATCCAAAAGCAGTTGCCAGTTTTATGGGGAATGTCTGCCATGGGGAGATCTCGGGATATACCGTTGAAGATGTCAGTGCATCGGTCAGCACCTTTACAACAGGGGCACAGGCTTCCATAACGGCAAATAACTGTTCCGTTCCAAACCGCTGGGATGCGCTATTCGATATGATATTTCAAAAGGTAAGTGTCTTTTTTAAGAGCCCGGATGAAGCAGAATTTCACTTTATAGAAAAAGATGGAGAGCGGATCGAGTATTTCAATGAACCGGTTGATCATAAATTTGCCGAAGATCAGGATTTTATACGAAGAGTGCGGGAAGGCCTGCCGGATTTCTGCCCGGTAGAAGAAGGACTGCGCAGTCTGTTGTTCGTGGAAGCTTCCTTATTTTCAGCTAAAATGGACGGACAAAAGATGCGGGTCGAGATTTATTAAGGCAATATATTGCTTAGGAAAAATAAAGTTGCAGACTAAAAAAAGATCAGATGGATCACTAACGACAGAAAGGATGATGTAAATGAAAGAATTACTTGCTAATGAAAATTACATGCCACAATTGACCGAATATGAGGAGAAGCCGATAAAACCGGATGAAGTCCGGGTCAGGTGTAAATACGGAGCGCCCAAACACGGCACAGAAATTACAGGAATAAAGGAGCTTCCTTTTGAAGAAAAATACTATGATGAAGATTTGAAGATGTTTCTGGACAGGGGAAAAAAAGTGAGCGCAGCATTTAGCGGGTTGGGAAATATGTGGGTTGGCGCAATTACAGAGTTAGGGAGTGAAGTGCTGCAGTATCAATTGGGAGATCAGGTTGTGGGGTATGGACATCTGGCTGAAACACATGTGGTAAAAGCCAAAGAATTACTGGTTATGCCAGAAAATATGACCTGGAAGCAGGCTATGTGTTATGATCCTATGCAGTTTGCCCTTAGTGCGATTCGAGATGCCGGATTAAGGCTGGGGGATAAAGTTTTAGTTTCAGGATTAGGAGCTATCGGACAGATGGCGGCACAGGCGGCAAAAGCAGCAGGAGCTTCTTTTGTAGCGGTATCAGATCCTATGGAATTACGAAGACAGACCGCATTGGAAAATGGGGCAGATCTTGCATTTGATCCATTGAATGGGGATTTGGGATATCAGCTTCGCAGGTTAACGGGCGGAGTTGGAGTTGATGTGGTTATAGAAACCAGCGGGAACTATAAAGCTATAGAACAGGGGCTTCGTGCATTGGCGTATAATGGAAATATGGCATTGGCAGGTTGGTTCAAGGAGTGTCATATACCGATCCATTTGGGCAGGGAGGGGCATTTTAACCAGCAGAATGTATTCTTTTCCCGTGCATGCAGTGAACCAAACAGAGATTATCCAAGGTGGGATTTTCAGAGAATCTGTAAAGAAAGCTGGGATCTCTTAAGTACGGGGAAGATCTATTGCGAAAATATTGTTTTCCCAGTGGTGAATTTCACAGAATGTGATAAAGAATACCGTTATTATATTATGGAACATCCGGAAAAAAGCATCAAGATGGGGGTTGCATTTTAAGACAAACAGGTGTCAAAAAGCAATATTAAAACACACTCCGGGGTAGGGCGTTTTCCTACCCACGGAGTTTAATAAATCACACCATCTCCCCGGTAATAACCTCCACCGGAATCTCATAAAACCGGTCTTTTGGAGTCTGTTCCTTCACCAGATAATCAAACAAAACTTTGATAAGCTGGTAACCTTGCTCGATCGCACTTTGACCCAGAACAAAATCAACGGCACCATTTTTTAGTAAAGTACTTGACTCCGGTAGCAAATCGTGGCATATTATTTTTATACGACTCTTATTGCTGGACAGCGACAAAGCGCTGGCAACACCGGAGATTCCTCCTCCGGCAAGGTAAATCCCTTTCAGGTCCGGGTATTTGTTGCAATATTCCAGCGTGATACGGAAGGCATCTTCTTTTCGGTCCTGATTTTCCTGAATATCGATAATGGAAAGGGGAGTTTTACTTTCCGCAATTCTTGATTTAAATCCCGACAAACGGTCCTGGTGGCAGGACAGATTTTTAGTACTGATAATCACACCGATGTCCCCTTGTTCCGGGATAATTTTTTCCATAAGCCCAGCGGCGATCCTGCCGCCTTTGTAATGATCCTGCCCGATAAAACAGATCTCGTCAATACCCTCTAATCTGGAATTAAAGGTTACGACAGCAGTTTTACTTTTTGCTATCTGATTAATTTTAGCCTTTACCTGGACATCGTCCATGGGAAGAACCGCCAGACCGGAAATATTCATTTCCTGAAATTCGTTCAGGATACTCATCAGTTCAACAGGATCTAAGGAAGTCAGCATACGGACTGTGACATCAATCCCAAATTGAGTAAATTCTTTTTCCGCTTTTCGGATGCCTTTCAGCGTATATTGTATGTAGGTGTTATATTCCGGCGTTAAAATGATACCCAGTTTATATGGGTTTTTACTGTTAACCAAAGCCTTTCCGATCAGGTTAGGCTGATAATTTAATTCTTTTAGAATTGTCAGAATACGTTCTTCAGTTTCTTTCTTTACACCCGGACGGCGATGGATCACTTTATCAACAGTTGCACGTGACACATTTGCCAGTTCGGCGATTTCTTTAATTGTAACGGCCATAAACTTCTACTTCCTTTCCGGCAATCTCTCTTTTTTCATATTAACATAAAAATTCTGTGCTGTCTATTCCTTTAAAACCCTGAAAACTATTGAAAAACTGTTTAAAAGCGAAAGTCTCCTGAAAATGATATGGCAAAATTTATCTTTGGTATTAAGTAACAAAATCCAAGTAGAAAAATAGGTAAAATTAAACTATTGATATAAAATCTGTTGCGTGTTATGATTTATTTACAAAATGAGCACGAGCACAATTTGAAAGGAGATTGAAGATGAAGTTTGGAGTGTTATATTCCTACTGGGGAAATGAATGGAAATGTGATTATATCGAGACTGCGGGGAAGATTCACAAAGCTGGTTTTGACATTATGGAGGTAGGTGCCGGACATCTGCTGGAGATGTCGGAGTTACAGCTTAGAGAACTGAAAAACACCTGTGATGAACTGGGGCTGCAGATTACGGCTAATATAGGACCGTCTAAGGATAAAGACGTGGCTTCCCCCGATCCGGCTGTCAGGCAGGCGGGTATCACGTACTTAACAGATATCATGAAGAATATGGCGAAAATAGGCGCTAAGAAAATTGTGGGCGTCATGTATACATACTGGCCCAATGATTTCTCGGATCCTGATAAAGATGCAATATGGAACAGAGGCGTTGAAAGTATGAGAAAAATGGCTGAGACAGCAGAAGAGCTGGATATAGAGATGTGTCTTGAAGTAGTTAACCGTTTTGAAACCCATATTCTCAATACCTGTGAAGAAGGAATAAGATTTTGCAGGGAAGTCGGGTCTCCTAATGTGAAATTGCTGCTGGATACCTTTCATATGAATATTGAAGAAGATAATATAGCAGAGGCTGTGCGCAGTGCCGGCAACTATCTGGGAGAGCTTCACGCAGGAGAAGGAAACCGCAGACTTCCGGGACAGGGTTCTCTGCCATGGCGTGAAATCGGCAAAGCACTTCGGGAGACCGGATATGAGGGCGGCGTAGTAATGGAGCCGTTTGTGAAGATGGGGGGACAGGTAGGAAAAGATATCAAAGTATGGAGAGATTTAAGCAAGGGGGCAGATGAAGAGAGACTCAGCAGTGAACTTGCTGAATCACTGGTATTTTTGAAAAACAGTTTCTGTATGTAAAGCAATAGCAGAGATAAAATGAATCATATTTTAAAGGAGATGAAGCAAATGGCTGATATATGGATTATGGGAGAGATGATTGTGGAAGTTATGCGGATAGAAGAAGGTGTCCCTTTGGACCGCCCGGGTTTATTCAAAGGTCCGTTTCCAAGCGGGGCACCGGCAATCTTTATTGATACGGCAGCAAGGCTGGGGCACAGCGCCGGAATTATCGGCGGAGTGGGAAAGGATGACTTTGGGAAAAATATTCTGGATCGACTGAAAGGGGATGGAGTAGACTGTACCCATGTACTGGAAAGTGATACAGGGGCTACCGGTGTGGCATTTGTAACTTATTTTTCGGATGGTTCCAGAAAGTTTATTTTTCACATGGGGAATACTCCGGCAGCAGAAGCGAAAATGCCGGAGAAGGAAGTGCTGAATGGTGTCAGGTTTTTTCATGTTATGGGATGTTCCCTTTCATCCAACAGAGCTTTTGGGAAAGAAATTCTGGGTACGATGAAGCTTGCCAAAAGCTTGGGGGCAAAGATTTCTTTTGATCCCAATATCCGAAAAGAACTGATGCATGTTGAAGAAGTATCAGAGCTTATAAGTGAAGTTATGGCGAATACAAATATTTTCTTGCCGGGAGTGGATGAGCTTCTGCAGATTACCGGTAAAAGTGCCGTGGAAGAGGCAGCAGCAGCCTGCTTTGAAAATCCGGAACTGGAGATACTGGTGCTTAAAAATGGTTCCAGGGGATGCAGTATCTATACCAGAGAAGGCAAGTCAGATATCAGTGCGTTTTCCATTGAACCAGTGGACGCTACGGGAGCAGGAGATTGTTTTGACGGAGCTTTTATATGCGGATTGCTGGAGGGAAAAGATCTGATGGAGTCCGCCAGAATGGCGTCTGCAGCGGGAGCGCTGAATACCATGGCATTCGGTCCGATGGAAGGCAGGATCAGTCCGGATTCTGTGAAGGCGATGATGGAAGGAGGAAAGCATGGAAAAGAACATAAAACTGGAACTAAGGAATATCTGTAAGAGCTTTCCGGGTGTAAAAGCGCTGGATCATGTTAACATTTCACTGCGCAAGGGAACAGTACATGCGGTGATGGGAGAAAATGGCGCTGGAAAGTCAACGCTGATGAAAATCATCAACGGACTGTACCAAAGAGATTCCGGACAGATACTGCTGGACGGAAAAGAAGTATTTTTTGCAAGCCCGCTGGAATCCTTTTCGGCGGGGATTGCAATGATCTACCAGGAATTGAATTTCTTTCCCGACCTGACAATTGAAGAGAATATCTTTATGGGAAAACATCCTGGAAAAGCAGGTATCGTTGACTGGAAGGAACTTCGGAACAATGTGAACGCAATTTTCCGGGAAAATGGATTGGATTATGACCCAGGAATGAAGATCAAGGAGCTTTCTGTTTCAAATATACAAATGCTTGAAATTGTAAAAGCAGTTGCTTTTAAGGCGGAAGTAATTATTATGGATGAACCCACATCGTCTATCAGCAATCAGGAAGTGGAAGCACTGTTTGAGACAATTAACCGTTTGCGCAGCCAGGGAATCAGTATACTTTACATCTCACATAAAATGGAAGAGATTTTCCGCATCGCAGATGATATCACAGTTATTCGGGATGGTCAGTCTATTATTTCAGGTCCGGCTGAAAAATTTAACAATGATACCCTGATTGCCCATATGGTGGGAAGACCCATATCCAATATCTATCCCAAGGAAGAGATTCCCCTGGGAAAAGTTATTTTTGAAATACGGGATCTATCCAGCAGGGATACCTTTGAAAAAGTAAATCTGACTTTGCGAAAAGGTGAGATTGTTGGAATGGCGGGTCTTGTTGGGGCGGGACGGACTGAGGTTGCAAGAGCGGTATTTGGCCTGGATCCATACGATTCCGGAACGATATTTTTAAATGACCGGGAGGTGGAGATAAAAAATGTCTCCCAGGCAATACGAAACAAAATTCTGATGGTATCGGAGGACCGGAAAAAAGAAGGGGTGGTGGGGATCAGAAGTATCCGGGAAAATATTGCACTTGCCAGTCTGCGGGTAAGAAAAGGCGGATTTCTGAATCTTAGAAAAGAGATAGAAGAAGCAAAATCCATGTCTGCCATGCTAAATGTACGAGGTGCAGGAATAGAAACGGCCCTGGGGTCTTTAAGCGGAGGAAATCAGCAAAAAGTAATTCTGGCAAGGTGGCTTATGCTGGATGGGGAAGTATTGATTCTGGATGAACCTACCCGGGGAATTGATGTGGGGGCGAAGTTGGAGATCTATAATATTATGATGAAGCTGGTGAAGGAAAAAGGGCTTAGTATCATCATGATTTCTTCCGAGCTGCCGGAACTAATCGGCATGTGTGACCGCATATATGTGATGAACAAGGGGTATGTGACTGGGGTAATTGACAGGGAGGAGTGTTCCCAGGAAAGAATTATGAAGTTAGCTACGAAAACCAGGGGAAAAGGAGAGGAAAATGAAAAGTAATGTAAAAACGAACATACAGAAATTTTCTACATTTTTAATCTTAGTTGTGATGGTGGTGATCTGTTCCTTCTTATCACCGAAGTTCATGACATCGACGAATCTGATGAACATATTAAAGCAGGTAAGTATTGTAACGATTCTTTCATTTGCCCAGGGCATGGTAATTATCAGCGGGGAAATTGACCTCTCGATAGGAAGCCTGGCAGGAATGGCGGGAACTTACGCCTGTATCTTATATGTTGCGACCGGCAATCTGATCCTGGCAATTTTATTCGGACTTCTTCTGGGTGCCGTCGTAGGGGCTTTAAACGGATTGTTTGTAGCTCATTTCGGACTTCCTTCTTTTATCGTTACGCTGGCTATGCAGACGATAACTTTTGGCAGTATCTGCTTGTATACGGCTGGAAATAACGTCTATAAAATTGGTGACTTTAAGATTTTGGGACAGGGCACTGTATTTGGGTTCATTCCAATTACCGTTGTATTTATGGCGGTGATGTGTCTGATCACACACTTTTTATTAAAGTATACGAAGTTTGGAAGATACATCTATGCAATCGGCGGTAATAAGGATGCAGCAAATGCAGCAGGCATTCAGGTGAGAAAGACAAAGTGGATTACCTTTATTATCTCCGGAGTATTTGCAGCCATTGCTGGCATGATCCTGATGGGGAGACTGAATGCAGGAATACCCAGTGAAGGTACCGGATATGAGACAGATGCTATTATGGCTACGGTAGTGGGGGGGACCAGTTTTGCCGGGGGTGTGGGAACCGCTTTTGGAACGCTGGTTGGTTCATTGATTATCGGTATCTTAAACAATATTATGAACCTGTTAGGGGTAGAGTCATATTCCCAGCAGATCATTAAAGGATTTTTAATTATTATTGCAGTATTATTTGATATCCGCTCCAAAAGAGGAAAGCGGAAAATGAAGATAATGGAAACTACCTCTGAATTAGCTCAGAGTAGTAAATAAATTTAATCAAGGAGGATCAAAATGAAAAGAAGAGTATTAAGCATGATGTTAGCAGCGGTGATGTGTGCAGCAATGTTGTCCGGATGCGGCAGCGACAAGACAAATGGTTCGGCATCGGAGACACAAAAAGAAGAAGCGAAAGAGACAGCAGAGTCCGTTATGGAAGAGGTATCTAATGCCGCCAGCGATGCAAAGGGAGAGTTTGAAATTGCACTGCTTCCTACCGATATGTCAGCAACCTTTGCTGCCTGGCTGGCACAGGAACTTCAGATTGCAGTGAAAGAATATCCCAATATGTCACTTACAATTCTGGATTCTAAGAATACACTATCTACTCAGCTGGCAAATCTGGAGAACTGTGTTACCCAGGGATACGATTATATTATTCTGCATCCACTGGAGCCGGATGCAGAGGCAGATGTGGTAGATCAGTATATACAGGATGGAACACCAGTTTTAATGGTCAACCAGAGTGACGGCGGCAGCCAGTATGCATCTAATGTAGACTGTGATCCTATAGAACAGGGGTCCATTGTTGCGGAAGTGGCAGCACAGAAAATTCCAGAGAATGGAAAGGTCGTGATCTTATTGGGTCCCTCCGGCAATTCCCATTCCATTGGCAGGAGAGAAGGTTTTCAAAAGGCCTTGTTCGATGCGAGACCGGATATTGAGATACTGGATGAGCAGATTGGGGACTGGGAAAAGTCAAAGGGTATGAACTTTATGGAAGACTGGCTCCAGGCATATGATCAGATTGATGCAGTGGTTTCTATGAATGATGCTATGGCTCTGGGGGCGTGGGAAGCTGCAAATGATGCCAAAAGAGCAGAGAATATGACCTTTTACGGTGTGGACGGTCTGGCTGATGCAGTGTTATCTATCAAGGATGGCGGGCTGACGGCTACCTGCGTTCAGAATGCAAAGGTAATGGCTGAAACGACATTTGGAATTATTGACAAAGTTCTTTCCGGTGAAAAAGAATTCGAAAAAACCCTGATTGAAGGACAGTTAATTGATGAAAATAATGTAGATGAATGGATTAAGATTCATACGGATAACGGACAGATCAAATAAGAAAGCAGAAACCATAGCAGAAACGAAAAGGAGAAAAGATGAGAATCGCAACATTGACAAATCCACAGGAGATTGTAATTACAGAAACAGAAATACCTGTGGCAAAAGAAAACGAAATTGTAATAAAAGTAGATTATATCGGAATCTGTGGGTCAGATATACATGCCTATTATGGAAAACATCCCTTTATTTCCTGCCCGATTACGCTGGGGCATGAATTCGTAGGCAGAGTGGTGGAGACCGGGCGGAATGTTAAGGGGATTATGACAGGAGAGACCGTAACGGCAATGCCTCAGATATTCTGCCATGAATGCGAACCATGTCAAAGCGGCAGATACAATATCTGCAATACATTAAAAGTAATCGGATGCCAGACGCCGGGGGCAGCGTGTGATTATTTTGCCTTCGATGCCTCTTTGGTGAAGAAAATACCGGAGGGAATGCCAAAAGATATTGCTGCCACCTTAGAACCGGCGGCAGTTGGTGTCCACGCAGTACAGAGAGGTACAGATATTAGTGGGAAAAACGTGGTTGTAATGGGCGCGGGTACCATTGGCAATCTGACAGCACAGGCAGCGCTTGCGAAAGGAGCCAAGCAGGTATTAATTACGGATTTATCCGATTACCGGCTGGAAATAGCCGGCGCATGCGGAATTTCAAAGACAGCCAATACGGGAAAGGTATCAATGGCAGCAGCAATCCATGAGGCATTTCAGGGAGAACCGGCAGACATATTTTTTGAATGTGTTGGAATTGGAGCCACCGTTAATCAGGCAATAGAGCTGTCGAAAAAAGGTCATGATATTGTAGTCGTGGGCGTATTTGGAAATCGTCCCGAAATAAATATGAGCCTGGTGCAGGATAAAGAACTGCGGCTGATTGGAAGCCTGATGTATGTGGAAAAAGATTATGATGATACGATTGAACTGATGAACACAGGGATGATTCAGACAAGACCGTTAATTTCCTATACGTTTGAATTATCTGACTATGCAAAGGCCTTTCAATACATTGAGGATCATAAAGACAGCTGTTTAAAGGTGCTGATTCAGGTAGCTGAATGACTGGGAAGATTAAAAAAAGAGAGGTATCGGAATGAAGCAGGAGATATGTTACAGTGATATCAATGAAGACTTTACATTGGAAGGAAAACATGCATTAATTACCGGCGCATCCAGCGGCATCGGATTCGAGATCGCCAGGATGTTTGCAAGAAAAGGCGCAGATGTGACGGCATTTGACCTGGAAGAATCCATAGAATTGAAGGAATATGTAATGGGAATGGGGAAGAGATTTTTGTCGTGTTCCGGAGATATCACCAGTCAGGAAGTGATCACAGAAACAGTGGAGGCAGCTACAGTAGAATTTGGTAAGATTGATGTCCTTGTAAACTGTGCAGGCGTAGGATATCTGGAAGCTGCAGCGGAAAGTACAGAACATGTCTGGGATCTGACCATGGCAGTGAATTTAACCGGTGCTGTACGCATGTCGGTGTCTGTGGGAAAAACGATGATAAAAAATGGTGGCGGAAGCATTATTAATATAGCGTCACAGGCAGGTGTAGTGGCATTAGAACGCCATCTTGCATATGGAACCGCAAAAGCAGGACTAATCCAGGCAACGAAACAGCTAGCTCTGGAATGGGGGAAATATAATGTGAGGGTAAATGCTATTTCCCCTACCATTATTCTGACTCCAATGGGATCTATGAATTGGAATAATGAAGAGGGCGAGGCGTTTAAGCAGTTGATTCCATCCAGGCGATTTGGATATCCGGGGGAAGTGGCAGCCTGTGCAGTATATCTGGCAAGTGATGCAGCCAGTCTGTTCAATGGAGCCAATCTGATACTGGATGGCGGCTATACGATTGCCTAAAAATAGAAAATAACAAAAGAAAAAACAAAGAAAAAACAAAGAAAAAACAAAAACCAGTACTGAGGATAAGCAGATAAAACCGTTGTTCGGATGCTTTCAAAAACTCAATACTGGTTTTTTGCATATATTTTGATAAAACATGGATAATTGTACTATAAATATCTTATGTTTGGCATGTACAAAAAGTAGATTTCATTGTATACTGATTTTCATGAGCATCAATAAAGTATTCATAGAGCATCATTGGAGCATCGATAGCGTAATCATAGAGCATCCATAGAGTATTCTTAAAGCATCGATATCAGTATAGAATGGGGCAGGAGGGATTTGCATAAAATGAAGAAATTTTTAACACTGACAACAGGTGGTACCATTGCATCCAAGGAAAGCAAGCATGGGCTGCTTCCCGCGCTGGGAGGCGATGAACTGCTTTCTTATATACCGGATATTGCGGGCCTTTGTACGGTAGATACTATGGAGATCTGCAATATTGACAGCACCAATATGAACTATGGGTACTGGTGTAAACTGGTCCGCTGTATTCAGGAAAATTATGATCGTTATGATGGATTTTTAATTGCCCATGGAACCGATACTCTGGCATATACGGCGGCAGCCATGTCCTATATGATACAGAATTCCAGAAAGCCTGTGATTTTGACTGGTGCACAGAAGCCGATCTCCTTTGAATCCACAGATGCTATGATGAATCTCCGGGACAGTTTCCATTACATGCTCCAGGATGATACGAATGGTGTGCAGGTGGTATTTGGACAGAGGGCGATTGCAGGCACCAGGGCTAAGAAAATGAATACCCTGAGTTATCAGGCCTTTTCCAGTATCAATTTTCCAGATCTTGCCGTAATACGCAATAGCCAGGTGATCCGATATATTACTGCACCCAGGGCAGGTGAAGCGGAGTTTGATTTAAACTTAAATTCCAAAGTGTTTCTGCTAAAACTGACACCCTGCAGTTCTCCGGAACTGATTGAAGAAATATACCGTCTCTATGATGTAATTATTATAGAAGGTTTTGGTGTTGGAGGAATTCCGGATCAGTTACTGGATACTTTTTGTAAATGCCAGAACAGCTATCAGCCACAGGAGAAAGTACTGGTTATTACGACCCAGGTAATGTCTGAGGGCAGCCATATATCTGTCTATGAAGTAGGGAAAAGACTGGAAGGAAAAATCCGATATCTGGAAGCGAAGGATATGAATCTGGAGGCAGTGGTAACGAAGTCTATGTGGATTATGGGTAAAAAGCTGTCAACCTGGGAGGAAATAGAAGCTTTATTTTACAGGACGATTAATTATGATATCCTGGCAGGTCCAGGCGTTTTGCCAACATGACCTGCAGCATCAAAATGAAACTAAGAATATTGGAGAAGAATCCCCATGAAATTAATTGTTAAATATCTTAAAAATTACAAGAAAATGTTTCTATTAAACATTCTGTCTGTCTTTGGATTTGCACTGGTGGAACTAGGGATACCAACCATTGTTGCAAAGATGATTGATCAGGGAGTATTAACAGGAGACAAAAATTACATCTTTAAAATGGGTGGCGTGATACTGATAATATCTCTGTTAGGAGTCGCGGGTACCATACTGCTGGGATATTGCTGCGCGTATCTGTCAACTGCAATTACCCGTGATATCCGGACAGAGATGTTCCGGAAAGTACAGGGATTTTCCCACAGTGAATATCACCAGTTTGGTGCAGCCTCCCTGATTACAAGGACAAATAATGATGCATTCCAGATACAGATGTTCATGAATGTGTTGTTTCGTACTGCGCTTATGACACCGGTAATGATATTCGTGAGCTTCAGCCTGGTTTTGCGCACATCACTTCCCTTGTCTTTGATTATTATTTCTACCGTACCGATCATTATTTTAGGAGTCATTGCAGTTGCAAAGATTTCGGAACCCATCAGCGAAAACCAGCAGTTGTCAATGGAGGCAATTAACCGTGTTTCTAAGGAAAACCTCAGTGGAATACGTGTAATAAGGGCATTCAATAACGATGCATATGAGCAGCAGCGTTTTAATGAAGAGAATAACCAGTATATGAAATATTCCAAAAAGCTTTTTAAGCTGATGTCCATGACACAGCCAACCTTTTTCCTGCTAATGAATATAGCTGGAATGGCAATTTTTGCAGTCGCAGCCAGAATGATTGACAAAGGAAGTCTGGAAATCGGAATGCTGGTGGCATTTATGGATTATCTGTTTCATGCTATGTTTTCCGTGATGCTGTTCTGCCTGGTATTTATGATGTATCCAAGGGCGCGGGTCAGTGCAAGACGGATTGAAAAAGTAATCAAACAGGAAGTAAAGGTAAAAAATCCCCACAATGGAAAACGTCTGGAACATGAGGTAGAGGAAATCTGTTTTGACCATGTGACCTTTGTTTACCCGGACGGAGAAGAAGCAGTTTTAAAAAATGTATCGTTTACAGCCAGGAAAGGGGAAAAGGTCGCTTTTATAGGCAGTACCGGTTCCGGAAAAAGCACCCTGGTAAATCTGATACCCCGAGCATATGATGTGACTGAGGGAAAGATTACAATGAACGGTACGGACATTCGGGAATATGACTTAAAAAGTCTGCGTAATACCATTGGATTTATCCCCCAGAAAGCAATGCTTTTTCGTGGAACGATAGCTGAAAATATCCGTTTCGGAAACCCGGAAGCGACTATGCAGGAAGTGGAGCAGGCGGCTCGAACTGCCCAGGCTTATGACTTCATCATGGAGAAAGGCGGATTTTCGGAAAATATTACGGAGAACGCAACAAATGTGTCCGGAGGGCAGAAGCAAAGGCTTTCCATAGCCAGGGCATTGGCAAAAAAGCCAAGAATCTACATATTTGATGATTCCTTTTCGGCGCTGGATTTTAAAACCGATGCAAAACTGAGGGAAGACCTGAAGAAAGAAACCGGAAATGCAATTGTACTTGTAGTGGCACAGCGTATAGCCAGTATTATGGATGCCGACAGCATCATTGTATTAAATGAAGGAAAAGTTGTAGGCAGGGGAACCCACAGACAACTTTTGAAGGAATGTCCGATTTATCATGAAATAGCGGCTTCTCAGCTGAGTGAGGAGGAATTGGATCATGAGTAGCAATAAAAAAGGTAAGTTTATGAAAAATCTGAAGCAGATGAATCGGTATATTACACCTTATAAATGGAAATTTATCGGTGCAGTTCTGATGGTTATCGTATCTGTGGCGTCCATGACGGTGGCTCCCAGAGTAGAAGGTATGATCACCACCCAGCTCTCCAAAGATGCAATGGATATCTTGAAAAAACTGCCGGATGCAGGCGTTCACTTTGAAGTGGTCACGAAAATCCTGATTCTGCTGGCTGTAATTTATCTGATTAAAACTTTTTCCCAGATCATCAGTGTTTATTTACTGACAGATTCCATACAGAATGCCATGCACGATTTGAGAAATGATGTACAGGATAAGATACGAAGACTCCCGGTTCGTTATTTTGATACCAATAGCTTTGGGGATGTCTTAAGCCGGATCACCAACGATATCGACACGGTATCCGGAGCACTGCAGCAAAGTTTCAGCCAGGTAATCAGCGGGATTCTTACACTGATTCTGGCGATTACAATGATGTTCACCATACAGCCGGTAATGGCATGTATGGCAATCTGTATTATTCCTTTAGCACTTCTGGTTACCAGATTTATTGTAGGAAAAAGCCAGAAGCAGTTTCGTGCGCAGCAGAATTCCGTGGGGGAATTAAACGGAACCATTACAGAGATGTATACCGGATTCCAGGAAATACTATTTTTTAATAAACAGGAGTCTTCGGTGGAAGAGTTTGTGAATATCAATGAAGATCTGCGCAAACATGCATTTAAAGCACAGTTTATGTCTTCTGTCATGTCACCGCTGATCTCTCTGATTACTTATCTGACCATTGGAAGCATTGCGGTAGTGGGATCGGTCTTTGCCATCAGCGGAGGGATTACAATCGGTAATCTGCAGGCATTTATTCGCTATATCTGGCAGATCAATGACCCCCTTTCACAGGTGTCTCAGCTTTCTTCTCAGATACAGGCTGCATTTGCAGCAATGGACCGTATCTTTGATATACTTGGGGAAGAAGAAGAGGTAAAAGAAGCAGATCCAGCCACAGAGCTGCCGGAAGTTCAGGGAAAGGTAGTATTCGATCATGTTTATTTTGGATATGGGAAGAAACCCATTATCAAAGATTTTAATATAGAAGTGAAATCCGGTCAGATGGTTGCAATCGTCGGTCCAACAGGTGCTGGAAAAACAACATTGATTAATCTGCTTATGCGCTTCTATGATGTGAATCAGGGCAGGATTTTAATCGATGGTGTAGATATCCGCCAGATGAAGCGAAGCAGTCTGCGTTCCATTTTCGGCATGGTATTGCAGGATACCTGGCTGTTCTCAGGCAGTATTTTTGAAAATATCAAGTATGGAAGGCTGAATGCCAGAAAGGATGAGGTCATAGATGCTGCAAAAGCGGCAAACGTGCATCATTTTATCAAGACACTGCCCGGCGGTTATAATATGGTCATCGATGAAGAAGGCGGTAATATTTCCCAGGGTGAGAAACAGCTGCTGACCATAGCCAGAGCTATTCTAAAGGATCCAGATATTTTAATTCTGGATGAAGCAACCTCTTCTGTGGATACCAGGCTTGAAAAAATGCTGCAGGATGCAATGAAAAAGGTAATGATTGGAAGAACCAGTTTCGTGATTGCACATCGTTTATCAACAATTAAAAATGCAGATTTGATTCTTGTCGTAAAAGATGGTAATATTGTAGAGCAGGGGACACATAACTCTCTGTTGGAGAAAAAAGGTTTCTACGAACAGTTGTATCATTCTCAGTTTGCAGGGCAGCAGGCATAAACTAATTTATATAATGGAAAGCGCTCTGATGCTTTCTGTTATATCGTTATGGAGGTAATGGAATGAAAAAATTCAAAGAATGGTTATCAGATAATTTAAGGTATTTTGTATTGGCAATTGCGGTAATTGCAGTGATTTTAATTCTGTTTTTTGGATATAAGCTGCTTGGAAACATGATGACAAACGGCGATGGCAGCAAAAAACAGACAGAAGAAACAAAGCCCGGCAGTGAAAAATCAACTGAGGATAAAAAAGCTACAGAAAAGACGACAGAATCACAAAAACAAACACAGAAAACAGAAACCAGTAAATCTACAGAGAAAACAACCGAGAAGACAACCGAGAAAACCACTGATTCCAAGGGGGAATCTTCGAAAGCTTCTGAGTCAGGTAACGAAACTTCTTCCACAAATGCCGGAAGTCAGGCAAATACACAGACGGAAGCCACAGAAGCAGCAGTGCCCCAGACCCAGGCACCGGAAACTGAAGCTCCAGCTCAGACAGAGGCAACAGAAGCGCCGGTACCACAGACCATGTACATGAATGCAGCAGCATATATCCGCGAAGCTCCCAGCTATGAGGGTGCTATTCTGGATACCCTGCAGGCAGGACAGGCAGTAACATTCTTAGAAGATGTAGGCGGATGGTATAAAGTAGAAGCAAACGGATATGTTGGTTATGTAGGAGCCAGATTTTTTAACTAAAAGGATAGCGGCAAGTACATATATTCACGCTCTAGTTATTCGCAAACAGAAAAGTCAGGAAACAGTATAAACAAATGCTGTTCCCTGACTTTTTTATGTAATAAATATTCAATACTTTAGGCAATCCAGTTTATCCTTATATAATTATCCAGGATATTAGAAAGGAAAAAAGAACTGACAAGAGCCGTAAAAAATAGAAATATAAAGTTCTGATAATTCTGATCGCGGCTTCTTCGCAGACGCATGAGAAGCTTAATAAAACAGAAAAGAGAGATAAAAATGGAAAGGATAGCAGGTACATATAGAAGAGAGGAATTTCCGGTTGCCAGGACAAGTGCAGTACCGGTATTCAATTCATCAATCCTTACAGTCTGTCCGGCAAATACCGGAAGCATAAGGGTGGCAGCCCATGCGATAATCCGCAGACAGGAATTACAAAGGGCCAGTGCCAGAACGGTCATTCTAGTGACTGGATTCTTAAAACGTATTTTACAGAACAGGAACGTGAATATGACTGCCAGTGTCAGCGTCAGCAGAACACTGAAATCCATAAGCGTCTTAATATCAAGATCCAGATTCATGCGAAATCCGGAATCTTTTGGATAGAGGTAAACATGGCCGATTCGCCTGAATCCGGTACTGACAGACTGCCCAAGCCTTGCCATGCTGAATCCGTGTATACATTCATGGAGAAATGTTGATAAAAGAAAGATTATATTGCAAATGGCAAACCATATGTATTTTCTCTTTGGCATGGAATCCACCTCCTTTTTCGTTACTGCTATTTTACATCTGAGATAGAATAGAAGCAAGTTATATTTCTGTTACAAGTTTTTGGGGAATCATTAAAAAAGTGTGAAAAAAAAATCGCTTTCACACGACTGATTTGGGAATAGAACAAGCCAGGTTCTTCTATTCATGTGGTAAAGTTTGGAACAAAAGCGTTCCATACTTTCTATTGAAGCAGTACCGCAGACCCGTCTGCGGTATGCAAGGGGTATAAGTTTGAAACAAAAGCGTTTCAAACTACTTATTAATGCAATACCGCAGACTTGTCAGCGGTATGCAGGGGTATAAGTTTGAAGATATATATGGAAAAATGATTAATTTTGTTGAAAAATACCTACAATTTTGTTAAACTAATTTTAACTCTGCTCTTTAGAATTACAATATTTAAGGGCGTTAGAGTGTTAGAAACTTAATTGGAGGGCAAAATGGAAAAAAAAGGACAATGGGCGTCTAGCCTGGGATTTATCCTTGCAACTGCGGGAGCAGCGGTGGGGCTTGGGAATCTCTGGAAGTTCCCCTATTTAATGGGAAAGAACGGTGGATTTCAGTTTTTAATTACGTATTTAATTTTTATCGCGGTATTGGGACTTCCGGTTATGATCACAGAGATGAGTATAGGAAGAATGACTGGGAAGGGACCGGTACAAGCATATGAGAATTTAAATCCAAAATCGAAAATTATCGGTATTATGGGTATTTTATGTGCATTTATTATATTATCCTACTACAGTGTTATCGGTGGATGGATTTTAAAATATATAGCCAGTTATGTTACAAGCAT
This sequence comes from uncultured Robinsoniella sp., assembly GCA_900540475.1. Classification (GTDB taxonomy): domain Bacteria; phylum Bacillota; class Clostridia; order Lachnospirales; family Lachnospiraceae; genus Robinsoniella. The sequence continues at coordinate 59,593 of UQGG01000004.1, read as the reverse complement.
GAGTGCACCGGCGGATTTCAGCGCATATATCGCAGAGCCGGCAGCACCTGTCATCTGGCATCTGGTATTTATGGCGTGTACCGGATTTGTTTGTTACAGAGGAACAAAGGGAATTGAGAAAGCATCACGGTTTATGATGCCTGGGCTGCTGATATTGCTGGTGATCATTGTAATACGATCCCTGACACTGCCTGGTGCAAATCAGGGTGTAGATTTTGTATTTAAAATGAACGGAGGATTTGACCTGAAGTCGGTACCGGCTGCATTGGGACAGGTATTTTATTCACTGAGTCTGTGTATGGGAATCACAATCACTTACGGCAGCTATTTAAACAGAAAAGAAAATATCCCTAAAAATGCGCTGATTGTTGCAGGTCTTGATACCTTCGTTGCGATTTTGGCGGGGCTGGCTATATTCCCGGCAGTTTTTGCATTTGGACTGGAACCGGCTCAGGGACCAAGCCTGACTTTTGGAACACTCCCGAAAGTATTTGAAAGTATGTCCGGCGGATGGATTTTTGCATTGCTGTTTTTTGGACTGATGTTTTTCGCAGCCTTAACTTCTGCCATAGCACTTTTGGAATGCGTGGTGTCCTCTGTATTGGATCATTTTAAATGCAAGAGGAGAACGGCGGTAATTTTCGTCGCATTGGGCGTATTTCTGCTGGGTATTCCAAGTGCCCTGTCGTTTGGGGTATTAGGAGATGTGACCATATTGAATTATTCTGTATTTGATTTTATGGGGATGCTGACAGATAATATTCTGATGCCTATTGGCGGTATCCTGATGTGCATTTTTGTAGGCTGGATCTGGGGACCGAAACGGATTCTGCAGCATGTGGAATCGGACGGGATTTCCTTTAAGCTGAAAAAGGCATGGCTGATCTGCATTCGGTTTATTACACCGATTCTGGTTGTAATTGTAACGGTTATGGGATTCATGGATGTTTACCGCACGATTATGAAATAAGAGTGTTACTGTTCAGACCGGGGTGTGAACAGTAACATAAGAGTAGGAAATAGCCCTGCTTTTTAAACTACTGCTTTACTCCTTCGGATAAATGTGGTATTCTTATCAGAGAAAAAGACAGGATGTGTATTTCAGTGAGTTTACGGTTATATTGGATAAATAGAAATTATGATAAAAATAAAAGATTAAACATACGAAACAAACTTTGCAGGTTACTTAGTAACCTGCTTTTTTTGTGCTTTAGTGTAGTAATATAACAGAATTATTTTATGTAAAACTTTTATGTACATCCACGTGTGTAAAGTGTGGCGCACAGCTGTCAAAAATTTCTAATATAATCAGGCTGTAAAAAAACAGGAAAGAGGGAAACTTATGTTATCACAATTATCAAAAATGAAAAATGTTTTCTTTGTATTTTTGGGGAATACGATTTATGCACTTGCAATTACTATCTTTATTCTTCCGAATCAGATGATTACGGGAGGCACCACAGGACTGGCACTATCTTTCCACCATTATTTTCAAATTCCTATTTCGGCATTTGTATTCTGTTTTAATGCCGTTATGTTTATCCTGGGAGCCTTTATTTTGGGGAAACGTTTTGCCATTACCACACTGATCAGTACCTTTTACTATCCGCTTATCCTGGGCGTGTTCCAGAAAATTCCCATACTGGAGCAGGTCACCAGTGACCGGATGTTATCCACCATCTGCGGCGGAATTATGATCGGCTTTGCAATTGGAATTGTAATTCGTGCAGGGGCATCCACCGGAGGTATGGACATTCCGCCGCTGGTACTGAATAAGAAGTTTGGGCTTCCGGTTTCGGCAATGCTCTATGTCTTTGATTTTACAATTCTGATTCTACAGATGTTGTTCTCCGATTCGGAACAGATTGTATACGGTATTCTTCTTGTGCTGATCTATTCCGTTGTTCTGGATAAGATTCTCTTTATGGGAACTGCCCAGACCCAGGTGAAAATTATAAGTTGTAAGTATGAGGAGATTAACCGGGAGATCTTAAAGCGCCTGGATCGGGGAACCACGTTTATCCATGCACAGACGGGGTATATGCAAAATGAACAGCCGATAATATTGACCGTCATATCCAACCGTGAACTGGTGAAACTCAATCAGCTGGTTATGGAAGAAGATCCAAAAGCATTTATGGTGATCAGCCACGTTAATGAAGTGCGGGGCAGGGGATTTTCTGCTAAGAAAATTTATAAATAATAAATCAGCCCTTGACAGACCCGCTGAAAGTGCTATAATGACTTCAATATAAGAAAAGCTATGAAGGAAACAGTAACTGTCACGAAGCAGTCAGAGAGAGAAACAGGTTGGTGGAAGTTTCTTATGTGAAATGTCAGCGAAGACCATTCCCGAGCAGCGGTGCGAAGTCGAGAGAATAAGCATTGCCGTACGCCTGCGTTAAAGGCTTGGATTTGTTAGAATCTGAAAGAGAAAAATTAAGGTGGAACCGTGCATTCTGATTAGTTTGCACCCTTAAACGTCATGGCAGTTATCTGTCGTGCGTTTGAGGGTGCTTTTCTTATGTTACTGCAATCTGGCCAGATTGTTTGTTATCCAATTTAAACAGGAGTTTATGCCCTGTTATCAAAAGGCAAAGGAGCTTGGAGCAGATGAAAGAAAAATTTGAAAAGAGTGTATTCTATCATACGACGGCGCATATTTTAGCCCAGGCGGTGAAGCGGTTGTATCCCGGGACAAAACTTGCAATTGGACCGGCTATTGAAAATGGGTTTTATTATGATTTTGATTGTGAGATTCCATTTACGGGAGAAGACCTGGAGCGGATAGAAGAGGAAATGAAGAAAATTATAGACAGCGGTTATGAGATTGAATCCTTTGAACTGTCCAGAGATGAGGCAATTTCTTTTATGAAGGAAAAAGAGGAACCTTATAAACTGGAGCTGATCCATGACATGCCGATGGAAGAAAAGTTTCGTTTTTACCGGCAGGGAGAATTTTGTGATCTATGCAAAGGCCCCCATCTAAAAAACACGAAATATGCAGGGGCGGTGAAGCTTACATCACTGGCGGGAGCTTATTGGAGAGGCTGTGAGAAGAACAAAATGCTCACCAGAATCTATGGAATTTCTTTTGAAAAGCCAGCTCAGCTAAAGGAGTATCTGCTGCAGATGGAAGAAGCGAAAAAAAGGGATCACAGAAGGCTGGGGAAAGAACTGAGGCTATTTGCCATGATGGACGAAGGACCTGGTTTCCCGTTTTTTCTTCCCAAAGGAATGGTGCTTAAAAATCAGTTAATTGATTACTGGAGAAAAATTCATCAAAGAGAAGGTTACGTAGAAATATCTACGCCTGTTATGCTAAACCGCAAATTGTGGGAGACATCCGGGCATTGGGAGCATTACAAAGAAAATATGTATACGTCCTCCATTGATGGAGAAGAATTTGCCATCAAACCCATGAACTGTCCGGGGGGAATGCTGGTTTACCAGTCAGAACCTCACTCTTATCGAGAGCTGCCCATACGCATTGGAGAATTGGGTGTTGTTCACCGTCACGAAAAATCCGGCGCTCTTCATGGATTGATGCGGGTGCGCAGTTTCACACAGGATGATGCCCATATATTCATGGCAAAAGAGCAGATCACAGAAGAAATCAAAGGCGTTGTGCGCCTGATCGATGAAGTGTACCGAAAGTTTGGGTTTACGTATCATGTGGAATTATCCACAAAACCGGAAAACAGCATCGGAAGCCAGGAAGATTGGGATCTGGCTACAAACGGACTTAGAAATGCGCTGGATGAACTTAATATGTCCTTTGTTGTAAATGAGGGAGACGGGGCATTTTACGGACCGAAGATTGATTTTCATCTAAAGGATTCCATTGGAAGGACGTGGCAGTGCGGAACGATACAGCTGGATTTTCAGCTGCCCCTTCGCTTTGGAGCAGAATATATCGGGGCAGACAGAGAGAAGCACCGTCCGATTATGATCCACCGGGTAGTATACGGCTCCATTGAGCGCTTTATCGGAATCCTGATAGAGCATTACGCCGGGAAATTTCCGGTTTGGCTGGCACCGGTTCAGACAAAAATACTGCCGGTATCGGAAAAATCCAACGCTTATGCCGGGAAAATCGCAGAGCGGTTAAAAGCAGCATCCATCCGATGTGAAGTGGATCAAAGAGATGAAAAAGTTGGGTACAAGATCAGGGAAGCCCAACTGGAAAAAGTGCCGTATATGGTTATCCTGGGTCAAAAGGAAGAAGAAGCAGGCACGGTGTCAGTCCGCGACCGTGACAGCCAGAAAACAAGTCAGATGTCCCTGGACGCATTTATAGAATTGATCCAGAAAGAGGCGGTATACTGATTGCCGGAATCTTTTTTTGCTGCCAGTTCTTTTCGGATTTGCCCGGGGGTACATCCGAAGACATCATAAAACATCTTACGGAACAGTTTATAATTGGTAAAGCCATGCTGTTCCAGGAGCGACAGCAAAGAGGTATCCGTACAGCAAAGATCCTGATAGATACAGTTGAACCGGTACTGGTTCAGATATTCCACAAAAGTGATGCCCATATGCCTTTTGAAAAAACGGCAAAAATATTCAGGTGTAAACCCGGCACAGGATGAAATTTCACTTAAAAGGATTTTTTCATTCGAATGCTTTTTTACATAATCCAGAATGGGTGCCAAACGTTCCAGGTTCCGGGTGTTTTTCTCCTTTGTATCAGGGTCAGCCGGCACCTGGAAGTTATGGTAGAGCATATAAAGCATCTCAAAGAGCAGACTGGTAAATTTCAAATGGGAACCCAGCGGCTTTTCCTGGACCAGTACCGACATCTGCAGAATAATTTCTTTCATCTGGCAAAGCTTTGTACGGACAATTTCACTATCCGGGAATTGAGGTATTTCAAAACGAATAGTATCGATTTCCGGAATATAATTCTTGAGCATGGGGTATGGAATCTGAAGCAGGATATAGTCACAGTCATTGAGGCATCTGGTGCTGTGCAGATCTCTGGGATTTACCAGGATCAGATCATCCTTTTCCAGAACCGTGGTCTGGTTTTTAATGATCGTTTCCAGCCGCCCGTCATTCATATAAAGAATTTCGATACACTCATGCCAGTGACCGGGAATGTACATTTTCGAAATCAGGATATGTTCAAAATTAACATGAAGATCCGAGACCAGACGGGTCTGCTCATAATAATAATTATCCATGGTAAGATGATGCCTTTCTTTTACAAAGTAGTAGATGCTTTGTGTTAAGCATAGCATAGGAGGAAATCCGGGTCAAGTGAACAAATCGGTTCAATCGTACAATCCGGTCAAGCGCACAACCTGGCTCAAGAGCAAAATTAGGATCAAGCGCACAATCTGGCTCAAGAGCAAAATTAGGATCAAGCGTACAACCTGTCTCAAAGATAAATAACGCAGCCCACGCATACCAGATTTTCTATAGCGGTGTCCTGCTGGTACAGTTTTGGAATGATAATTTTTGCACCATTTAATTCATTCAGGGAAACATGCAGTGTTTCTTCCGGCTGAATTTCTTTTTGAATGATTTTCCCACCTGTTTTCAGTGTAAGATAGTAAGGTGTTCCAGGGGTGTGTAAATATCCCGGCTTGTGGGCAGGAAGGATGGTAAAGGCTATGGAATTGCTTTGTGGCACCAGATTGCTTTCCAGAATAGGTCCTTTTGAAATACAGGTCTTAAGGGAGTGTATGGCGTCTGCCAGTTCTCTGGCGGTATCTCCGCCTTTTTCGCCGGGAATGTAAGTAGCAAACTGTCCGCCCATATCCCATATTCCATGGAGATCCATACCGCAGGTCATGGCTAAGCGGTGTCCTTTCAGAACCAGGGATTCCCACCATAACAGCCCCCGTTCATTTACTTCATGGAGCGGCTCCGGATTGTTGAAGATCTCAATAAAATCCAGCGCAGAGAAGTCCGTTATTTTCATATCAAAGCGGCATCCCCTGGCAAACGGATGACCATAGGAGAAAGGATGGGCAACGCCCGTTAAAGCTCCTTTTTCCCTGGCAGCCCGGAACAGCAATTCCGGTTTGTGAAGATTGATATTTTCCCAGGGAACATATTCCTTAAGGTTCAGGCAGAGAATATGCCCATAATAGGTTGTATATTCCATGCCGTAAATACAGTCGATGGGATGTCCCATATCTTCCAGCAGGCTGCGGATTTTGCCATGTCCGGAAATGGTATTATGGTCAGTAATGGCAAATGCATCGGCTTTGTCCTTTACCATCAGTTCAATGAGCTCCTGACAGGTAATGCTGCTGTCTGATTCCGTGGTATGATTGTGCAGTTCTAATCGTTTGTACATGCTGTACGCCTCCCTCCCGCTGATACGGTTAATTGATAGTTGGTATCGTTTTGTATCACATTAAATACCAGCAGAGTAACCTTTAAGACCCCTTCCAAACAGGGCTGGACAATACAGCCTTCCGTGGCTGACTGGGGGGTAAAGTGCATGTGGCGTGTGGTTAACTGGCGGTGTACGCACCCGATAAACGTATCATTTAATGCAGCAAGTGTATGTATTTCTGTTTTCATATCATTTTGGATGACTCTTGTAATTTCTTCATCAGAGGAAGAAGTAATCCCATATTCCTTTTCCACAAGAGATTTCATTTCGTCTTTTAATTCATCCGTGATCACAGTATAGTGTTGTTTGTCAAAAGTAAATTCAATATCCAGTTCTTCGTAAGTGTGTTCCAGGCATACCGTATATGAAATCTGACCCACGAAACCTTCATTCAGTGTACCTGTTACGTGATATAAATCCTCCATAAGTACCTCCGGTTGTGTATTTTTGATAAACTATACTACATTTAAATTGGAGTTACAAGTGGAAAAAACTATAATTATGAATGGATTTAATGTTGATTTATATAAAAAATAGTGTGGATTCTGGAATATTTTGTGATATACTGTTTTTTATAGTTTGTTGAAAAGCTGAAAGAAAATATTGATAAGAGAAAGGAAGCCACACTGGAATTCCTTCAGCTTTCTAAAGAAGTGGCTGTATGGCAGGCAAGCCTGTGAATACAATGGGTAAAAGGATGATAGTAGGAGTGCCAAAAGAAATCAAAAATAATGAAAACAGGGTATCCGTTACGCCGGCAGGGGTATATACCCTGGTGCACGGGGGACATCAGGTAATCGTGGAGACAAATGCCGGAGAAGGCAGCGGATTTACGGATGGGGAATATTTAAATGCCGGTGCTGAAATAGCGGGGAGTGCCGCAGAAGTATTTGCAAAAGCGGATATGATCGTAAAGGTAAAAGAATATGTAGAGTCAGAATATCAATATTTAAGAGAAGACCAGCTGGTATTTACCTACCTGCATATTGCAAATGATGCCCCTCTGGCAGATGCATTACTGGATTCGAAAACGACGGCAATAGCATATGAAACGATTCGTGGCAAAAACGGAGGACTTCCGCTGCTGGCACCAATGAGCGAAGTTGCCGGCAGAATGTCCGTACAGGTTGGCGCTTATATGCTTCAGAATTATAATGGTGGAAGCGGAGTGCTTCTTGGAGGAGTACCCGGTGTTATGCCCGGAAAAGTAGTGGTTGTAGGCGGTGGAGTGGTTGGCTTAAATGCGGCAAAAGTAGCGACAGGCATGGGAGCCGATGTCACCGTATTCGATATCAATGCAGAAAGAATGGCATATATTGATGACATCAGCGGCGGCAGGATTCATACTCAGTTTAATAATCCTTACAATTTAAAAGAAGCGGTAAAGGAAGCGGATCTGGTTATCGGAGCAGTATTAATTCCGGGGGCAAAGGCACCGAAAGTAGTAACCGAAGATATGGTTAAAGAAATGAAAAAAGGCAGTGTTATTGTAGATGTTGCAATTGACCAGGGCGGCTGTGTGGAAACCTCTACCAAGATTACAACTCATGACAATCCCTGCTTTGAAAAGCATGGCGTTATTCATTATTCAGTTGCAAATATGCCGGGCGCGGTGTCCAGAACTTCTACGATTGCCCTGTCCAGCAGCACCCTCCCTTACGTATTGAAGCTGGCTGATAAAGGGGTAAATGCGTTGAAAGAAGATCCCGATTTTATGGCGGGGCTTAACACGTATAAGGGCAAAGTAACCTTCCAGGGTGTAGCGGAAGCACTCGGCAAAGAATATACAGATCCAAAAACGTGTTTATAAAGTCAAGATTGACCTATATAAAAGCCAGTATTTCACTTTTTTATCTCTGTTAAATATAATATAATACGTTCATACAGAAAATAACCCGCCTTATGGCAGAGCAAATTAATTTCCCTGTCCTGGGGCGGGACTTTTGACCAATCGGGAGGATTTTGATTATGAACGTGAAAGAATTAGTAAAACAGATGACAGTAGAAGAAAAGGCCGGTTTATGTTCCGGTCAGGATTTTTGGCATACGAAGGCGGTAGAGCGTCTTGGAATTCCTGCAATTATGGTAAGCGACGGACCTCACGGACTTCGTAAACAGGATCAGGAAGCAGATCATCTTGGAATCAATGAAAGTATTAAGGCGGTATGCTTTCCGGCAGGCTGTGCACTGGCTGCATCTTTTGACCGCGGGATGACCACCAGACTGGGAGAGGCCCTGGGTGTAGAGTGCCAGGCAGAAAACGTAGCAGTCATTTTAGGACCAGCAGTAAATATCAAACGATCCCCGCTGTGCGGCAGGAATTTTGAATACTATTCGGAAGATCCGTATCTGGCATCTGAGATTGCAGCAAGCCATATCAAAGGGGTACAGAGTAAAAATGTAGGAACCAGCATCAAGCATTTTCTGGCAAATAACCAGGAGCACAGAAGAATGTCTTCCAGCTCAGAGATGGATGAACGAACTGCAAGGGAAATCTATCTGGCAGCATTTGAAGGAGCAGTAAAGCAGTCGGGACCATGGACCGTGATGTGTTCCTATAACCGGATAAACGGGACCTATGCCTGTGAAAATAAGAAATACCTTACCGATATCCTCCGGGATGAATGGGGATTTGATGGCTTCGTAGTCAGTGACTGGGGAGCTGTGAATGACAGGGTAGAAAGCTTAAAGGCAGGATTGGAACTGGAAATGCCGTCCTCTTTTGGCATCAATGATAAAAAGATTACAGAAGCAGTTGAATCCGGCAGACTTTCTGAAGAATGCCTGGATGAAGCGGCAGAACGGGTATTGAATATTGTATACAAATTTGTTGAAAATCGGGACGAAAATGCGGTATTTGACAGGGAAGCAGATCATAAACTTTCAAAGGAAATTGCAGCAGAATGTATGGTTCTGTTGAAAAATGATAACATCCTCCCATTGGATGAGAAAGCCGATACGGTCTATATTGGCGCATTTGCCAAAAAGCCAAGATACCAGGGCGGCGGAAGCTCCCACATCAATTCTTTTAAGGTGGAATCTGCGCTGGACGCTTCTGCAGGAATGGAGCATATTACATACGCGCCGGGATTTATAACAGAAGAAGATGTTGTGGATGATGCATTGATACAGGAAGCGGTGGAAGCCGCAAAGAAGGCTGAAACAGCCGTTGTATTTGCGGGGCTGCCGGATTCCTTTGAATCGGAAGGTTTTGACCGCAGGCATATGAGACTTCCGGACTGTCAGAATGAACTGATCCGTCAGGTGGCGGCAGTGAATCCAAATACAGTTGTGGTACTTCATAATGGATCTCCTGTGGAAATGCCATGGATTCAGGATGTGAAAGCTGTACTGGAAGCCTATCTGGGCGGGCAGGCAGTGGGAGCAGCAACCGTGGATATTTTATTCGGGAAAACGAACCCCTGCGGAAGACTTGCGGAAACATTTCCCCTGAGATTAGAGGACAATCCTTCCTATCTGTATTATCTGGGAGAAGGCGATAAGGTAGAGTACAGAGAAGGCGTATTTGTAGGATACCGCTATTATGACAAGAAAAAAATGGATGTTCTCTTCCCATTTGGACATGGACTTAGTTATACCACCTTTACCTATGGTAATCTGAGGCTGGATAAGGATAGCATGAAGGACAACGAGATCCTCAGTGTATCCGTAGATGTAACCAATACGGGAACCATGAAAGGGAAAGAGGTTGTTCAGCTATATGTGTCTCCCCTAAATAGCAGTATTATCCGTCCGGTTCGGGAATTAAAAGGATTTGATAAAGTCGAATTAAAACCGGGTGAGACAAAGACGGTGCACTTTGAATTGGAAAAACGGGCATTTGCCTACTATGATATGGAAGCGGGAGACTGGGCAGTGGAAACTACCGATTACGAGATTCAGATTGGAAAATCTTCCAGAGATATTGCTGCGGCAGCCAAAGTTCACGTAGAGAGCACAGAGAAAAAGGCAAGGAGTTATGACCGCAATACGACTTTTGGAGATTTGATGAAAGATGAAAAGGCCATGGAGATTGCAGAAAGCATGCTAAAAGGTATGGCTGTGTTAGGGGATGCAGCTGATGATGCACTGGGTGAGAGCACGTCAGCCATGAACGAGGCAATGATGATGTATATGCCAATTCGCGGTGTCCTTACTTTTGGACAGGGAAATATCAGTGAAGAAGAACTTGAAGAATTATTAGAGAAGATAAACCGGATTACAGATTAACAAACCGGACAGCTATTGATGCATTGCAGAAAAAGGGCAATTCACAGCAAAATGTGAATTGCCCTGCTTTTTATTTCACTTTTATTCGTAACCCTGAAAAATTTTGGCAATGGGTGAGTCTTCCGAGAGAATCACAGTTTTGTCATCTCCCGTCATGGAAGCTTTTAGAGCATCCAGGCTTCTTACGTAGGAGTAGAAATCAGTCTTGCCCTCGTCTGCATAGGCTGCGGACAGAATTTTCATATATTCTGCTTCACCTTCTGCCGTGAGAATTTCTGCCTGTTTTTCCGCCTCGGATATTTTGATTGCTATTTCTTTATCGGTGGTATTCCGGATAACCTTAGCTTCTGATTTTCCTTCTGCGGTGTAAGTAGCCGCAATATTGTTCCGTTCTGATATCATACGTTCAAATACCGCTTCTTTGTTATCATTCGGCAGATCCAGCTGCTTGGTTTCAAACACCAGAAGCTCTATCCCGTACTGATCCATGTTATTGCCGATATTCTCCATGACTTTCGATGAAAGCACACCGTCACGGCTGGTAATAACATCATCCTGAGTCATGCTGCTGATTACGTTTTTCGTTGCGTTATAGACAGCCGTGTTAATTCTGTTTTCTGCATTCGTCTGGGAAGAGTTTAATGTCTGCGCAAACTTTAAAGGGTCAATGATCTTCCATAACACGTAACTGTCGCTGATCATGGTCTTCTTATCCTTTGTGATCACATCGGATGGCACCAGATCAGAGAGCAGCGTTTCCTTTGGCAGAGTATCTGCTGTCTGGATAAAAGGAATCTTTAAATGGATCCCGGGGTCCGCAATTACACGGCTGACTTTACCGAACTGGCGAACCAGTTTATATTCATTCTGTCTGGAAATAACCACGGAAGATGCCAGTGTAACCACTGCAGCAACCGCTGCGAAACAGACTATAACTACTTTCTTCTTCATAATTTTGTATCCTCCTTATTGTGCATCCGTTTGCGTGGTTTCCGGGTTTCCAGTTTCAGCGGTTGGATTTTCAGCCGTATTGGCATTGCTTTCCTTTGGCGCATCAGACTGCTGGGTACTGTCTTTTTCCGATTCCGGTGCCGGTTTATCAGATGCATTGTTCTCTGCAAATGGTTCTAAAGGAAGGACCTTCTGCACGCCGCTGCCGTTGTCGATTACGATCTTTAATCCCGGTAGTACGCTTTCCATTGTTTCATAGAACATACGCTGTTTGGTCACAACGGGATTTTTCTGGTATTCTTCATACATGGCATTGAATCTGGATGTCTGAGCCGTTGCTTCATTGATCCTGGTCTGTTTCTGTGCCTCTGCATCTTTGATAATCTGGTCTACTTTTGCATCCGCTTCCGGAGTCTTTTCATTGCGGTATTTGTTGGCGTTATTAATTGCAGTTTCTTTTCCCTGTTTTGCAGTTTCTACAGCCTTAAATGCCTGCATAACTTCCTGGGTAGGCGGAGCAGAATCCTGGATGGTAATGTTCACCAGCTGAAGCCCCAGATCCTGTTCTTCAATTTTACGGATGATCATTTCTTTGATCTTAGCCTGGATTTCACTTTTTCCGGTAGTCAGAACGTCATCTACTTTATAGCTTCCGATCACGGTACGGATACAACTCTGGGAGATACTTTTTAAAATATCCTCCGGACGCTGGGAAGCGTATAAATACTGGACCGGTTCAGCAATACGGTACTCCACGAAGAAGTCCACGTTAATAAAGTTGTAATCCGATGTTATCATAATGCCTTCGGTGTCTATGGTCTGGTTGTTTTCAATCGTATAGCCAATGGGAAATCCCTGAATGGTGGTATTCACTTTTTTTACCTGCTGAATCCCCGGAATTTTAAAATGAAGTCCGGTCTCTGTGACTGCCTTGGGTTTTCCAAGAGTGGTAAGGACAGCCTGTTCCTGTTCCTGAATCTGATAAAAGGATCCGGATACAATGAAAATGGCTGCCGCCGCAGCTGCGATAATGATCGCCGCCTTTTTTGCACCTCTGGCTGTTTTCTTAACGTTTTTCTTGAAATTCTTTTTTGAATCATTAAAAATGTTATTGTTCATGTTAGGGTTCCACATACAAATCCTCCTCGTAATTATCCGGCAGATAAATAACTTCCATGGCAGAAATTTATTTGCCTCTCCATCAAGTGGGTCTAAGCTTAAATCTAATTAAGCTCTGAAGAGTGTCTTATCATTTATCATAAGACAGGCTTCGGTTACTAAAGAAAAAGGTATTAAAAAAAGACTTTTATCCCAGACTGACTGCTGGAATAAAAGTCTTGCTAATTACTTACATGACGCGGATATCGCTATCGTTCTGACGCCTTCATGTACCATCTGGTTTATCTTTGCGATGGTAGCTACTCCCTTTTCTTTGTTAAAAGATTATCACAAATTGTCGAAAAATGCAAGTACTTTTTTATAATTTTACAAATCATTCCTGTTTAACAGGTTGCACCGCCTGTGAGATGCAGTTTGGCATCCAGAATTTCCTGTTTCCGGTCTAACAGGTCGTTTGCCAGAAGCTGAGCTTCTGCGTTTTCAAAGCCCAGGCGTTCGATGGTTGAAGAAAAGCGTTCCCCGGTCTTTCCCTGTTCACGGAAGAGCAGAATGGCTTTTTCAATTACATCCAGGGCTTCTTCTTTGGTGGTAAATACTTTATTTAATGCTTTTCCAATGGCAATGCGTTTTCCCCATCTTCCACCAATATAGATTTTAAATCCGGGAACGCCTTCTTCAATGGCATCAAAACGGCATTTTCCGATACAGCGGCCACAGTTATTGCATACTTCTTCATCAATTTCCAGGATGCCGTCAACTACTTTTGCAGCACCCACCGGACAGGCTGTTTCCACGGAACATTTCTTGCATCCGTTGCAGCAGTCCTCATCGAAGACAGGAGTCATCTGTCCTATGATACCGATGTCGTTTAAATCCGGCTTTACGCAGTTATTTGGACATCCGCCTACGGCGATTTTAAATTTATGCGGCAGTTTCACCGAGTTGTAGCCAACGTAGAACCGGTCATGGATTTCTTCGGAGATTGCAAATGCATCTAACAGGCCGTATTGGCAGGTAGTTCCCTTACAGGCTACCACAGGACGCACTTTAGAGCCGGTGCCGCCGGTTACTAAACCTGCTTTGGAAAGATAGGTGCGGAAATCTTCAATTTTATCAAATGGGATTCCCTGTACTTCGATGGTAAGCCTTGTGGTCAGAGTTACGACTCCGTTTCCAAATAAATTTGCAGCTTCTGAGATACACTGCATCTGATCTGCCGTAATTTTACCGTTGATGGTGATAACTCTTCCTGAAAAATTATCAGTTCCTTTGTTGCTTAAAAATCCTAACGCTTTTACGCTCTTTTCTTCTTCTGGTTTGATTGTTAAAGTTGCCATTATTTTCCTCCTGAGTTATGTAATTATTTTCGTGATCCGGGTTATTTCGTCGAATTTACAAATGTCCTGCAGTGTGCTTATCCATCAATTTTAAATTACCAGATGTGCCGTAATCTTGCTTATGCATCAATATCAATTTTTAGATACTCTGCAATGTGCCTATCCGTCTATTTCATTAAATGCGGTTCCGCCTTCTAAGACTCTGGTATTGGTATAACCGTATTTTTTCATGCGGTTTTGTAACATGTAGGCACGCTTTCCTTTGCTGCAGACGAGCAGCAGATTGTCGTCTTTGTCTAAATCGGGTACTGGACCATTTACGGAAGACAGGTCTATATAGCGGGCACCATCGATCTGAGGGGTTATGGAAGCATCAATGAGCTGGTATCCCTCTGCTTTTCCTTCCAGGTATTGAGCAGGTGTAAAGGTTTCAAATTCTCCGCTCAGTTTATTTTGCAATATGTTTATGGTCTGGGAGAATGGGTGGATTGCAGTAGAAAATGGCGGCGCATAGGCAAGATCCATATTCTCCAGGGCTTCCAGGTCAGCATGCAGAGAAATGGCAGTTGCTGCAATATCCACCATTTTATCAACGGCTCCTTTACCGGCAGTCTGTAATCCCAGTAGTTCATGGGTTTCTTTGTCAGCAATCATTTTCACAATAAAGGTGGATGCTCCGGGGTAGTAATGAGCTTTATCGTCCACCACGGATGTAACGCTGACGACATCTTTGCCGGCAGCAATGGCAGCAGCCTCACTCAATCCTGTTTTGCCGATATTTAATTCTGGCAGTTTACAGACGCCGGTACCGAGAACCCCATGGTAGGAACGTTTTTTTTCACTTATGTTTTGTGCTGCAATACGTCCCTCTATATTTGCGGAGGAACCCATAGGTGACCAGGTATGTTCTTGTGTTATAGCGTTTGTAACGCTGGCACAGTCTCCAATGGCATAAATATCTTCGTCATTGGTCTGTAAATACGCATTGACTTTTATGGTTTTGTTTGGCATAAGTTCGATACCAGTGTCAGCGAGAAATTCCGTATTTGCCCGAATGCCGATTGAGAGAATAACGGCATCCGCTTTCATCGTGCGCTTAGAAGTCTGCACTTTCTCTACCTTGTCAGTACCAAGAATAGCTTCTAACCGTGTTCCGGTAAAGGACATAATGCCGTTGTCTGCCAGGTGGTTCTCGATATATCCGGCAAACTCGGTATCAAAGCCGGGTAAAATCTGCTCAGCCATATCAATGACAGAAACGCGCACACCTTTCGATATCAGATTTTCGGCAACCTCAAGTCCAATGAAACCGGCACCTGCGATGACTGCACGTTTGATTCCGGCTGTTTCCAGTGTTTCTCTAAGAGTGATTGCATCTTCCGGCGTTCTCATATAGAAGACATTTTTTAGATGGATACCGTCAATGGGAGGAGTAACGGGGCTTGCGCCGGAAGCAATAATTAATTTGTCATATGCATAGGTTGAAGATTCATTTGTCTTCCGGTTGATGGCGGTTACCGTTTTTTGAACCCGATCGATATGTGTCACTTCGGTTTCTGTGGATACTTTGACGCCAGTCTGTTTTGCAAAGCTTTCCGGTGTATTGACGATTAACTGTTCCCGATCTTCAATCACGCTTCCCACATAATAGGGAAGTCCGCATCCGGCATAGGAAATCTCAGCGCTTTTCGTAAGAATCTGTACGTCATATTCCTGGTTCTCACGTTTCAATTTTGCAGCCGCTTTTGTACCTGCAGCGACTCCTCCAATGATTAATATTTTCATATGTACAAAACCTCTTTTCCTGTTATATGTATTACTATAACACTTGTTTATTAATAAGAAAAATGATATTATCTTATTATA
Source organism: uncultured Robinsoniella sp. (assembly GCA_900540475.1). Lineage (GTDB taxonomy): Bacteria > Bacillota > Clostridia > Lachnospirales > Lachnospiraceae > Robinsoniella. Next base: position 43,738 of record UQGG01000004.1, on the reverse strand, counting down.
AACATAGGTAAAACCTATAGATAATTTTGGAAGAAGGAATGCATATGACGATCAGACATCTGAGGATTTTTGTAATGGTAGCCGACTGCGGGACCATGAGTCTGGCAGCGGAAAAGATGTTCCTGTCCCAGCCTACGGTGAGCCAGGCAATACGGGAATTAGAGGAACACTATGGAGGACTGCTGTTTGAACGCCTGTCAAAACACCTTTACATAACGGATCTGGGAGAGAAGCTGTTGGGATATGCCAGAGAAGTCCTTCGCCAGTTCGAATATCTGGAAGAGCAGATGCTCAGCAAAAGGCAGATGAAATTGCTGCGTGTGGGAACTTCGATGACTGTTGGAACCTGTCTGCTGCCGGATATGGTTCATCGGTTTAAACAGATGCAGGAGGACGTGGATATTTTCGCCTGTGTAAATAATACAAAAGTGATTGAACAAAAGCTCATGGATGCGGAGTTGGATGTGGCGCTGGTTGAAGGACAGGTGAAAAGTCCCGATCTGGTGGTGAAGCCGATGATTGAAGATGAGCTTGTTTTGGTGTGTGCAAAAGAACATCCTTTCGCCGGGATGCAAAGGCTTTATTTTTGTCAACTGGAAAATCAGAAGTTTGTCATGCGGGAAAAGGGGAGCGGAACACGGGAGCTTTTTGAAAAAGATCTGGAGAAACACAGGGTCAGCGTAAACGTCGCCTGGGAAGTAGTGGGAACGGAGGCAATCAAACATGCCATTATAAAGGATAACTGTTTGAGTGTGATTGCATACCGGCTGGTAGAAGAGGAAGTACGGTCCGGTGAAATGTACCTCTTCCGGGAAGACACCAACAGATGGAAACGCAGTTTTGACCTGGTTTACCACAAGGATAAATTTATCAATGAGGGCATAAATTCCTTTATTGACTGTCTGCGGTTTTACGGGAACAGGGAAGGGTTTGAAGGAATACAGATGGGAAGGCTGTCAGAGGGGTAAATACATATGAGCCAAAAAAAAGGTTTTCTTCTATTTTTTCTTATCATTGCTATGATCTGGGGGGAGAGAGGGGTGTCAGCCCAGGCGGCAAAATGTCCGGATATTCAAAATGGAAGGACAGACTTCAGGGAAAGTGCTGTATCGGGCAGTGTTAAAAAATATTGGTTGGCATTGTCCCCCTATATGGATCCTGTCATCACTCTAAAGGATTCTGCAATGGAACAGGTAAAGATCCCCAATGAATTAAAGGTTTTACTCTATGAGAATAATGAAACGGAAGAAGGGGATTATGCCAAGGTTCCTATAAATGAAAATATACCGGTTGTGTGGTCACGGGAAAGCTTTAGGAAAGGTCTGGCTGGAGGACAGGATTTTATCCTGGAGGGGTACTTTGTATTCACGGATTACCAGAAGGCGGAGATCGAAAACTGGGAGGACGTAAAGGCGCAGCTTTCCATCCGTGTAACTACCCCGGCAAATGCAAAACGCCTGAAATTAAAATGGAGCCAGAAGCGCCTGATTATTAATTATGATAAACCATGGGGAGCGGGACAGCTTTGGCTGGAATATTCCAATGATCTGTTGAACTGGACTTCCTGTAACGTAACGGAATCTATGACGAATGATTATTACGATGTAGGGACCTGTGTGCTGCATGCGCCTGAGGACCGCACTTATTACGTGCGGCTTAAAATCATAGATTTCGTCTATGAGGGATATACGGATATATGGAAGGCGGATTATGCTGCGGGTATATGCAGCAGGTATCAGAAATCAGAAAGTGTAAATCCTCCGGATACTGATGGATCATCCGGTAATAATACCTCAGACGGCAGCAATTCCGGATCCGATACAGAGACGGAAACAGAGCTTCCGGAAACCGAATTGGGAGACGGGGGAAGCGGAGGTGACCGGGGGGGCGGGGGCACTAAAGAGCCGGACCGCCGTCCCAATACCCCTTCGGGAGGCGGCAGTCTTTCTTCTGGATCAGGGGACAAGAAAAAACCGGATAAAGGAAGCAGTGGATCAAAAGAAAGCGGTGGATCGATAGGAAGCAGTGGATCGAAAGGAAGCGGTGGATCGAAAGGAAGCGGTGGATCGAAAGAAAGCGGTGGATCGATAGAAAGCAGTGGATCGGAAGAAAGCAATGGAGCGAAAGGAACTGGTGGATCGGAAGAAAGCAATGGATCAATAGAAAACGGACAGAATGGGGAGCAGAACAAAGGTGGCGAAGATGATCAGAAAGCTGACGACGAAAACGTGGGCAAATCGGTTCAGGAAATTCCGGCAGCCTCTGCCACTCCCAGTGGACAGCTATCCGGCAACAACCAGACGGGTACGGATGGTCTGGAAACAGATACCATAACAATGAATGGCCGGAGAGTGGATGGTATAGAAGAGGGGAATAAAGCCAGGGAAAACAGTTCGGTTAGCAGCAGTCAGGAAAATTCTGCGGCTGTTGCATCAGAAGAGGCAGATGGGAATGATTATGACTACATGGAAGCAGTAAATGGGAACACGGATTCGGAATTAGGTGAGGGGGTAACGGACAGTAAGGCAGGAGAGGCTGCGGGATTTACGGCGGCTGAGCAGATGTATAAAGAGGAAAGTCAGGATAAAAAAATTGCGGCAGTAGTTTTCTGCATTTTAGCCGGGAGCGGAACAGTATTTTATTTTCGCAGGAGAAAATAAAATTATGTTGAAATTTGTCTGATGGGTGAGACAAATTGGGAGCTGATTCGTATATAGATTTATACCTGAATCATGCGCAGGTATCGAGCTGGTTATATTTGCGTTGCTGAGACGGCTTCATACATATGCGCTGTAGTTTAAGAAGGAGAATAAATAAAGTTATGTACCGAATATTAATCGTTGAGGATGACCGTGCACTGCGCACCGTTAATAAAATTTATTTTGAACAGGCGGGTTTCCAGGTGTATGAAGCAGAGAACGTGGAACAGGCGTACAGCAAGATGGAGCAGGCGGAGGCAGACTGCGTATTGCTGGACATATCCCTGCCGGATGGGAATGGATTTGAAGTCTGCAGTAAAATGAAAGAAAAGAGGGACATCCCCATTATATTTGTATCTAATCACCTGGAGGAAGAAAACCGGATTAACGGATTCCTGGCAGGCGGCGATGATTATATAACGAAGCCATACAGCCTGAAGGAGCTGGAGCTGCGTATTTATGCCAGATTAAAGCCTTATGGCACCCAGGAAGCTGCGGACCGCATTTTACATTTTCCGCCCATTGAGATTTATGTATCTACCAGGACAGTTGTCTGCGGGGGGAAAAAGATAACTTTTACCGCTGCGGAATTTAATATTATTTACTTTTTAGCCAGACATCCAGACAAGGTGTATTCTGCCGCGGAGATCTATGATAATGTCTGGAATCAGCCAAACCTTGGTGACGCACATACCGTTCAGGTTCATCTTGCACAGGCGCGCAAGAAAATGAACGGTCTGAGGGAGGGACACAATTACATTGAGACGATATGGGGACGAGGATATAAGTTCAATTCATAATTATAAGAAGATCATTTCCGGATTACTTATGGTTTTAGCCATTGGGATTCTGACTTTGACTTTATTTGGAATTTTGAATAAACGGGACAACAAGTATTCCCATTATTCGGTACAGCCGGTGAAAGGCGTTCTGACTATTGACGGGGACACATTTGGAGACGGGAATTATCTGTGCCCGATCGATGACTGGGAGTTTTATAATAAAATGCTATATTACAGCGGCGTAAATGAAAGGACAAATCCCGGTTACATCTTTATCGGACAATATTCCGATTATTCCATGCGCCAGAAAAATGAAAGTGCATTTGGCAGTGCTTCCTACCGTCTGAAGATAGTGAATTCCGGGGAACCTGTGGTTTTGAGCATGGAGGTGCCGGAGCTTTTCAGTGCTTCTAGTATCTATATAAACGGTAAACCGGTGGCAGAACTTGGTGACATGGAAAAGGATACTTACCGTGGAATGATTCAGAATCAGGTGGTTAGTTTTGAAGCCGGAAGAGAAACGGAGCTGGTATTTGAAATCACCAACTATGAGCACTATTACAGCGGCATGTTTTATCCGGTGATTCTTGGACAGACCAAAACGGTAACCGGCATAATCTTTGCCCGCCTCATTGTCTATGGAATTCTGTGTATTTCGGCGGTGACAATGGCGCTGTTTTCTCTGGTAGTCTGGAAAAATGGCAATAAGAAAATATATGTCCTGTATGGCGTATTGTGTATGGCGTATGGACTGCATGTAAGTTATCCTATTGTACGCTGGCTTGGGATTCCCAATGTGAACTTCCTGTATGCTCTGGAAGACTGCAGTGAATATATCATGATCGCCTGTGCAGCTGCGGTAAGTGCCTTAATTGCCGGGGAGGATAAAAATTATTATTTCAGGAAGGGCATGACGCCATTATGTATTGGCATGTGTGCGTTTTCCTTTTTTGTACCTTTATTTATATTGACAAAAGCCCCCGGTTTGAATGGAATTTACGGCGGTATCATAGATGGATACCAGCTTTTTATCGGGTTTTATATGCTGTTAATGGCATTTAAAACGGTTTTGGTGGGAAAGAGGGGATCATATCTCATGCTTGCCGGAAATGTGATCTATGGAATCGGAATACTTTGGGATGTATTTACCAGCAATTTGTTTGAACCGGTACGGGGAGCCTGGCCCAAGGAGTATGCGGGCTTCTGTCTGATTCTGGTATTTGCTGTAATGCTTCAGTTTTATATTTGTGAAATACAGGAAGAAAACGAAAGGCTGACCAGCCATCTGGAACAGGAGGTAGATGTGCGTACCCGGGAATTAACCGGACTTCTGAAGGAAAGAAAAAAACTGCTCTCAGAGGTGGCACATGACCTGAAGGCTCCGGTATCTTCCATTCAGACTTTTATAGAGTTTATGAAAATCGGAAATGTACGGATTGATGATGAGACAAGGGCATATCTGACTGCAATTGAACAAAAGTCCGAAGAGGTTCAAAGCAGAGTAGCGAATCTGCAGGAACTTTCCGTGGATGACAGAATACTATTTAAGAAAAAAAGACAGAGCCTCAATGATTTCCTTAAGGAACTTTATGAAAACCACCTCCCGGATGCTCAGGCATATGGCATTTATTTTAAAATCATCCTCCCAGATCAAAAGGTATATATGGATCTGGATGAGAATCTCATGGCAAGGGCGCTTGGAAATATAATCTACAATGCATTTGATTTCACACCATTTGAGGGGAAGATTCAGCTTCGGATGGATATTAAAAAAGACATCTGCATAACGATAAAGGACAGCGGAAAAGGGATTTCACCGGAAGACCTGCCCCATATTTTTGAAGCGAATTATTCCCGGAGGGCACCGGGGGAGCCAAAAGGAAAGGGCTTGGGTCTGCACATTGCGAAGACCATTATCGATGGTCATGGCGGGTGGATCAAAGCGGAATCAGAACCTGGAAAAGGTACGGTATTTTCTATTTATTTTGATGTCAGACAAAGGAGCAAAAGTCATGAGTGATCATGGCTTTTTTTAATTCCTTATAGTTTTCTTATAATTGGGTTGTATCATACTACTAACAAAATGAGAGGAAGCTTATTGCAGGCGGCTGCAATCGGCGGCAGGTGTTAAAATGAATATTATTTTAGGAACCAAAAATTTATGTAAAAACTTTGGGACGCAAAAAGCGGTCAGCTGCGTTTCTTTAAAAATACCGGAAAATTCAGTCTATGGGCTGCTGGGTGCAAACGGGGCAGGAAAATCCACCATTTTAAAAATGCTCACCGGGATGCTCCATCCTACTTCGGGAGAGATATTTTTTGAAGGGCATTCGTGGCAGAGAAAGGATCTTGCCAGGATTGGAGCGCTCATTGAAGCGGCACCTCTTTATGAAAATCTTACGGCAAGAGAAAATCTAAAGGTCAGAACAACCGCGCTTCAGATTCCGGAGAAAAGAATTGAGGAAGTATTGCAGACGGTAGAATTAACCAATACGGGGAAGAAAAAGGCAGGACAGTTTTCCATGGGAATGAAACAGCGTCTGGGCATTGCAATCGCCCTCTTGAATCATCCAAAACTTCTGATACTGGATGAGCCTACCAACGGACTGGACCCTTTTGGAATTCAGGAACTGCGGGAACTGATCTGCTCTTTTCCCAAAAAGGGGATAACCGTTATCATTTCCAGCCATATTCTCAGCGAAGTGAATCAAATGGCGGACTATGTGGGGATTATTTCAGGCGGTATTCTGGGATACCAGGGTGAATTCAACAAAGAAGATGACCTGGAAGCATTATTTATGGAAGTGGCGGGAAAATACCGCAGAGAGGGGGAAATCTGATGAATCACTGTATTGTTTCAGAAAGAATAAAAATAAGGCATACGTTCCTGAAAATATTGTGTTATGCGGCACCGCTGGCTACCTCATTTATTTCCCTGTTCCTTGCTTCTAATTATGCGCAGGTGGATAATTTTAACTGGTGGTATGGAATGATTATGCCCGGAATGCTGACCATTGCCTGTACGTTAAGTGCAGGAATCGACAAAAAGTTAAAGGATCAGGCGGTGTTGGTTATGCCGCTTAAAATGAAAGATATATGGTATGCGAAGATTATTGTTATGGCAGAACGTTTTGCTGTTTCCTGCCTTTTGATTCTCGCCGTTTCATTTGTCGAAGGAATTTTGTTTCAGGATACCGGCTATCCCCTTGTTTCCAATTCATCTATGCTGGCTGGAACGGCGCTTATGATCATTACTTCTCTTTGGCAGATTCCGCTGTGTATGTTTCTGGGGTATAAGATCGGTATTTTCCCGACCTTTATCATAAATCTGGCAGCCTATATTGTCTTCAGTGCTACGGTATCTTTGAGTAACTGGTGGATTGCTGTGCCTTACGCTTATACGGCAAGAATGATGATCCCGGCAATCGGGATTCTGCCAAACGGTCTTATGGCAGAACCGGGCAGCTACACCTTTTCGCCAGAGCTGCTTTCAAAGGGGGTATATCTGCCGGGAATCATATTATCCATACTGCTGTTTGTCGTAATTACTTACCTTACAGGAAGATGGTATGAAAACAGGGAGGCACAGAATTAATGAAAAGTTTATGGTATTTGTTAAAGGCTGATTTTATCAAGATGAGACATACGGCATTTTATCCGGTACATATTCTGGTACCGCTGCTTGGGAATGTGCTCTTTCTGGGATATTTTATGATTTCGCCCTGGGAACCGGCAGGAAAGATACAGGCTTATTTAGAAGTAGTGGCAATTGCATTTCCGTTAATCGGAGCAGTAGTAACTGCGATGGCGGCGGAGCAGGAGGCAATGGCGGGAGGATTTAAAGAAATGCTTTCACAGCAGTATCCGAGATGGGAAGTATGGATCAGCAAATTTCTCATGCTATTTTTAACAGGATTGGCAGTGGACGTTTTTACAATCGGCACTTTCTGGCTGGGATTCCGTTTTCTGGTGGGAGGCAGTCATGTGGAATTTTCCATTTTTCTGGGAGCAGCTTTGATCATCATTTTTTGCCAGATCATCATGTATACGTTTCATCTAATGGTTGGGATCCGTTTTGGCAGAGGGGCACTGATGGGGCTGGCAGTAGTGGAATGCCTCGTGACAGCTCTGATGCTGACCGGGCTTGGGGAAGGATTATGGATGTTTTTACCTTGTTCCTGGGGGGCCAGGCTTTGTGACTATTTTTTGCTATATTACCAGAAGGGCTTGTTTTTTAATCAGCTGGGGGTTACTACAGCCGGAGGGATTTTGGGGGCAACCGTGTTTGTATTTATTTTGTATTTGGTATGGAGCGGGAGGTTTGAGGGAAGGAGAAGTTAATAGTCCATTTCAGCAGTGATTTTCAGCCGCAAATATCCGGGAGAACCTAACATTCTGGATTTTGCGGCATTTTTGTGTTAAACTTAGCAGGTAAGGAATAAATAGACTTAACCAGAAATAAATACCGGAAATATTCCTATATAACTAAGATATAACTAAAAATAGTACCAGAAATAAGGAGCAGGCATGGCAGAAATTCTAGCAGTGGATGACGAAAAAGGAATCCTCATGGTTATTAAAAGTGCGCTGGAAAAATCAGGACACCGTGTCACGGCGTATGACCGCGCGGATGACGTATTGAACATAAAAAAATATAATTTTGATTTGATCTTACTGGATGTAATGATGCCGGGAATGGATGGGTTTACTCTTTGCCGGGAGATCCGGGACAAGGTGGATTGTCCGATTTTATTTTTGACGGCTAAGACCATGGAGTCTGATCTCATGACAGGGCTTAATATCGGTGGGGATGATTACATTACGAAGCCATTTGGCATCGGGGAACTGCGGGCAAGGGTGGAAGCACATCTGAGAAGGGAACACAGGCAGAAGAAAAATGCTTTTCATCTGTCGGGTCTGACTTTTCAGCTGAAGGCAAAAGAAGTATGGTTTCAGGATAACCAGATTCCTTTTACTAAAAGTGAATATGAAATCTGTGAATACCTGGCATTAAATCACGGACAGGTTTTTTCAAAAGAACGGATTTACGAAGCGGTCTTTGGTTACGATAAAGAAAGCGATATTGCGGTAATTGTAGAGCATATTAAAAATATCAGAGGCAAGCTGACGAAATATGAATGCAGTCCGATTGAAACAGTGTGGGGTGTGGGTTATAAATGGAGAGATTAAAAAAGAAGAAAACGATGACCGGGATATTTACAAGATACGTGGTTTTTCTGGGAATAGGGATTCTGGCGGCGGCTGGAATTGTAATACTTGCGTTTCAGGCACTGGCATACAGCGGCAGTGTGCTTCCGGCAAATTATTATGAACGCCAGATTGAAGCCCAAAGGGATCAGATTGCAGGGAGTGATGATGCAGCGTCTTTGATTCCCCGGGGATGTCTGTATGGCATTTATGACGAAGCCGGTAAGTTCAGTGAGGGAAATATCCTGGAAAATCTGAGAGATACGGCTTATCACAACGCCGTAAATGGAGCAAATACGGTTCGGGATTATTTTATCAAAACGGTGCCGGTGAAAGGCGGAACCTGTGTCATTTTATATAAGCTTGCCATGAGCTTTACCAATCCGGTTCTTCAGAAATATCTTCCCAATCCGTTTTTATGTCTCGCGGTTATGTTTATACTGCTGACGCTGGGGATTATTATCTGGATGTCCAGGCGGTTTGGAAAATTGCTCTCCAGGGAGATTGCCGTACTGGAGCGGACTACAGAAAATATACGGATGGAGGAACTGGATTTTGAGATGGAGAGTTCAGATATTAAGGAGATCAGCAATGTACTGGATTCTTTTGGGAAACTGAGGAAAAATCTGAAGCATTCACTGGAACAGCAGTGGAAACTGGAGGAGAACAGAAGAGATCAGGTGGCGGCACTCAGCCATGACTTAAAGACGCCCCTGACTATCCTGCGGGGAAATGCAGAGCTGTTATCGGAGACAGACCTGGATGAGGAACAGCAGATGTACAGTGACAATATCCGGCACAGTGCGTCAGACATGCAGGATTATATCCGGATGCTGCTGGATATTAACAATGCCCATAAGGTGTTTGAAATTCTTCCAAAGCAGATTAATCCCCGGGTTTTGCTGGAAGAAACGGTTTCCCAGGCAAAAATACTGGTTATGGAGAAATCGATTTGCCTGGAAACGGATATCAGCAATCTGCCGGAACAAATAGCACTGGATGAATCTGCTTTTAACCGGGCGGTTATGAATGCCTTCACTAATGCAGTGGAATATACGCCCGTTTCGGGGAAAATAAAAGTCAGCGCCTATGTATCAGATAATCATCTGTCAGTATGCATTGAGGATTCTGGGAGGGGATTTACAGAGGAGGAAACCAAACGGGGTTTTGAACAATTTTACCAGGGGGATAAAAGCAGAAATTCAAAGCTTCATTATGGAATGGGGCTGTATATTGCGAAAAGTGTCGCTGAAGCACACGGAGGGAGGCTTGAACTTGGCAGATCTTTGGATCTTGGAGGTGCCAGGGTGCGGATGGTTTTCTAAGATGTATATTCGGGCATCCCATTATTTTGACTTTTGCGAAATAGCGAAGTATAATAACCAACATAGAAAAAGGAGGGCATCGGATGCGTTTACTACACACTGCCGACTGGCATCTGGGTAAAAATCTGGAAGGCAGAAGCCGGCTGGATGAACAGGAACTGTTCCTGGAAGATTTTGTGAAAATTGTGGAAGAAAATAATCCCGATCTCGTGTTAATTGCAGGTGATATCTATGATTCTGCGAATCCGTCTGCCCGTGCGGAGAAGCTTTTTTACGATACCCTGAAAAAGATATCGGGTGAGGGAAAAAGGATTACGGTGGTCATTGCCGGGAACCATGACAATCCACAGCGTCTGGTAGCTGCCACGCCGCTGGCAATGGATCATGGAATTATTATGGTAGGAACTCCCAAAACGGTGATACCTGCGGGGAGATACGGACAACATCAGGTCACGGACTCCAAAGAGGGATATATTGAGATAGATATGGGTGGGGAAAAGGCGGTAATACTGACGATTCCATTTCCAAGCGAGAAGCGATTAAATGAAGTACTCTATGGTGATATGGATACGGATGAGGAACGTCTGCTTACATATGGAGAGCGGATGAAGCAGCTTTTTAACTCTTTAGAAGGGCATTTTCGGGAGGATACGGTGAATCTCATCGTATCTCATTTGTTTGTCATGAACAGTGTGGAAGGCGGTTCAGAGAGAAGCATCCAGCTGGGAGGCAGCTATATCGTAGGCGGGGATATTTTCCCCTCAAAAGCCCAGTACATTGCCCTGGGACATATTCATAAGCCTCAGGTAGTGCCGGGAAACCACACTGCCCGTTACAGCGGTGCGCCTCTGCAGTATCACAGGGGAGAAGAGGCATATCAAAAGCAGGTGCTTCTGGTTGATGTAAGTGCCGGGAAAGACGCAGAGATCACATCGATCCCTTTGAAACAATATAAGCCCATTGAGGTATGGCGCTGCAAAAGTGTAACAGATGCAATTAAGCAGTGTCAGGAAAATACAGAGAAAGTCTGCTGGGTTTATCTGGAGATTGAAACGGGACGGGCGATTCTGGAAGATGAGATTAAGCAGATGAAGTTATTAAAAGAAGATATCCTGGAAATACATCCGATCTTCCCGGAAATGCAGCAGGAGGATGGAGCCGAACGGTATCTTGAGAGGCCGTTTCATGAGTTGTTCCAGGAATTTTATCTTCATGAACGGGGTGTCCCGGTTCCGGAAGAAACCATGGAAGTATTGTTAGGATTATTGGGAAAGGATGTGGAACATGAGACCGATCAGACTTAAGATACGGGGGCTGAACAGCTTTGTGGAAGAGCAGACGATTGACTTTACAGAGCTTTGTAAACGTGGATTCTTTGGAATCTTCGGTCCCACGGGAAGCGGAAAATCTACCATACTGGATGGAATGATTCTGGCATTGTACGGAATAAAGGCCATGTCCAGGGGAACGAATGAATTTATTAACAAGAACTGCCAGAGCGCTGGCGTGAGCTATGAATTCCAGGTTACCGGAGCCCGGGCAAAGCGTTACCGGGTGGAACGGGAATTCAAACTGACTACCCAGGGAACGAAGGCCGGAAAATGTAAACTGGTGGATGTGACAGAGGAAGAAGTTGTTCTGGAGGATTCCGTCAAAGGGGTAGACCGTGCCTGTGCGGATATTATTGGTCTTACTGCCGATGATTTTATGCGGACGGTTGTACTGCCACAGGGAAAATTCAGTGAATTTTTAAAAGTAAGCGGAAAGGACCGGAGAGAAATTCTGGAGCGCCTGTTCCGCCTGGAAGAATACGGAAAAGGCCTGGAAGAAAAGCTAAACGGTGCACTGAATGAAGAGAAGGCAAAACGGATGAATATCCAGGGACAGATGGAAGCCTATGTACTTGCAAGCGAAGAACTGCTGGAGCAGCGTATCAGGCAGCAGGAGGAGGGCAGGCAGCTTCTGGAGCAGACAGAAAAAGAGTCTCATGAAGCAAAAGAAAAATACAAGGATTATCAGACTGTCCGGCTCTTAATGAAAGAGCGGGAGGAACAGGAACAAAAGCTTAGTGAACTGACGAAACAGTCAGAAAAAATAGAGCAGATGAAAGAGAGACGGGACGCCGCCGTCAGGGCGGATGGGATCGCGCCTATGCTGGCATCCTATGAAGAACTGGCGAACCAGGAAAAACTGCTGGAGGCTCAGATACAGGAATGGATGAACCGTCTGGATGCTGTCAATGCGGAGAAAAAGGACAAGGAGGCGGCGTTTCAGAAGATTGCCGGGCAGAGGGATGAAGAGGAAAATGGCATTCGCTTAAAGCTGCAGAGTGCCAAAGAGGCATGGGAGCAGTGGAAAGAGCTTCCGGAAATGATCGATAAACAGCAGGAGCTGCAAAAAAGGCTCTCCTTTCAGCAGAAACAGCTGAAAAGTTTAGAACAGAAACAGGAGCTTCTGGTACAGGGAGAGAAAAAAGAAAGCCAGAACATCCAGGAGCTGGATAACAGTCTTCAGGGATTAAAAATATCCGCTGTTTACCGGGAGCAGATTGAGCATGGTATACATCAGAGTGAGTCTGTATATACATCAAAAGTGGACTTAGACAATATCAAAAAGAAGCAGAAAGCCGGGATAAAAGAGTTTCAAATAGAAGAAACAACGGCAAAGAAAATCGATGGAGCGTTAGCGGAAAAAGAAAAGGAAAGACAGCAGATTGCAGAACAACTGACGAAATTAAAAGCGGATATCCGGGAAAAGCAGATCGTAATTCTTCGCAGAGAACTGCAGGAAGGAACCCCTTGCCCCGTATGCGGAGCGATTCACCATGAGCCGGGAAAAGGAATCGAACAAAAGGCCGGGATTCTGCAAGGAGAAGAAAACCGGGGAGAAGCGAACCAGTTAGAAGAGAACCAGGTAGAAGAGCTGGAGGAAATGCTGGACAAATGTAATGGGGAAATCCAAAAGCTGGAACGGAAAAAGGAAAGTCAGACAGGCATACTGAAGCTTCTGTCACGTAACCTAAATGAGCTGCAGGAAGAAATGAAAAAAGCGGCGGGCAGCTGGGAAACCCAGAATGCATTATTTCTGGAGTTACAGGATCAGACAGGGATTCTGGATTTTAAGGAAGAAAAGAAACGTTTACAGAAACTGGAGAAAGACCGGGAAGAAAAAGAAGAGCAGCTTCAGACAGCAAGAAAGTCACTGAGCAGCAGCCAGGATCTGCTGAAGGAAATTCAGGCGGATATGAATACAGCAAAAGAGACGGCAAATAAAATACAGCTGGAACTGGCACCTCTTGAGAGCAGCATTCAGGAGAAGAAAAGGCTGGTTGCAGAAAAAATCGGAGATGACAGGGATCCTCAAAAATGTATAGGATTACTGGAAAAAGAGCTGGCTTTTCTATTGGATCACTATGAAAAATGCAGACAGGAATTCCAGCAGGCAGCGGAGGAAAGCCAGGTGATTAAGCAGCAGTCAGATCAACTGCAGGGACAGCTTGAAGGGAATAAAAATGCCCGCTTAAAATCAGAAGAAAGGCTGAAGCAGGAAATGGCTCGTCTGGAATTTGAAAATATAGAAGAAGTTAAAAATGCTGTTTTAAACAAAGAGCAATATCAGGAGCTGAAAGACTCCATTGAGAATTATTATAATGAAATACGGGAATGTTCATCTAAAATAAAGGAAACCGGAGAAAAGCTGAGTGGCAGAACTGTATCGGAAGCAGAAACAAAGGAATTAAATGCCAGATGCCAGGAACTTGAGACTGCCCTGAACAAACAGAAGGAGCAGCTGGGTGAATGGAAACAGCAGGTAAAAAGCATCAGGGGTAACCTGGAGAAGAAGAAAAAGCTCAGGGGAGAACTGGATGCAGTGGAGCACCAGATCAGTATTCTGGAAGATTTAAAAGGGGTCAGCAGGGGAAAACGGTTTGTGGAATATATGGCGGCTGAGCGGCTAAAGTATATCTCCAGAAGTGCATCCAGACGGCTCTCAGAAATTACAAATGGCAGTTATGAGCTGGAAACCAACCAGGAAGGAGAATTCGTGATCCGGGATAATAAAAACGGCGGGGTTCTCAGAGCGCCGGCAACGCTTTCAGGAGGAGAGACCTTTGTCACATCCCTTGCTCTGGCGTTATCTCTATCGGAAGAAATCCAGCTTAAGGGAACCGCACCGCTGGAACTGTTTTTCCTGGATGAAGGGTTTGGTTCTCTGGACGAAAATCTTCTGGATGTAGTAATGACATCGTTGGAGCGGATTCACAATGATCATCTGAAAGTAGGAATTATCTCTCATGTGGAATCGGTTAAGGCAAGGGTTCCGGTGCGGCTGATAGTAAGTCCGGCACAAAGCGGAATCCGTGGCAGCAAAGTTGAAATAGAGCATTTGTAAAGGAAGAAGGATTATAGAATGAAGCTATTTTTAAGGAGGCACTGGCTGATCCTTACCATTGCAGCCATTATTTTGTATCTCGTCGTGGGGATGATGGCACCTTTTATGGTAATCAAAAAAGTCGGTGCGGATTATAAAACGGGTTCCAGCGTAGATAAATATTATTCCGATACCCTGTCGGTAGACCGGGCATATATCGTGGAGGACAGCATGGATGCGCTGGATGAACGGATCCGAATGATTGAACAGGCGAAGGAGCGGATCATTTTATCCACCTTCGATATGCGTCCCGGATACAGTACCACGGATGTGCTGGCGATGGTCTTAAATGCAGCTGACCGGGGGGTGAAAGTTCAGATTCTGGTAGACGGAATCAGCGGCTTAATCCGAATGGAAGGAAAAGATCTTTTTTATGCAATTTCCAGCCACCCCGGCATAGAGGTTCGGATTTATAATATGCCAAATCCGGCAAAACCCTGGACGTTTCACGGAAGAATGCATGATAAATACCTGATCGTGGATGACCAGTATTACCTTTTGGGAGGCAGAAATACCTTTGATTATTTTCTGGGAAATTACATCGAAGATGATAAGAGCCTGGACAGGGAAGTCTTCATTTATAATACAGCTGCAGGGACAGACCGGACAACAGAAAGTTCGTTGTCTGAACTGGAATCTTATTTCAATGAAATGTGGGATTACAAGTACTGCAGGGTTTTCCATTCTGACAGCAAGCTTCAGGAAAAGGACGGCGTGAAAGCAGAAGTGGCTTCTTTAAAACAGCACTATCTGGATCTGAAGAAAGAAAAACCGGAGTTATTTGTCAAAGACGATTATTTTGATCAGGTAACTGTTCCGGTCAATAAGGCAACGCTGGTTTCCAACCCCAAGGATATCTACGGAAAAGAACCTACGGCATGGTATGAAATGCAGCAATTGATGGCACACGCCAAAGAGCGGGTGGTTCTGCATACTCCTTACGCGGTTTTAAGTGATGATATGTATCAGGGAATGAGAGAAATCAGTGCAACTGGCGTGGATTTCACCATGCTGATCAATTCGGTGGAAAATGGCGATAACATTGTTGCATCATCGGATTATCTGAAAAATAAAGGCAGGATCATTGATACAGGAGTGCAGATCTATGAGTATGATGGAGGTGAGTCCTATCATGGGAAATCCATCTTAATAGACGATAATATATCCATTGTGGGTTCCTATAATCTGGATCTTCGGAGCACTTATGTGGATACAGAACTAATGCTGGTTGTGGACAGTAAAGAGCTGAACCGGCAATTAGAGGGGTATATGGATAAACTGCAGGAGGATGCCAGAAAAGTAATTGATACAGACACTTATGAGACTCCGGCACATATCAAAGTTGCCGAGGTACCGTTTATTAAAAAAGTGATCTGGAAGGTATTGGGAGTTGTACTTGGACCTTTCCGGGTAATGATCTGATAAGAACAAAAAGGGCGCTGATCACAGATGGTTACCCATCGTGATTAGCGCCCTTTCTGTTCAGAAAGCTGTTATGATAACTCTACGATTGATACTGCGCCATGGGGGGCGGTAGCCGTCAGAGAGGAGTTAAATAAAAAGCTCAGTGTTGTAACTGCAGTGGCGTTAACCAGGAATGTGCCTGATACGCCAGGGTTTGTCGCAGATAGTGTGGAAGTGCTGTTTGTTACAAAATCAATCTGGGAGGTTCCGTTTAGCTGAGGGGTTACTCCGATAAATCCTGCTAAAGTAACGGTGGCGTTCACAATATAGGATACGGAATAAACATGGCCTGCTGCTAACTGAAACGTAGTGGTTGTAGGTGCAGTGATGTTCGTGCCGTTATTGAAAACAACACCAAAAGCAATCGCTGCATTATTTGTCAGAGTAGAGGATGTTACCGTATATCTTGCATTTGTCTGGGTAGGAGTAGGACCGGTAGGTCCCGTTGCTCCGGTAGCCCCGGCATTGCCGGTAGCGCCCGTATTTCCATTCGTTCCTGCGGTTCCGGTAGGACCGGTGGCACCAACAGCTCCGGTAGGACCGGTAGCGCCGTTTGCGCCCGTTGCCCCGGTAGCGCCCGTAGCGCCTGCAGCCCCAGCCAATCCCGTTGGACCTGTGGGACCAACAGTTCCGGTAGCTCCTGCAGCACCGGTAGCCCCAACAGCTCCGGTAGCCCCGGTAGAGCCGGTAGCTCCATTGGCTCCGGTCGCACCCGTGGCACCAGTAGAGCCGGTAACGCCATTGGCTCCGGTAGGACCGGTGGCACCGACAGCCCCGGTAGGCCCGGCTGCTCCATTTGCGCCGGTAGCGCCGACAGCTCCTGTAGGACCATCCGCCCCATCCGCGCCGGTAGGTCCGGCTGCCCCGGTAGCTCCAGTAGCTCCATTTGCGCCGGTGGCTCCTGTGGGACCAACAGCGCCGGTAGCGCCAGCATCTCCGGTAGCTCCGGTGGCACCCGTATTGCCGGTAGCCCCCACAGCCCCAGCAGTACCGTTTGCGCCAGTTGCCCCGGTAGGTCCTGTGGCGCCTATGGTTCCGGCAGGTCCCGTATTACCCGTAGGTCCGGTAGCCCCCACAGCACCAGCAGCGCCGGTAGCCCCGGCAGTTCCGGTGGGACCGGTGGCGCCGTTTGCACCTGTATTACCAGTAGGCCCGGTAGGAACTCCACGATTCGTACAACACATTCAAAAATAATTTAATTCCACAGATATGATCTCATTTTTTTTGTTTAGATTAATTTTTTTCACAAGATGATGCCAGAAACGCTGTTTGCTCTGCCTGCTCAGCCGT
Source organism: uncultured Robinsoniella sp. (assembly GCA_900540475.1). Taxonomy (GTDB): domain Bacteria; phylum Bacillota; class Clostridia; order Lachnospirales; family Lachnospiraceae; genus Robinsoniella. The sequence goes on along the minus strand of UQGG01000004.1, from coordinate 26,539 downwards.
TTATAGACTTCATGGAAACCGCCGTTTATAATAGTTTCTAATTCTGCCATGTCTTTTTCTGGATGTGCCTCGCTGGAAACGAGCTCTGTTTCACGGAGCTGTTCGAGCAGAGAGCAATATTCATGATCGTATTTTTCCAGACTGATTCTGCTTTTCTGAAAGAGATAATTTAAGCGTTCTATTTCCTTTTTTATTTTATCCGGATTAGTAATTGGTTTTGACTTTCTTATTTCATCAATTTGTATACATCTGATTTTGCACCCGGTATATTCATTGAGCAAGTGTTCCAGCAAATATTGTTCGATCTTTGTTTCATTCAGCGGATTGATTTTGTGCAGTTTATTGTTTGTTCCATAGGAGCAACGGTAGTAAATATATGTTTTTTTAGCACCCGTTTTTTTATAAAGAACCTTTGTAGTATAGGAGGCAGACAGTGATCTGCCGCAAAACGGGCATTTAATCAGACCAGTAAAAAGGTAAACTCTTTCCCCGGCTGGTTTTCTTACATTCCGGTTTGCTGCTTTTTGAATCAAACCCCATGTCTCCGTGGAGAAGTAAGCATCGCAGTATCTGGTGTTATCTCGGTATTTACCAATATAAAATTCACTTTTCAACATGCTGTTCATGATATCATAAGTAAAGGTTTCATCAAAATTTTTTCGAATGTGTTCTACCGTGGAGCGTTTGCTTTGCGATATTTGAAAAAACCGTGCCCATTCATGGACAATCGCTTCTTTCTCCTGATCAATTACCATTTTTTTTATGCCGTTTATGCTTTGGGATGTGAAACCATAGGGCATGGAGTATTTGCCGAATATTAATCTGCCCTGGGAGACGGAAGCTTCATTTACAAATTTAATTCTTTCGGAGGTGGTGTCCACTTCATTTTGTCCGATAGAAAGCATGATATTCAGATTAAGACGTCCATCCCGGGTGTCCAGGTTCATGTTTGGTTCGGCAACGGCACACCATATTACCTGGTGCTGGTCTAAAATTTCCTGTACTTTATAAAAATCTGATACATTTCGGAACCACCTGTCCATTTTCCAGAATAATATTACATCGATCTCATCCCTTTTTACTGATTCCAGCAGTGCATGGATCGCTTTTCTTTTTTTTAATTCCTTTCTGGCTGTCTTTCCCTCATCTGCATAAATACCTGCAATTTTATAAGAATTTTTTACGGCGTGTTCTTCCAGGTACATTTTTTGGGCCTCCAGGGATTTCCCGTGCATTGCCTGTTCGGATGAAGATACCCGAATATAAAGTGCACAGCGTTTGACAGGCTGGGATTGTTCTGGCATCATTTTGAATCCCTCCTTATGTTAAGCAATTTATGAAAAATGGCAGAGGATTATGAGCGCTTATGTGCTGTAACAGGATTATGGAGGAAGCATAGTTTATAGGGATGAGGTCAATAGGGGCTGCAGGGAATTGAATAATGCTGATTTAAATAAATTTAATGAGGATGAGCTTGTATTAGAGATACATAAAGCAGAGCGCCCAGACCAGGGAAAGCCTGTATTCGGGGGGCAACATGAGATACTCCCGGATCCAGAGCGCGTATTACAACTGCTGATCGCGATTCTGGAAGAGCAGGAGCAGGTAAAAATTGACTATGAGCTTTTATAAAAGAAGAAACGCTGATACATATAAATCATAGGATAAGCATAACAGTTGTGATATAGCAATATTAATTATTTTACATTTCATTCATATGCACAATAAATAAATTGTGTTGCAGGTGGAAATTTGTTATAATCAAAAACATAAGAACGCAGTGACAAGATATCTCAAATATCATGAAAACGCAGCATCAGGAAAATCAGGAGGATTTTATATGTACAGTATTTCAAATTTAACAGAAAATGATGATATTAAAACTCTGGGGTCAATGGGTCCATTTACGGTTATTGAGTATGAGCGTGATTTAAGTGTAATGCCGTCGGATGCACAGATGGCATATTTCTGCAATGCTATGAATATTCGCAAAAGACAGGTAATCTGTGATATGACCAAAGCAAATATCACGCTTCAGGCTGGAGCAATGCAGTGGATGGTCGGTAATGTCAATGCCACAACCGGAATTAAAGGAGTGGGTGATCTGTTCAGCAAAGCCGTGCGTGGAAAAGTTACCGGTGAATCAGCTATTAAGCCCGAATATACCGGAGATGGCACCTTAGTTCTGGAGCCTACCTATAAACATATTTTACTGATTGATGTTCAGGATTGGAATGGTTCTATCGTTCTGGACGATGGGTTATTTTTAGCCTGTGATTCTAATTTAAAACATAAAGCAGTAATGCGGTCAAATCTTTCATCAGCGGTAGCCGGAAATGAAGGGCTTTTTAACCTCAGTGTAAATGGTGCCGGTGTGTTATGCCTGGAATCTCCGTCTCCCCGGGAAGAACTAATCGAGATTACCTTAAATAACGATGTTCTGAAAATCGATGGGAACATGGCGATTGCATGGAGCGGCAGCCTGGATTTCACAGTTGAGCGTTCCGGAAAAACACTGATCGGCTCAGCTGCTTCCGGAGAAGGACTTGTGAATGTCTACCGTGGTACTGGAAAAGTACTGATGGCACCGGTTGATAAGGGAATTGCTTAAGATAAAAGATAATGAATTAAAATAATGAATATATATTTATTTAGAAAGCACGTCTGAGGGGATGTGCTTTTTCGTTTGCAGAAGACTGTCGCTTCATGGACTTTCATTGAATTAGAAAATGAAAAAGGAATATGGAAGTGCGTTATAGAAACGTTATTTTTATATGCTAAGATCATTTCTGTAATAGACCAAACGATATTGAAACTATTACAGGAAAGGATGATCAGATATGGAAAATTTAATTTTGGAAACAAAAAATTTATCAAAACGATTTGGTGATCAAATGGCAGCCAGCAATATCTCCCTGCAGATTGAGAAAAATAGTATTTATGGTCTTCTGGGACCAAATGGAGCAGGAAAGTCCACAACACTTAAAATGATTGTTGGGCTTCTAAGGCCCACAGAAGGGCAGATTATCTTTAAGGGAAAGCCCTGGAAGCGGGAAGCGCTTGCTAAAATAGGTGCTTTGATTGAGGCGCCTGCTCTATATGGAAATCTTACGGCAGAAGAAAATTTACTGGTACATACAAGGCTTCTTGGAATCCCAAATGATAAGATTCACGAAGTGCTGAAAACAGTTGATTTAAAAGATACCGGAAAAAAGAAAGCATCGCAGTTTTCAATGGGAATGAAACAGCGGCTGGGAATCGCGACAGCCCTGCTGAATCAACCGGAATTACTCATTTTGGATGAACCCACCAATGGTCTTGATCCCTTTGGAATTCAGGAATTGCGTGAATTCATTTCTTCTCTGCCTGGAAGGGGGATTACAGTTATTCTTTCCAGCCACATTTTATCGGAAGTTGCCCAGGTTGTAGATGAAATCGGAATCATCAGCGGAGGCAGGCTTTTATTTCAGGGGGTTCCTGATCCTGATGAAGATCTGGAAGCGTTTTTTACGGATGTCATTCTCAAAGGGGGAAAAGCAGAATGAACGGTTTGAAATCTGAATTGTTAAAATATAGAAGAACATTGATCAGAAAGCTGATTATATGGATTCCATTGTTTTTTGCACTCTATTCCATTGTGATCAGATTGCTGATACCATCTCTTTCCGACTCCTGGAAAGGAATCATTGTATTAGTTTTTAACTGGTGGCCAATGATATTTCTTCCCCTTGGTATGGGGCTGTTCGGCAGCATGGCAGCCGCACAGGAAAAGAAGACTGGTAATTACCGCGCACTTCTGGTACATGATATTTCGCCCTCGGTTTTCTGGATGCATAAGGTGGCAGCTATGGCAGTGCACAGCTTCTTTTCAACACTGGTACTGTTTATCTCCGTAATGATTCCGGTACTCCTCTTTTCAAAAGGTGAGATACCCATAAGTCAGATTATAACCGGTTGTCTCGTATGCTGGCTGGCATCTCTGGTGTTAATTCCTATACAGCTCTTTGCGGCTGTCTGGAAGGGGATACTTTTCAGTATGGGAGTCGCATTTGCAGGGATGATTGTAGGGATTATAGCAGCGTCTCAGTCTTACTGGTTTGTGATACCCTGGTCCTTGGCAACGAGGCTAATGTGTCCGATTATCGGGATTCATCCCAACGGCACCGTACTAAATGCCGGAGATCCGCTGCTTAACACTTCTGCTATACCAGTGGGAATTGCCGTTTCTGTGATCCTGCTTATCATCATCACTGCAATTTCAGGCGTTTGGTTTAGAAGGAGGGAGATATATTGATCAGATTATTATCATCGGAATGGCTGAAAACAAAACGCACCGCGATTCGCTGGATTACTTTTTGCATGCCTGTAATTGCGGCTCTTTGTATAGTGGCGTATCTGTCAGCCAGCAGCGGCATTACATCTGAGTTTGTTTATGAAGGTTATTTTGTTATATGGACAGCAATCATTATTCCGGTAGGAGTGGGGATGTTGTCTGGATTTATGATACACGAAGAAGAACTGGCAGGAAATTTTGCAGGTTTTCTGAATACAAAGATTTCCAGGAAGAAGTTGTATTTGGGAAAGTTTCTGATGCTGGTAATCTGCCTGATGTGCTCCACGTTTATTGCGACAATTATCCTCTGTCTGGGAATGAAGCTGGTTATGCCGGAGGGAGAGCATATTTCTATGTTTATTCTGGCCGCTTCCCTTGCTGTCGTGGGAGCGCTTCCCATATTGGCAATACATTTGTGGGTAAGCCTGTTATGGGGAATGGGGGCATCCATTGGAATCAGTATGGGCGGAATCCTGATGGCTGCTTTGATCGGGGCTACGGGCATTGGAGGTAGATTATGGATGATCATTCCCTGGTCCTGGCCGGTAAAAATGTCAATGATACCTGCAGTCTATTTTCAGGCAGGATCGTCAGCTGTCAACACTTCAGTGGGCGGAATAGTAAGATTAGAGTTAATCCTCACCGGAATCGGACTATTTCTCTTTCTGGCTGCCGGAATGCTCTGGTTTAGCAGATGGGAAGGCAGGGAAGTAAGCGAATAAAGGCTAATTGCCACAAGCGGGTTCGTTACCAATAATTTCATTAACTTGACCAACGGGAAAAACTGGCGGATACTATAGGGGCAGGCTGTAATAAGCCTGTCCGAAATGCATAGGTATGGGAGGCGATGTAAAGTTGAGTAAAATATTAATCATTGATGATGAAAGAGAACTGACTGCTCTATTGGAGAAAAAACTAAAAATGAAAGGGCATGAAGTAATGACAGCAGATGACGGCAGGAAAGGTATAGAACTTGCTAAGAGACAGCCGGATCTTATCATCCTGGACATTATGATGCCGGAAGCAGACGGTTTTGAAGTCTGCCATGCCATCCGAAATGATGTGCTATGCCCCATTTTGTTTTTAAGTGCCAAACAGTCAGAAACGGATAAAATCAAAGGTCTGACGCTTGGCGGGGATGATTATATCACAAAGCCCTTTGGGCTAAGAGAGTTAATGGCGCGAATCGAAGCGAATTTACGGCGAGAGAAACGATCGCAATATATGAATACCGAGCATAAACGTCTGAAACTGTACTTTGGCAGCCTTTCGCTGGATTTACGGGGGCGGACTGTCTACATTGGCAATGAGGAAATTTATCTGACAAAAAGAGAATATGAGATTGTAGAACTGCTTGCCCTTCATGCTGGACAGGTTTTTTCAAGAGAACAGATCTATGAAAATGTATGGGGATATGATTCTAAGGGGGATGATACAACGGTAGTGGAGCGGATTAAAAATATCCGCACCAAGTTTGCTGCTGTTACGCCTTCAGTTCCTTATATTTCCACGGTTTGGGGGATTGGGTATAGATGGAATAAAATGTAGAAGGGGAATTATGATGAAGAACCGCTCACTTACAGTACAATTTCGTATCACACTGGTGTTGATTGTAACTGCCAGTTTAATTGCAACACTGCTTACTTATGGGGGGGCAATCGTGCTGTTTCAACATGCTGTTCATAACAATAAGATCAATCCACAGAATTATTATGAACAGCAGATTCCTAAAATAACAGACTATGTCCGGGGAAAAAAATCAGACATTCTGTCTTTAGCCAGTGAAGAGGGGCTTGAAAATGTCATTCAGGGAACCGGACTTTCCTATCAGGTTGTAAACGAGAATGGCAATATTTTGTATGGCACATATTCGGACCGGATATTTGAAACAAAAGAACAGCTCTATGACAGACTGAATATGACGCTGCTCATCGCCGGAAATTATATTCGTATCGTGCCCGTTATTGATGCTTATGGAAAAATACAAGGTGCTGTTTCCCTTGCCTATCAATTAACCTTATCTACGGCAAACAACGGCAATACCTGGATAAACTATGCAATTATCTTAGTGGTTTTGTCTCCATTGTTCTATTTCATTGCATTTATTATTCTGTTTTCCAGGATGCTGTCGAAAAATATTACCAGACCCCTGCAGCTTTTAAAAGAAGGCTCCCGCCAGATAATAGATAAAAATCTGGATTTCGAAATAGATTATCATGCTCAAAATGAGCTGGGTGAACTATGCACTGCTTTCACAGAAATGAAAGATGAACTGAAAAAATCCCTGTCTGCCCAGTGGAGGATGGAACAGGAACGGGTGGAAATGGTGGAGGCACTGGCACATGACCTGAAATCTCCGCTGTCTGTCATAAAAGCATACGCAGAAGCGTTGATTGATGATACAAAAGTGAATGAAGAACAGCAGCAATACCTGGATGTCATCGAAGAAAATATTGAAAAAAGTGTCTCTCTGGTGCGGCAAATGCAATATACATCTGATCTGGAAAGTTCTGCTGTACCGCTTAATCTGGTTCCGGTAAATCTGTCTGAATTTATGGAGCGTAAAGTACATGATTATGAATTCCAGGCGGAACGAAAAGAAATCACCATCCGATTAAATCTCCGGGGAGATATTCCGAACTCTTTTCTGACAGATCCCGGAAAACTAGAGCGGATACTGGATAATATATTGGCTAACAGCCTGCGCTACACTCCCACAGGAGGGCAGATATGGATAGCGGTTAAAGCTGAAAATCAGTATATTTCCTATGAAATCAGGGATTCCGGAACAGGATTTAGTACGGAGGATATGCAAAGAGTATTCGAGAAATTTTACAGAGGCGATAAAGCCCGGCAAACCAAAGACGGACATTCCGGTTTGGGGCTGTATATCACCAGGCAGTTAGTGGAATTACTGGGTGGTACAATTAAAGTCTGTAATTTGAATTCCGGGGGAGCATGCGTGGTATTTGACCATAAAATCTTTTATGAATAGTAAAAGGGAATAGCGGAAAAGTTCTATAGGCAGATTTTATTTGATGAAATTATCGAATTGGGAAAAGACGAGAAAAGGAATGAATTTTCAATAAAAATGTGGTAATATATGGATAAATGTTCTGTTTCGGCAGTATATGGAGGTACATTATGACAAAAATTGAAAATCTAAAACCAGTTATTCAAAATCGTACCTTATCAGACGGATCAAAAGAAAAGTTTGGTGAGATATTAATACAACATGAGGTAAGGGTGCTGATGACACGTGGTGTGAACGGACTTTATATTTATGCCTGTGATGAAGAACTGAGAAAAGCATTGAAAGATGCCGCTATTTAGTGAGGTTAGAAGATGAATGAACATACAGTAAAAGAATTAATGGAAACAGTTAAAAATTTTTGTGAAGCCCGGGATTGGGACCAGTTTCATAATCCCAAAGATCTTGCCATCGGAATTTCCACAGAGGCAAATGAACTGCTTGATATTTTTCGGTTTAAATCAGAGGAAGAAATGAAGCAGTTTTTCACAGATCACAAAAAGAGAGAACATATAGAAGAGGAATTGGCTGATACTTTGTTTTTTGTTCTGCGGTTTGCGCAGATGAATCATATTGATCTGGGTGCTATTTTAGAGAAGAAGATTCAGAAGAATGGCGAGAAGTATCCGGTGGAGAAGATTAAAGGGAAGAATTTGAAATATAATGAGATATGATGTAATGGAAAAACCAAGATATAAGGAGTTATAAGATTTATGATAAAAATACTATTCGTCTGTCTGGGTAACATCTGCAGATCCCCCATGGCGGAATTCGTTTTTAAAGATATGGTTAAAAAAAGAGGTCTCAGCGATTTATTCGTTATCTCTTCAGCGGCAACCAGCAGCGAAGAGACTGGTAATCCGGTTCACCCCGGAACCAGGAAGAAATTAAAGCAGTACAATATTTCAGTGGATGGAAAAAGAGCCGTTCGCCTGACTGAAAAAGATTATCAGAAATATGATTATATCATAGGAATGGAACAGGCTAATATCCGGAATATGATTCGGATTATGGGTGAGGACAGAGATAAAAAGGTGTTTAAACTCCTGGATTTTAGCGACAATCCCCGGGATATTGCGGATCCATGGTATACCGGTAATTTTGACAGGACTTATGCGGATGTTTATGAAGGCTGTGAAGGGTTGCTAGAATATGTTTTAAGAGAAAAATAGAGCAAATTCAGTTGTACAAATGAGAGCGTACCGGTAGGACCCTCTAGACCGTCTGCTCCCGTAGGACCGGTAGCCCCATCGGGTCCGGTGGCACCCGTAGCCCCATTTGCGCCGGTAGCGCCGGTTAATCCGGTAGGTCCAACGGGACCATTTGCCCCGGTGGCACCCGTAGCCCCGTTTGGTCCGGCAGGTCCGGCTGCACCATCAGCCCCGGTTGACCCGGTTGTGCCGGTGGCGCCGGTAGGTCCGGTGATTCCGTCGGACCCGGTAGGTCCTGTAGCCCCGATAGATCCGGTGCCTCCGGTAGCGCCTGCAGCCCCGGTGATTCCGGTAGCGCCGGTGGGTCCGGTAATGCCGTTTGCGCCGGTAGGTCCGGTGGCACCCGTCACACCGGTTTCTCCGTTTGCGCCGGTAGGCCCGGTAGCGCCGATAGCCCCGGTCGCTCCGGTGATTCCTGCAGCGCCGGTAGAACCTGCAGCCCCGGTGGGACCAGTGATTCCGTTTGCGCCGGTAGCGCCCGTAGTCCCGGTGGGTCCGGTAGTTCCGTTTGCGCCGGTAACACCTGTATTACCTCGCGGTCCTGTGCTGCCGGTAGTTCCGTTAGGTCCGGTAGCCCCAATTGCGCCGGTAGGTCCCGTGCTGCCGTTTGCTCCGGTAGCGCCAGTAACTCCGGTAGGTCCGGTGGAACCATTCGCGCCGGTAGCACCGGTATTGCCCATGGCACCGGTGGTGCCGGTAGCACCATTAGGTCCGGTACTGCCAGTAGCGCCGGTAGGTCCGGTGGAACCATTTGCGCCGGTAGGTCCGGTAACCCCTGTGGGTCCGGTAGAGCCATTCGCGCCGGTAGCGCCTGCGCTGCCGACAGGTCCGGTATTGCCGGTAGCACCATTTGCGCCGGTAGCACCTCTTGCACCGGTAGGCCCCGTGGAACCGTTAGCCCCGGTAGCGCCGGTGGCACCCGTGGGACCCACACTGCCGTCTGCCCCGGTGGGACCCGTAGGTCCGGTTGGTCCCGTAGGCCCTGTGGCGCCCACATCCTGCAGTAAATCAATGCCATTTAGCTGATTATCGTTATACATATCTATATCACTCCTTTATTACATTCTGGATTACATCAATAATAAAATCAAATATTATCAATGTACTATTAAATATGCAGGAAATCCTAAAGTAGTGAAATTGAATAGTTTTTCTGTCAAAATATGCAGGAAATTCCGTCAATCTTATATCTCTCATTTCGATAGAAGTAACCATAATTCCCATTTTCCACCACAAAACTCCCAAATAAGTGCTGACTTTTTTAAAATGGTAGTGTATAATAAATTCATATATTCACATAAAATAAAACACAAGGGGAAAAACTATGACTGAGGAAAGACAACAGGAACTTAAGAAATTATTAGTCAGCAATGACTTTCAGGTTGAAAAATATAAAGAGCTGGATATGCAGGAGATCATTATCTTATGCCAGACCGGAAGATCTTTAATGGAACAGAATAAAGAAGATGAAAATGCGTTTAAGTTTTTTGAGACAAAATCCAAATTTCTTTATAATGTAGTTTTAGAAAAACTAAAAGTATTAGAGGAAATGTTTGTACTGTTTTCCAAAGGAACCAACATGCCCTATATTCATTGTGATGAAGAAACTTTTAATGACCAGATTTTCATATTTTCCAGAGAGCAGTTTGCTCAGCGGGAAGCAGGAAAATTAAATGAGGTAAAGAATCCGGTTCAGATTATTAAATTCAATAAGGATCAGTTCCTCGGTTTTTATATTAACTTATTCCCCATGGGAGCAAATGCAGTGGTAATTGACCACGGGGTGAATTCCCTGGAGATCCAGCTGGAAGAATTGTGCAAAAAGCCGGATTATACCAATGCGCCGAAAGAAAAAATACCGGTATTGAACCCGGAACTGCAGCTGACGGCACTTTATTTCATGCAGGAACTGAGAAGACCTGTTGAAAAAGAAGAAAAACAGGGACTTCGGGAATTAGAAGAAGAGATGCTGGTTAATATAAGAAGAGGAAACTATCTGGTGCCGATTCAGTTCCAGGAATTAAAAGAAGGCGAAGAAGAGCCCAAAGAACTGACCAGAGATAATAAAAACATTATGGTGCCATTTGTGAAATACGAGAATGGGGATGTTTACCAGCCGGTATTTACGGATCCGGGAGAGTTTCATAAATTTAATAAAGAAAAGAAATTCAGGGCGATTGCAATGCCGTTCCAGAATCTGAATAAAGTTGTAGTGGAGCAGGCAAAGGGAATTGTCTTAAATCCAATGGGCTTTAATCTGCTTCTGGTTAAGGGACAGCTGAATACCAAAGGAGAATAGAATGGCGATAAATAAACCGCTCAGGCTGGCACTGAAGGCGCTGTCTTATGGTGGAATCGAAATAGAGTCAGCCAGGCATCTGGCTAATCTGAAGGCGATTGACCCGTTAAAGGTTTTCTATAAGACAATTGATGATAAGATATACAATGGTGATTATCAGGTGCCGGTCAGAATCTATATGCCGGAAGAAGATATATTGACCGGGGAAGGAACATGCGGCAATACCTGTCCGGTCTTGATTTTCATCCATGGCGGCGGATGGGTTACGGAAAGCGTTGAAAATTATAATCGTGTCTGCGCCCGTATGGCGAAAAGCACCGGTCATGTTGTGGTATCCATAGAATACAGGCTTGCACCGGAACACCGTTTCCCAACAGGGCTTATGGACTGTTATGCAGTTGTAAAAGCAGTCTATCAGAACCGATTGATTTTAAATGTTGACCCTGAGCGGATTACCATTATCGGAGACAGTGCGGGAGGAAACCTGACGGCAGCAATCTGTCAGATGGCGAGGGACAGGCTGGAATTTGTCCCACAGAGGCAGATCCTGATTTATCCGGCTGTCAGCAATGATTATTCAGAAAAATCCCCTTTTCCATCGGTACAGGAAAACGGGACGGATTTTTTATTGACGGCAAAGAAGATGAGCGACTATCTGGATCTGTACCAAAGCTGTGACGAAGACCGGCAGAGTCCGTACTTTGCACCGCTGCTGGCACGGGATTTCTCCGGACTGCCCAGGACGCTGGTTATTACGGCTGAATTTGATCCTCTTAGAGATGAAGGAGAGGAATATGCAAGAAAATTAATCGAAGCGGGAAATGCAGTGGAGGTGCATCGCATTCAGGATGCCCTGCATGGTTTTTTTGCGCTCGGCATTATGAGTTACCATGTTCAGGAGAGTTTTGAAATTATAAACAGTTTTTTAAAGGGGGTCTAGGAAATGGCTGAGACCAAGCTGACCCGTTGGCGAAAATTAGATAATGCAGCGAAGATATTTCCGGCTACCAGCGGAAAAAAGGATACCAGAGTATTTCGCTTTTCCTGTGATTTAAAGGAAACGATTCGGGAAGAAATCCTGCAGGAGGCATTGGACAAAACCATAGAGGCTTATCCCATGTTCTGTTCTGTGATGCGAAAAGGTTTTTTCTGGTTTTATCTGGAGAAAAGTCCTCTGCGCCCTGTAGTGAAAGAAGAAAGTAAGCTTCCGTGCAGCAATATCTATGTCCGGGATAAGAAGAGTCTTTTATTTGAAGTAACCTATTTTAAAAACAGAATTAACTTTGAGGTTTTCCATGCGCTGACCGATGGTACGGGAGCGATGCAGTTTACCAGGGAACTGGTGAAAAATTATATTCTGGCTGCCCACAAAGAGGATTTTCCGGAAGAAGTACCTCTGGACACACAGAACCTTACCGATGCAGACATGGAAGATGACAGCTTCTTTAAATATTATTCCAAAACAAAAGCAGATGAGAAAGCAGATGAGAAACAAAAATCAGTTCATTCTTATCAATTGCGGGGATTGAAATCAGATTATGAAAATATGCACATTACGGAAGGAATGGTTTCCGTAAAGCAGCTTTTAGATAAATCCAGGGAATATGGCGTGTCAATGACCGTATTTCTCACAGCAGTCTATCTGTGCGCTATTCACCGGGAAATGGGTCCCAGACAGGAGAAATATCCGGTTGTTCTGATGATTCCGGTTAATCTGCGCAAATATTTTCCATCCCAGTCCATGCTTAACTTTTTCAGCTGGATTGATGCGGGATACCAGTTTGAAACTGGCGTTACCACATTTAAAGACGTGGTAAACCATGTGAAAGAATTTTTTAAAAGTGAACTTACCAAGGAGCGGGTTGCTGGCAGGATGAACGAATTCATGAACCTGGAGCAGAATCCTTTTTTGAGAGTGGCACCGCTGGCGCTTAAAAATCTCTGTCTGCTTGCAGCGGCAAAGTTTACCTCCAAAAATGTAACCGCAATCTTTTCAAATATGGGCGTTGTGGACATGCCGGAAGTATACCGGCCTTATATTAAATGGTTCCATGTGTTCACCAGTACGCCAAAAACGGAACTCTGCATGTGCTCCTTTGAAGACCATGTTGTTCTGAGTTTTACATCCAGATTTGAAAGTGAAAATGTACAGCGGAATTTCTTCCGCATTTTAAATGAACAGGGCATTGAAGTGGAGATGTTAAAGGATAAATATCCGGAAAAGAGAAAACCGGTATATCCCGGAATGCAGTTTTTTAAGCTGTTTTCCTTCTTATGCCTGGCAGCCGTGGTCATCTGTGTGATGGCAAATGTAATTATAACGCCACACAGCATCTGGTCACTGTTTGTAAGCGGCGCCATGCTCTGTATGTGGCTGGCACTTGCAGTAGGCTTTTACAAGCGGCGGAATCTGCTGAAAAATGCCATGTGGCAGTTGTTGCTTATCATTGCCTGTTGCCTCGCCTGGGATGCATTTACGGGGTGGAACAGGTGGTCGATTGATTATGTACTGCCGGGTATCAGCCTGTTAACCACCATTTCGATTCTGACAATTTCCAAGGTACAGCAATTAACTCCGCCGGAGTATATGATCTATTATGTGATGTCAGCAGGTGTTGGAATTGTCCCGTTTCTGCTGCTTTTGACCGGGTGCGTTGGCGTCCACTATCCTTCTGTGATCTGTTCAGGGCTGTCATTTTTATTTATTGCGGCACTGGTTATCTTTAGATGGAAAGATTTTATGGTGGAACTGCATAAGAAATTTCACTTTTAAGATACGGATGAGTATTTCAGGGAGGATAAAATATGCTGGTTATAAACAGTTTAGAAGAAGGCGCTTCGATATTTAAAGCCCTGGGTTCCGATCTCAGAGTGAATATCATAAAGCTGCTTATAAAAAATGAAGAAATGAATATGCGGGAACTGGCATCGGCGCTTCATATTACAAATGGAGCCATTACCAGCCATATTAAAAAACTGTCAGAGGCGGGGATCATCGATGTACTGACAGAATGCGGCGGAAGGGGAAATCAGAAAATCTGCCGGCTGAAGGTAGATGAGATTCTGTTGGATGCAAAGGAACAGGACAAAAAAGAAATGAGCCTGTTAGAGACAGAGTTTAAGGTAGGGGATTACTGCGATTATGAGGTATACCCCACCTGTGGGCTGGCTACAGGGGACCACCGCATTGGTGGCTGGGATAATCCGGAAGATTTTGCAAGTCCCGAGCACGTGGATGCCGGCATCATCTGGTTTACCCAGGGATATGTGGAGTATAATATGTCCAGATTATTATCGCCTGGTCATCAGATATCACAGATCACGCTGTGTTTTGAGATTTCATCTGAGGCACCTAGTTATAACAATGAATGGATGTCGGATGTCACCTTCAAACTCAATGGACAGTCCCTTGGAAAATGGACAAGTCCCGGTGATTTTGGAGGAAGACACGGCATTTATACGCCGTTGTGGTGGAGCAGAACCTTGAACCAGTACGGTCTTTTAAAACTGTTGGTCATTAACCAAAGTGGTACATATGTGGACGGACTTCAGATATCGGATGTGGGACTGGACCAGCTTCAGCTGGAAAAGGCAGGGATTATCCGGTTTCGTTTTGAAGTGGAGAAGGAATCGGAGCATGTGGGCGGACTTACGCTTTTTGGTGCCGGTTTTGGAAATTATAACCAGGATATTATGGTTCGGGTTCATTATGAAAATGAATGATCGGAACAAACATTTTAAAAGAAAATATGAGAATGATAGATAGGGCAGCCTGCAAAAGGTTGTCCTTTTTGACATTCTTTCATTTTTGTTATATATTAAAATATAGGGAAAAATATCAAAATATACTGATTTTTTTAATAGGACGGGGGGTTCTATGGAAGAAAGACGCCATCATCAATTCATTTTTCAGCTAAAAAGCAAGATTATTGTTATTTTTGTTGTCTGTGTTATCATTCCAAGCATTTTCTTTTTAGGTTTTTTTGTAAAAAGCTATTTTTCATATGCGTTAAAGAGTATCATTGCAGAAAAGCAGAACATCATGAAAGAAACTCATAAAAATATCGAATTGCAGTTCTCCAGTTTTAAGGATACTTCCATGTCCCTGTATTATAATGAGGCTGCCAAGAATTACATTAACCGGGAGGACTACTCAAAGGAAGACCAGTACATATCCCAGCTGCTAAGCAGTATCGTGAATTCTGAGAAATATATTGTTTCCGCCGTACTGGATCTGGATGGAACGATTTATAATTCCGGTTATCACTATCTGAACTGGGAGGAATACCTGGACGAACATCTGGATCAGGTTCTGGATAAGAAAGGGAAAGTGGTCTGGATTCCCACCGAACAGATGTCGGCATCCTATAACCAGAGACCAAAAAACTTTGCACTGGCCCGGGCAATCAACTCAGCGAATCAGAATGTAGGGACACTTTGGCTGTTTTTTTCAGAGGATTTGTTTACAAATATTTTAAAAAATCCCATATATCATGAAGAGGGTACGGATTACTATATAGTTTCCCAGAACAGGCACATCGTGACCAGCAATTATAAAGAAGAGACAGGGATGGTTCAGAATGGAGAACTGTTTACGAAGGCACTTACGCAGCAAAACGGATCCTTTTCCTATCATGACCCGGATACCGGAAAAGAAAAAACGGTGGTTTGCTCCTCGTCTGAAGTAAACGACTGGGTACTCTTAACGGTGACGGATCAAAGTGTTATTTTTAAGGATGTGAATTATATTAAATGGATGGCGGCGGTGACGGCATGCCTCTATGCGGTTTTCCTGTTTACGGCATATTACATTCTGTCCCACTATATTTTCAAGCCAATGCAAAACTTAAGTGCAGGACTTCGCAGAGTGTCCCAGCGGGATTTTCAAAGGATTGAGGAAAACCCAAGCGCGGATGAAATGGGAATGCTGACAGCAAATTTCAACTATATGGTGGATGAGATACAATGTCTGATCCAGGATATCCGGGAGGAAGAAAAGGCAAAGAATGAAGAAAAGATTAAAGTACTTTCTATGCAGATCGGACCGCATTTTATTTATAATACCCTGAATACAATTAAATGGATGGCGGCGGCAAATAAGCAGACGAACATTAAGAAGATGATTGAGTCCCTGATTAAACTCATGGTCAGCGTTACCTATAATACCAATGAGGAAATAACCCTTGGGCAGGAAGTAGAACTGCTGGGCTGCTATGTGTATATCCAGAAAATGCGGTTCATGAATTTTGATTTTGAATATGATCTGCCAGGGGAACTAAGAGACTTAAAAATATTAAAACTCCTTCTGCAGCCTTTTGTGGAAAACTGTATTCAGTATGCGTTTGGAGACAAGCCGGATGGGGGCAGAATCCTTATGGAGTTTTATAAAGAGGATGCACTTTATGTAAAGATCACAGATAACGGAAAAGGATTTGACACCAGTGTTCTGGCGGATTGTGATGCGAAGGATACCTCCAAGGGGATGGATCACGTGGGTATCGTTAATGTCATGGAGCGGATCCGCTTAAACTATGGGGAGAGCTACCGGGTGTCTATCGCAAGCTGTGAGAACGAAGGGACGGAGGTTCTATTGCGGCTTCCGGTTATTTGCGGGGAGGATGGTGAAAATTTTGATTAATATTGTAATTGTAGAAGATGAAATGCTGGTCCGCTTAGGTATGAAAATGTGTCTGGATGAATATTCAGCTGAACTGAAAGTGGCGGCAGCTTTTGGCTCCGGTGAAGATGCGGAACATTATTTTCGGCAGAATACGGCAGATGTTCTGATTACGGACATTCGTCTGACCGGAGAGACAGGGCTTGATCTGATCCGGCATCTGAAATCCCAGATGACCCATATGGCAGTGATTGTTCTGAGCTGCTATGAAGACTTCTCTTATGCCAGAAGTGCCATGGAGCTGGGGGTGGATAAATACATATTAAAGCATGAGCTGTCAGAAGATGAGCTTCCCAAACTGGTTTGCGAGATTTACCAGAAAAAATTAAAAAAGGGGATGATCTCCACCGGCAGAAATGACAATCCGGCTTTTTTTGAAGACGGAGAGGGAGATCAATGTTATCGCATAGCCTATATAAATCTGAGGGGAACCGGAGAGCGGACTACAATCAGTGAAGAAAATACCGATTATGATTTTATCGTTGAGATTCTTCAGGAGATATTGAATATTAATCATATGGGAGAGTGCTTTTTACGGCATGGGAAGGAAGTATTCTGTATTCTGCGCTTTGAACCGGAGGAGACCACCGAACAGGTCAATAAGAAAGTACTGGACTTTTATCAGAATGCCAGAAAGAATATGAAAAATTACTTTAATAAAAATCTATATCTTTCTATTACGGAGACATTTGACAGTCTTAGTCAGGTAAATCATTATTATAAAGAAGCCAAAGAGGGCTGCAGTCTGTCTTTTTACTATGAAATGTCCAGACTGATTGATCTTCAGGCTGCCATCCCCCTTAAACAGATAATTCCTGCGCCTGTATTTGAAAAAGAAGAAGCATTCAGCGAGCATTGGATGGAGCAGGCATCGATACAGATGGAGCGGTTTTTAAAAGCGGAGAAGGAGGCGAACCGGCCGCCGGAAGAGGTAAAGCTGCAGGCAGTGAGGTTTATACATGAGATGGAAGATTATCTGAGTAAATATTACCAGACAGAGCTTCATAAACTGTTTCCCGGGGAGGAAGTACCGAATTATATCTGGGTAAATGGTTTCGATTCCGGGCAGGAACTTCTGTTGTGGCTGTCGGATATTCGAAAACGGGTGCAGTCTTATCTCATGGATAAAGAGAGTATCGCTGAAAAAATGGAATTGTATCTGGAAGAGAACTATGCCAAAGAACTTTCTCTGAAGGAGGTTGCCGAACATTTTCATATGAGTACGGCTTATTTCTGCCAATATTTCAAGAAACATACAGGTGATACTTTTGTTCATTATCTCAATTACCTTCGGATAGAAAAAGCAAAACCGATGTTGTTAAAGGGAGAAGAGTCGGTGGAGGAAGTTGCGGAAAAGGTAGGAATAACCAACAGTAATTATTTTTTCCGGGTTTTCAAGCAGATTACCGGAAAAACGGTTGGAGAGTTTCGAAAAGGAGGATTTATGGAATCCGATCTAAATTTTGTGAACAAATCATAATTTTGTGAACAGGATGAAGGGAAGCGTAAAAAGACAGAAAGATATTGAATAAATGAGTAAATTTTCTTACTAGTGGAAAAGAAGCCTTCTTGTTAGAATAAATACATCAAATGATATGGGAGGTATCAATATGAAGAAGAAAATGATCAGTGCTTTATTGTGCGTAAGTATGGCGGCAGGTATTTTGTCAGGGTGCGGAGGCGGCACAGCGCCGACGGAGACACAGGCAAAAGAGACGAAGGCGGCGGAGACCAGCAAAGCGGCTGCGGATACGGAAAAGGCAGAAGAAACACAGGCTAAGGCTTCTGAAACCACCGAAGCGGCGACAGATAAGGCATCAGAGAAAGAAAGTACAGGCGGGGATGCAAATGCGGCAGACATTGGCGGTAAACTGGTGGTTTGGGAGCATACGGCGCAGTTTGAGGCACCGCTGAAAGCCGTAATCGAAGGATTTAATAAAAAATATCCAAATGTGGAGGTGGAGTACCAGATTAAAACTTCCGACCAGTATTACAATCTCCTCCAGACAGCTATGCAGGCTGGGGAAACACCGGATCTGTTCTGGACAAACGGAACCGCAACCACGAATCTGGAGGCTTATGTAAAACAGGGACTGTTAATGGATCTGACGGATAAAGTGGATTTCTCTTTATACGACGGGACAAGTGCAATGAGCCTTGTTAAGGTAGACGATAAGGTCTACGCATCCCCTACGGCAGAAGTAGGCGGACGTGCAGTGTTCTACAACAAAGACATTTTTAAAGAACTGGGACTGGAAGTACCGAAGACATTCAGTGACTTTGAAGCTGCTCTGGCTGCTGTCAATGATGCAGGCTATCTTCCGATTTCATTTAGTGCTTCCGATCCGTGGGCAATCTTATTCCAGTTTGAACCGGTGCTGGCTGCCACGGCATTGGATTGGATTCAGGGATATGTGGATACCGGCGAAGCAAAGGTAAATGATCCGAAAGTAGTAGCGGCATATAACAAAATGTTAGAATGGGCAGATAAAGGATATTATGGACCAGGATATACCGGAGTGGATGAATCCGGGGCATTGCTTGCATTTTCCAAAGGGGACGCAGCTATGTGTATCGAAGGAACCTGGAATATCCAGACCATCCAGGAAAATAACCCCGAACTGAATTTCGGTGCATTCCAGCTGCCTACAGAAGATGGGACAAGACCGTTTGTAGGAACCAGTTCCGTTGGATTCTCTGTCAGCGAGGATACCGAAAATCCGGACGCAGCCCTTGCATTTGTAAACTATTTTGCCAGCCTGGAAGGACAGACAGCCTGGATAAAATCATTAGATTCCATCCCTTGTACCGATAAAATTGTATCGGAGAATGAAGTAATTAATGAAATCGCCCAGTTTGATATCCAGACAGAGAGTTATTATAATATTCTGGGATATCTGGAAAAAGAAGGGGAAAGCCCCAGAAATGTATGGGAAGAGGATCAGACAAAAGTATTCACCAAAGGTATGACAGCACAGGAATTTACGGATGAACTTGCGGCACTGACCCGTTAAAACAAGATAGACGGATAGAAAAGGGGTGTTGTACCATCCAGTTGGGTGTTTGTACAACACCCCCTGATTTTACTATAAAAAGGGGGGGACCTGGAATGAGAAAAAGAAAGGCATACATCGGTTTTATAGCACCGGGATTTTTGATTTATACCATATTTATGATTGTTCCGATAATCTGCGCCGTATATTTCAGCTTCTTTGAATGGAGCGGCATTGGAGACATGAAGTTTATCGGTCTGGACAATTTTAAAAAACTGATGTTTGATCCCAGAATGTCAAAGATATTTTTCAATGCACTGGGCAATAACATTAAATATCTGGTCTGCGTACTGCTTGTAATTACGCCGCTGCAGATCTTTTTTGCCTACATGATCTATATCAAGATCAAATGCCACAAATACATCCGCATGATGCTATTTTTACCCTATGTAATCAGTACGTCAATTGTAGGATTTTTTGCAATCATTATGCTTGATCCCAATATTGGGGTCCTTAATGATATCCTGGGAAGCCTGTTTGGAAACCAGGCAAAAAGCGCCTGGCTGGGTAATCCGGATCTGGTGTTTAAAATATTTGTAATGGTGGTAATCTGGCAGTGTATTGGTTCCGGTATGATGATCTTTTATGCCGATATGCAGGAGATACCGGAAGAAGTAATTGAAGCCAGCATCATTGACGGGGCAAGCGGATGGAAGCGGTTCCGGTATGTAGTGCTGCCGTCCCTGAGCGCATCTATGTCTACGAATATTACGCTCAGCGTGATCTATGCGCTGACGATGTTTGATATCCCTTATATCCTGGTTGGTCCACAGGGAGGGGTGAATAATAAGATTGATTTTGTCAATATGGTATTCTACCGTTACGCTTTTGGCGGCACTTATTTCGGGGAAACGTCTATCGGATTTGGTTCCAGTATCAGCGTTGCCATGTTTATTATTATCCTTACGTTTTCTCTGGTCACTACTAAATTACTGAAGCGTAAGAAGGATTAGGAGGGGATTGTAATGGGGAAAATGATGAGAAAACGACAAAAAAAATCAAACAGAAGAATTGAATCAAAAAAGGCTTTAATCGGGAAAAATATCATTTCAGTAATTCTGGTTATATACACCTTTTTATCCATTTTTTTAATCGGAAATACGATTCTCTCCTCCTTTAAAACAAAGCAGGATCTGATTCATAATACCATGGGATTTCCAAAAGAATTTACCCTGGATAATTTTAGAATCGTTCTGGGAGAAGATGGATTTTTCCGCTATTTCTTTAACAGTATTTTTCTGGTTGGTGTGTCTTTACTGCTCCTGATTCTGGTGGCATCCATGGTGGCATACGGGCTTGCCCAGTATCGGTTTAAGAGCCGGAAGTTCTTGCAGACATACTTTTTAGTTGGTCTGATGTTCCCTATCCAATTGGGGATACTGCCGCTTTATATCATGCTTTCCAGGCTTCACCTGACGAATAATCTGCTGGGACTGGCGCTGATTTATACCGCGAATATGTCGTTTCCAGTGTTTGTTTTTACAAAGTTTTTTAATGAATTGCCGGAATCCCTGATTGAGTCGGCAAGGATTGACGGAGCAGGTGAATTTCAGATATTTAAAAGCATTATTACGCCTATTTCAAAACCGGTAATTGCTACAGTAGGGCTTTTGAATTTCGTGACAATCTGGAATGATTTTTATCTGCCGCTTGTATTTTTGACAAAAGCTTCTGTGAGAACCCTTACACTGGGGGTATACTCCTATACTGCCAACTTTCTTGCAAACTGGAATAAAGTATTCGCAGCGGCAACCGTTGCGCTGATCCCTGTTATAATCATATATTTTCTGTTCTCGGATCAGATTGTGGCAGGACTTACCGGCGGTGCCGTGAAAGGTTAACGTGTGTTTGAAAATTCAAACAGGACGGAAGTGAAAGACTTTACTACAAAAAATAAAGTACGGTAATGTACGGTCAAGGAGGTATTAGGATGGAGAAAACGGAGGGAAAGATGGAGGGAAAAATAGAAGATAAAATTGAAGACAAAATAGAAGACAAAATAGAAGGGAAAATAGAGAGAAAAATAGAGGGAAAGTGGATCTGGATTTCTGAAAATCGAACATCAGAAAATGAAAGAGGGTGTTTTACCACAGAATTTTATGGTGTGGATGCTCATGCTGCGGACATTCATATTGCGGATGCACATGGTATGGATTCTTATGCCGGGACGTCTTCTATGGAAAAGGACATAAAGCTGATGATCTGCGGTATAACCAGATATATTGTCTATTTAAACGGAAAAGAAATGGGGAGGGGGCCTATCCGATCCGGACCGGGGGAATTATTTTACGATACTTATGATATAACCCCGGATGTAAAGCCAGGCAGGAACTTTCTTGCGGTGCGGGTATGGAGTTACGGGTGGTCTACCTACCAGACCGTTGCGCAGGAGGGGGGCGTTTGGTTTCAGGTATCTTCCGGTGGTGAAGTGTTGGCAGCCTCGGGGGCAGAGACGAAATGCGCCAAAGACCTTGGTCACATATCCCATACAGTAAAGCGAAATGTTAATCTGGGATTTAGCGATTATTACGATGCCAACCGTTTTGACAGCAGGTGGATAGAGGACGGGGAGATTTCTAAAGACTGGGGGACGGCCTGGGTATTGGAAGATGGGGAAAACAGAGAAGACAGAGAAGTCAGGATAAAGCAAAATCCTCTGCGTCAGTTTCAGAGAACGGCAAAGACACCCGGCAAGATTGTAAGGATACAGGAGGTTATCCCAGGATGTCAGCAGATCTCAGTAAATACCAGAAATGCTTTTTTTCCCGGACGCAAGGATGCCGACGAGACGATATTTTCCGGTTTCCTGGGTTGTGAGTTTCTTGCACCACAGGATATGGAAGGAATGATTGCATTTCCAAACAGAACCTGGAATGGAATAATCGGGGACTTTACCATAGATGGAAAGCTGTATGAGGTATCCAATGAGCATCGGGAGATACCGGTGCGTTTATGCGAAGGAAAGCACTTTTTTCTGATGCAGATATCGGGTAAATTTGATGATCTATATTGCCATATGGAGTTGTGTTTTCCCGAAAACCTTATAATGGAAGGAGACTTTTTTGTAAAAGGACCCACAAGCAGAATTGTTCCGGTGATCGATGGTTTTGGAAAGGTATACGGAGGGTTAGATGAGTACAACCGGCTGGAGAAATATCCGGATATTCATAAACGTCTGTTTGCCGCATCCTCCCTGAAAGAAATGGTGGAAATCGGTGGTCCGGTTACCTATGTGGAACCCCGGTATATTTATGAGAATGCTTATATCTATTCCCTGGCGAAGAGAGATAAAGTGATTGCAGAGTCAGCCGTGCAGCCCAGACATCTGGGAATGCTCTGGGACAATCAGGAGGTTACCCGGATAGACCCTCCTGCATCCGGTGGATGGAACCGGATCATTGTGGACTTCTTGGATATCTATGTGGGAAGCCTTGAGTTTACCATAAAAGCGCCGGCTGGAGCCATTTTAGATATCTACTGTTTTGAAAATATGTATCAGGGGGAGATTGATTATACCATAGGGCTGAATAACAGCGTCCGCTACATTTGCAAAGAGGGCTGGCAGTCATACCGGTGTATGGCACGTATAGGCATGCGTTATGCCATGCTGACTTTTCAGGAATGCAGGGAAGAAGTAAGGATTCGGGATTTCAGAATCAATTATGCGACGTATGCGCCGGGGAATCTGGGAGATTTTACATGCGATGACTATCTGCTAAACCGGATATTCGAAATGTGCCGCCATACGCATCAGCTCTGTATGGAAGACAGCTTTACGGACTGTCCCACGTATGAACAGTCTTTCTGGATAGGAGATGCGGGCATCAGCGCCGTTACCTGTGCATATTTGTTTGGGGATTACGATCTGATAAAACGCAGTATCCAGCTCTCTGCCGAGGCAAGGGCAAATACCCCGCTGTTAAATGCCCTGACTCCTACAGACTGGAATACTTCCATTCCCATGTGGACAATGAACTGGATTATTTCCATTTTTCAGTATGCAAAAGTGAGTGGAGACACCAAAATTTTCCCGGAAATGTATGGGGTAGTGAAAGAGACGCTGAAATATTATGCCGGGTTTATACAGGAGGACGGCGGGTTCCTGATTAACGCCTGGAATATGATGGACTGGGCAGATATGGATATTCATAATTATGGGATCGTTACGGGTCAGCAGGCAGTTCTGGCATACTGTTTTGGATTAGCTGCAGCATATGCAGAGAAAAACAAATATGAGAAGGATGTGGCTTTTTTCGAAGAATGTCAAATGAGGCTGCTTCTTTATATGGAAACAAAACTCTGGGATTCTAATCACAAAATGTTTCGGGACGGATTTTCACCTGAGTATGGCATGTCCCGCACCTTCAGCATACAGACACATATTTTAATGCTGCTCTATGATGGAATCCTGGATGTGGAGAAAAAGTTCATCGTAGAAAATTATATCACGGATCCACCTGTGGAAATGATACAGGCAGGCTCTCCGTTTATGCTGTATTACCAGTACGAGTGTCTTGCAAAAAAAGGCAGAGTACAGGAAATTATGGATGACATTAAAATACGGTGGGGTGAAATGCTGAAATATGATTCCACAACTTGCTGGGAAGTATTTCCGGGCTTTTATGAAGTCAGCAGAACCAGAAGTTATTGTCATTCCTGGTCGGCTTCACCTGCATATTTTTTCATTAAATATGCCCTCGGGGTACAGATGCTGGAGGATGGATTTGCAAAAATAGAAATAAAAGAGCCGGCATGGGATATGAAGTGGTGCAGAGGAGATGTGCCTACACCTCATGGAGCGATCCATATTGAGTGGATCAGGGAAGATGGAAGGAAAGAATGCAGAGTCCGGATACCGAAAAAAATACAGGTTGTATATGAGGAAAATTCTGATTGTGAAGTGAGGATTCACCGGATTGGATAAAGAAAAGAGCCGCTAAAAATGCCAGTAATTTGACAACATGTCCGAAAGGTGTTACACTTACTCTATCAGCATCTCCTGGTGAAAGGGCGCTGAGGTAAATTAAATATGAACTCGAAACAAGTCACTTTTATAAGAAAAGTGGCTTTTTTTATTTCCTACAGGGAAAAGAAAGATATGAGGTCAATATTATGGGAGACAAAAATCCAAAAAAAGGCAAGAAGAAAAAGAAAAGTGCAGTATTGCCATCTGCAGTGACTACGGAATCAGCTGAACCGGAACTTGTGCAAAAGAAGAAAAAAATACAGTAATAAAGTTGTGTTTGCCCAATAGAGAGAAGGACAATGTTATCAAAAATAAAAAAATAAATATAGGGATTGGATTTGTAACAGGCAGAAAGAATTTTCGAAAGGTAGTAAGATCGTACTTGAATGACTGGAAAGATTCTCAGACGATTGATATCAAAAAATATGCACTTCATTTATTTGTGGCATATGACCTGAAATTTACCAACACAGAATTGTCGGATTATCAGATTGTGGATGAAGAAATATTAGATTTGATAGATTCGGTGCACTATTTGGGAAAAGCAGCCATAGCAAATGAAGCATCTGCCTTAGTTTCAAAAAAATTTCTGAGTGTCAGAGATGCAAAATTGATCTTTGGTGAAGGATATGCTATGAAGCGTAATGCGGTGTTATATTTCGCAATGTTAAATAAGATGGATGAATTGATATTTCTGGACGATGATGAGTATCCAATTGCCAATGTGCAGATGGGTGAAAATCTAATGTGGGTGGGGCAGTCAGTGCTCGAATCCCATATTCAGAATATTAAGGGATCCGATATGACAAGCGGCTGTCACTGTGGTTATATTTCTCCAATTCCCAAGATATCTTTCGATGAAGATTTCACGGAACATGATTTTCAGATCTTTATAGAAGCCATCAGCAATGATATTATCAACTGGGAATCCGTCAGGGAAAAGATGGAGAACGGCGGCGTTACCTATGCAGATATAGGTGAAATCGATCATGGAATTGTCAGTGAAGTAAAAGAAAAAAATGGAATGAAGTTTATATCAGGTGCCAATCTCGGTATTAATCTAAAAGATCCGGATAAACTATTTCCATTTTATAATCCGCCCGGGGCGAGAGGCGAAGATACTTTTTTAAGTACTTGCATTGGGGAGAATATCATTACGAGAATTCCATGTTATACCTTTCACGATGGGTTTTCGGCTTATGGAAGCTTATTATCCGGTGCACTGCCCAATGAACTAAAAGCAATGAAATCCAATGGGGGAAGTATTTCCAAACGGTTTTTAAAAGCATCCATTGGCTGGGTCAGGTATAAGCCTCTTCTGATATATATTACCCAAAGGTCTAAGTATGAGGACGCTATGGAGAAAATTGAAGAGAGTCTGAAACTAACCATACCGAAAATCTGCAAACATTTTGGGAATGATGATTTTTATGTATTATTAGAGGAGCTGGATTTTTTCCGAAAGCACGTAGCGGAACATTACCAGGACTTCGAAAATACAAAGCAGGCGTGGATGAGAATTATGCACTCAATGACACTTAATAAGGTTCAGACTACCGTTGACTGTAATTTAGAACTATCAGAGTCGGTCTGATATTATTATATTTTGTTTTCGTTGATAACTAGAAAGAGTTCCGCTGCCAGTGCTATGGCGCGGAACTTTTTTGGTGTGATGTAAGAGCGTTCTTGCCTGATAGTAACTATAGGTAATAGTTTTGGATTATTCTGTAGGCGGCTCAATATGAAGTAATATGAATAAATTTGGGTTTCGCTTAGTAAGGACGCTTTGTATGCAGAGGTAGTGTACAGAAAGAGAAGGGGGCGAGCCAGGACATTGGTTTGGAAGGCTTAACGCAGAACTGGCATTTTCTAACCTTCCCGAAGCCCTTTTTGGCGGCACGCGGGCATTCGCTGCGAAATCCTGATGCATTTCGCAGCTCACTGCCCGCTTACAATCCGATGGGAGCCA
>UQGG01000003.1 GCA_900540475.1 uncultured Robinsoniella sp. | reverse complement strand
ACTGAACCGAGAAATGCATCAGGATTTCTCGGTGAATGCCCGCGTGCCGCCAAAAAGCGCTTCGGAAAGGTTAGAAAATACCAGTTCTGCGTTAAGCTGACGGAGTCCATGCAATTTTCCTACTCCAATCTTTCCGTACACTACCTACATTCCACAAAGCGTCTTTAATCAGCAAAACCCCAATTCATATATTCTAACATCAACTCCCCCAAATGTGAAACCATTAAACAGTCTTCCCTCCTGACAACGCCAGACAGTATTAACATTATTTTGACATTCGCACATTAACGTGCTATACTATCCCAGATAAAAAGCTGGAAGGAGATATACAAATGAGACGCAAAGCGCTTAAGGCAGCCTTTCCACTTACGTTGCCGATTATGGCAGGCTACCTGTTTCTGGGGCTGGGATTCGGAATCCTTTTGGAAAGCAAAGGTTTTTCCTTTATCTGGGCTTTTTTTATGAGTATTATTATTTATGCCGGTTCCATGCAATATGTTGCAATTGAATTACTCGCCGGTGGTGTTACTTTTCTTTATACTGCTTTTATGACAGTAATGATTCAGATACGGCATCTTTTTTACGGACTGTCACTAATCGATAAGTATCGCTTTGCCGGACGTAAAAAACCATTATTGATCCATGAACTTACAGATGAGACTTATTCTCTGATCTGTTCCGCTGTTCCGCCTGAAGGGGTAAACGGAGAGTGGTTTTATTTATTTATCTCTATACTGGATCACTGCTATTGGATTTTTGGATGTACCCTGGGGGCAATTCTGGGTTCTCTGATTGATTTTAATACAAAGGGCATAGACTTTGTCATGACTGCCCTGTTTATCGTTATATTTACAGAACAATGGCTTACAAGCAAAGATCATATACCAGCTCTGATCGGAGTGGTCTGCTCTGTGATATGCCTAATCCTGTTTGGGAGCAGTAATTTCATTATCCCATCCATGATATCCATTTCTGTTCTGTTAACCGTATTTCGTAATCAACTGGAAAAGCGAGGTGACCTAAGCAATGAGAATTCCTGATTTGCAGGCTTTTATTATGATTCTGATTATGGCAGGGGTTACCTTTTTTATCCGCGGGCTTCCTTTCCTTTTATTTCCGGGAAATAAGAAGACTCCCGCCTATATTATGTACCTAGGCAAGGTACTTCCCTTTGCCATTATCGGTATGCTGGTTGTATACTGTTTTAAAAATGTCTCCGTTGTTGCCGCACCTTTTGGCATACCTGAATTAATTGCACTGGTTGTGATCGTCATTCTGCATGTATGGAAAAGAAATACACTGGTCAGCATTGGAGGCGGTACCCTGCTTTATATGTTTCTTGTGCAGGTACTCTTTTAGAAATCCCGTAAAATACAATACTTGGATACATGACCCTGGCAGTTCTTTGTCTGACCATCCAGGATCGATACCTAATGGTTTCCCAAATAAAAAACTGCCGGACAGTTGATTTTCAACCGCCGACAGTTTTTTATTTTATCTCTAATCCGCCTAAAATACAAGTTGCCCGGATATAAATAGTAGGTGCTCCCGGCATCGGCATCAGCCTTGCCTTATTGGACACTCCGCCTAGAATAGGCGTATCATCAACTTTTACATTAACATACTCCGGTACCTTAATTTCAATTCCGCCAAACAGAGACATTACATCTATTCTCACATCTGTTTCAAAAATGGCATTTCTCAAATCCAGTTCCACGCCTCCAAAAACCGCATTGACCAAAGCCCCGTCAAAAATATCACCGTTATAATTTATATTTCTGGAAGAAAACAATGCCGTAAAACTGGGCATATTCTGAACTGCACCGTTTCCGCTCTTCTCTACACTGTGTATCTCCGACGGATTCTGTCTCTGTCCCTGATAAGACTGCTGCCCCTGAAATCCCCCTGCATTATTCTGGTTACTCTGCTGATTCTGCTGGTTTGGAGGCTCCTGGTAATTCTCTTGTCTGTAACTCTGATAAGTCTGCTGTCCACGGTATTCCTGCTGGCTCTGATATTCATTTCTCCGGTCATTTCGTTCCCGATAACTGCCCTGTCCACCTGGTGCCTGCTGCCAGCCATCATTCTGACTGTTCTGGTATCCTGGTCCACTGCTGTTTCCAAAGCCCTGATTCCTTCTGTCATTTTCAAATTTGCGGAAATTGCCTCTGCCCTGTGCGCCATACCAGGCTGCCCCATTACAACCGCCGCCTACCTGTTTGTGTTCCTGATAACCGATTCTCTGACGTTTTACCAAATAACCGGCACCTACTACCACAAGGACTGTTGGCCAGATTAAACGCCCTGCCATTCCCCAGCTAAGCAGATTCCAGGAGCTCATTAAAAAGAAAACACCGATGCAAAGTCCAATTACATTTGATGATCTAGGTTTATGCTCAATCATGCTCAATGCAGAAGGAACAATAATAAACATTGTCCACCATCCATCAAAAAACGGTGAAAAATTCAAAATTCCCAGCATATCTCCTGCAATCCCCAATCCCAGAACCAACCACACAATTCCCCATAATATATTCGAAATACGTTTACGCATGTCCCATCACCTTAATTCCCCTCTGCCTTTATCTACGGCTTTTCTCCAGAAAATGAATAATTCTTTATTCTTCCATTTTCCTTCCTAATATTCTTATCCTATAGTATAAACGTTTCTTAGAAAAAACACCAGTGACTTTTGTCACATTTATTAAATTTTATGATATTAATAAATTAGTATTGACATTTCCTCAAAGATATGATTATATTAACATATGAATAGTTGTTCATGTGTTTCAACTTTAAAAATCAAATCAGGAGGTACCTGTTATGAAAGATCATAAAGCAGAACAAGGTAGCAAAAAATCTTTAAACACAAATATGAATCAGGAACACCAGCATGATGAACATTGCAGTTGCGGACATTCTCATGAAAATCATGCACATCAGCACGAAGGACATTCTCATGCCGGGGATGACAGTTCCTGCGGCTGCGGCAGCAGTCATGGACAGGAAGACGATCACGAAGATCATGAACACCACCATCACCACCACGGTGATGAAGCATGCGCCTGTGGCTTCGATCACAATTCAGAAGATCACGAACATGATAACCATCATCACTCTCACGAAGAATGTAATTGTGGCTGCAATCACAGTTCCGATGAACATGAACACCACCACCGCTCTCATGAAGAATGTGCCTGTGGCTGTGATCACGATTCCAATGATCATAAACATGAACACCACCACTCTCATGAAGAATGCTCCTGTGGCTGTGATCACGCTTCCGATGAGCATGAACATGAACACCACCACCACTCTCATGAAGAATGTGCCTGTGGCTGCGATCACAGTTCCGATGAGCATGAACATGAACACCACCACCACTCTCACGATGAATGCGCCTGTGGCTGTGACCATAATCACGAAGACGATTCAGAAAATGAGCAGGCATGTACCAGATCCCACACGCATTTTGAATGCCGGCATATTCAGACTCCCGGCCATGCCGAAGATTGTAACTGTGAATTGTGTAATCCCCACGTAGAATACTGTGATGTCTGCGGAAAAAGCCTTTCCAGGTGCACCTGTAGAATGCCGGATGCAGATAACAAGAAAAAAGTTTATATCCTGGAAAATCTGGGCTGTGCAAATTGTGCTGCCAAAATGGAACGTAAAATCAAAGATATTCCGGAGGTATCATACGCTGCAATTGCTTATGCCACAAAACAATTAAGAGTATCTGCACCAGACCCCGATGCCCTTCTTCCAAGAATGCAGGAAATCTGTGCTTCTATTGAACCGGATGTAAAAATAGTTCAAAGAGGTGCAAAAACACCGGGAATCCAGGTGACAAATACTTATACCATCGAAGAATTAGACTGTGCCAACTGCGCAGCCAAAATTGAACGTATGATCAACAATCTTCCGGAGGTAACCAATGCGACCATTACTTATGCCACAAAGCAGCTTCGAATAACTGCAAAAGACCCGGATAAATTAATACCGGAAATACAAAGAATCGCAAAATCCATTGAACCGGATGTTGTCATAACGGCAAGAGATACCACACCGAAAGGAAGAGATATTCTTTCCAAAAAAGTAACTGACCTGCCAAAAAGAACTGTTTTCTTTCAGGAGCACCGTTCTATTATTGAGATTATTTTAGGAGCACTCCTCTTAATTGCCGCTAAAGTAATGGAGTCAAAAAATGTCGGTCCTGCACCCGTGTTTGTGGTCTATGCTGTTTCTTACCTGGTTCTGGGCTGGAAAATTGTATGGACTGCAATTAAAAACATTACCAAAGGCCATGTATTTGATGAGAATTTCCTGATGAGTATTGCAACAATCGGTGCTTTTGTAATCAGTGACTATGCGGAAGCTATCGGCGTTATGCTCTTCTACCGGGTAGGGGAATATTTTGAAGACCGCGCCGTAGAAAAGAGCCGCAGCCAGATCATGGACGCTGTGGATATGAGGCCGGAAGTGGTGAATCTCGCTATCGGAGAAGACGTTCAGGTAATCCCTGCAGGGGATGCCCAGGTTGGCGACATTCTGGTTGTACGTCCCGGCGACCGCATTCCATTAGACGGGGTGATTATAGAAGGGGAAAGCCGAATCGATACTTCCCCGGTTACCGGAGAACCGGTACCTGTAAAAGCAGGCTACGGGGATGAAGTCACTTCGGGCTGTGTGAATACCTCCGGGCTGATAAAAATCCGTGTTGAAAAGGTCCTGGAGGATTCCATGGTAACCCGAATACTGGATTCCGTTGAAAATGCTGCCGCCAGCAAGCCTAAGATTGACCGGTTTATCACACGCTTTGCCAGAATTTATACACCCTTTGTAGTGGCTCTGGCTGTTTGTACCGCGATTATTCCATCCCTGATCACAGGTGACTGGAATCACTGGATTTATACAGCGCTTACCTTCCTGGTAATCAGCTGCCCCTGTGCCCTGGTGCTCAGCGTTCCACTGGCATTTTTCTCCGGTATCGGAGCCGGTTCCAAACGTGGCATCCTCTTCAAAGGCGGTGTTTCACTGGAAGCATTAAAAGATGTTTCTACGGTTATTATGGATAAAACAGGAACCATAACGGAAGGGAACTTCCAGGTTCAGCATGCGGTTCCCGCCAATGGATTTACCTCACAGGAAATCCTGAAGCTTGCAGCCATATGCGAACTGGATTCCACTCATCCCATCGGAACCAGTATTGTAAATGAAGCCAGAAACCAAAAACTGGAGTTAAACCGTCCCGCATCTGTAGAAGAATTAGCCGGTAAAGGGATCCACGCCGTAATCGACGGCAGAGATATCCTCTGCGGCAACCGAAAACTCATGGATGCATATCAGGTTTCCCTAAAAGATTTCCAGAAAGATACCTTTGGTACGGAAGTACTCCTGGCGATAAACGGAACCTATGCAGGCCATATCGTAATATCGGATACGGTAAAATCAGATGCCGCCCCTGCAATAAAAAGGCTCAAATCTTATGGTATCACAACTGCCATGTTAACCGGGGATGCTTTAGACAGTGCTAATGCAGTTGCAAAAGAGACCGGTATCGATGAAGTCCATGCAAAGCTTCTTCCTCAGGAAAAGCTGACAGAACTGCAGAAAATCAGAGATGCCCACGGACGCGTCATGTTTGTAGGTGACGGTATCAATGATGCACCGGTACTGGCTGGTGCCGATGTTGGAGCAGCTATGGGAAGCGGTGCGGATGCCGCAATTGAAGCAGCCGACGTTGTATTTATGAATTCCAGCGTTACCGCAATTCCGGATGCAATCGCCATTGCCCGGGCTACCGGTCTGATTTCCAGACAGAACGTGATCTTTGCCCTTGTGATTAAGATACTGGTTATGATTCTTGGACTCATGGGATTTGCTTCTATGTGGATGGCTGTATTCGCAGACAGCGGCGTAGCAATGCTCTGTGTACTGAACTCCGTAAGAATTCTTTATAAAAAGAAATAACAGACCTGGCTGTCCTTAAAGCTTGTACCAAAAAGTTTCGACAAAGAATTACGTTGACAAAAAACAGGATTTTCTTTAAACTATGTATTAGAGGAAATTCTGTTTTTATTTTCAGATTTCAGATAACGTCATGAAATCTTTGATTGCATGAAAGAAAATAAGTAATACGGGCATATTAAGAAGAGACTTATCTTTTCTATCTGTCTGTGTGTGCGTGACCAAACGCACGAATGGAGGAAATTATGAACAACAACGAGGATATGATAGAAAACTGTTGTGATGGCAACCACATCCATCATCAAATTCAAAATACGGTTATTCCAAAAGAAGAAGATCTGTACCGTCTGGCTGAACTGTTTAAAATCTTTGGTGATCCCACCAGGATTCGGATACTCTATGCGCTGTCCGCTTCAGAACTGTGCGTATGTGACATTGCAGAACTCCTTGGAATGAGTCAGAGTGCGATCTCCCATCAATTGCGGGTTCTGAAACAAAGCCACCTGGTAAAATTCCGCAGAGAAGGTAAAACGATCTTTTATTCCCTGGCTGATACCCATGTATCTACGATTCTGAATCAGGGGCTGGAACATGTGGAAGAATAATTTTATAATTACCCCTTTCCTTTTTCAGAAAAAAGTATTACAATAAACGTAATTATGTTGTCATAAATTATGAAAGGAGTCAGGATTATGGCTAAAAAAAATAGAAAATTCTTACTTGGTGCTGCTGTAATAGGTGTTGCTATCGCAGGAGGTATCTATTACTTAAATAAATGCAAACAACAAGATGATACATGGGAGGATGATTTCGAAGACTTCGAAGACGACTTTGAAGATGATCTGGATGAAGAAGATGACGTTACTCCGGTTGCAAGAGAATATGTCACCATACCAAAAGAATCTCATACGCCTGAAAAAACTCCGGAAGATGCTTCTGCCGATGAAACAGATGATACAGATGGACAGACTGAAGATATTGCCGAGGAAAAAAACGAAGAAGACACAACGGAAGAATAGACCGTTGTGCTTAATATAACAGGAAAATCAGAAACACCAGTAAATGGAAGCGCCCTGGTAAATGAAATTAATCAGACTTACAGGGCAATCCATATATAGCTGGTGTTTTTCTATTTCCGTGGGATGTATTTACAGCATACCGCACCTCATTCAATAATCCACGCATGAATCAACCGGTTCACCGCTTCTGCGATATCTTCTTCACACAGATTTGCATATCCCAGAATCACCGTAGGCATCGTTGTTTCTCTGGGAGCTGCCACATAGTAGGCAGACAGCCCATAGACTTTCACTCCTTTCAGGCGTGCACTCTCTATTGCATCATCTTCCGACATTCCATTTACAAAGCTCAACAAAACATGAACACCTGCATTTTCTCCTGATATGGTACAGATGCTTTCCAATCCTTTGAGCTTATCCAGCAAAACATCATGCCTGCTTTTATAAATTGCACGCATTTTGTTAAGATGTCTCTCATAATAACCCTCATTCAGAAATCTGGAAATGATCATCTGATCTACCCTGGACACCGTAGAAGAAAATATTTTACCGATTTCATCATATACCGCTAAAAGCCTTTTGGGAAGAACCAGATAACTCACACGTATCGCAGGAGCTATTGACTTGGAAAACGTTCCGATATAAATCACTTTATCATGGCTGTCATAACCCTGTAAAGCCGGAATTGGTTTCCCTTTGTACCGGAATTCACTATCATAGTCATCTTCGATGATATAACGATCCTCGTCTTCTGACGCCCATTTTAAGAGCTGCATCCTCCGTTTAATCGGCATAATGGTTCCCAGGGGGAATTGATGGGATGGCATAACATAGGCAATATCTGCCCTGGAATTTTCAAGCTCTGCCACATCCATTCCATTCTTATCCATATTAATGACCAGCATCTCATTAGAAAGTACATTCAGAATATCATATGCCTTTTTATAAGTTGGATTTTCCATTGCTATGATATGTCCTCTTCCAAGAAGATTACACAAGAGCATAAGCAGATAATCATTCCCAGCTCCAATAATAATCTGCTCCATACTGCAGTTTACACCACGTGCCTGATGCAGATAAGCTGCAATCGTCTCACGAAGTTCGCTCTCTCCTTTGGGTTCACCAAGCTGAAAAAAATCCTTATTATCCTCCAGCAGAATATTTTTGGAAATCTTTCTCCATGCATTATGAGGAAAACTGTTTAAATCCACC
Source organism: uncultured Robinsoniella sp. (assembly GCA_900540475.1). Taxonomy (GTDB): domain Bacteria; phylum Bacillota; class Clostridia; order Lachnospirales; family Lachnospiraceae; genus Robinsoniella. The sequence continues at coordinate 261,800 of UQGG01000003.1, read as the reverse complement.
CCGCTGGGGGAAAAGTCATATTCATAATGCTCTTTCATTTCCTCCGCAGCCTTTTTGGGAACCTGCACAGCTGTAGAAAGACGGTACAGTCCATCCAGATCACTTACGAAATATCCTTTACAGGGCACCGCTTCTATATATCCCTCTGATAGCAGCTGTTCGTAAGCCAATTCTACCGTACTTCTGCTGACCTGGAGATATTTCGCCAGATTGCGGGTAGAGGGCAGCCTCTTTTTAAAAGGCAGCCCTCCGTTTTGGATATCATTTTTGATATATTCATATATTTGCTCATACAGGGGTCTGGATGAATGAGCATCCAGACTGATCGTCAATTCGTTCATATATTTCTCCCGCAGATAACCATTATTTCGGCAGTTTAAAAGAACTCTTCAGAGATACTATCCGGTTAAATACCAGTGCATCCGGTTTGGAATCTTTGGCATCCACACAGAAAAATCCCTGGCGCACAAACTGGAAGCTCTCATAGGCTTTGGCATCTGCCAGATTTGGCTCTACAAAACAGTCTTTTAAAATCACCAGTGAATTTGGATTCAGGTTCAGACTGCCGTCTTCGTTATAGACACCTTTTTCTTCATCAATAATATTTTCATAGAGACGTACTTCTGCTTTCAATGCAGTTGGTGCTGCTACCCAGTGAATGGTTCCTTTTACCTTACGTCCCGTAAATCCGGTGCCGCATTTTGTCTCAGGGTCATAAGTACAGTGTATTTCCGTTACTTTGCCGTCCTCATCCTTTATAAAACTTTCACATTTCACGAAATAGGCATTCATTAAACGCACTTCATTTCCAGGGAACAGACGGAAATATTTTCTTGGAGGCTCTTCCATAAAATCTTCCCGGTCAATATATAATTCCCGGCAGAACGGAACTTTACGTTTTCCCAGGCTTTCATTTTCCAGGTTATTGTCAACATCCAGATATTCGATTTCTCCTTCCGGATAATTGTCTATTACTAATTTAATAGGATCTAAGACTGCCATCATACGCGGTCTCTTCAGCTTTAAATCCTCCCGGATACAATATTCCAGCATCGCGTAATCAACAGAGCTCTGGCTTTTGCTCACGCCGCACAGATCCATGAACATTTTAATGGACTCTGGTGTAAATCCACGGCGCTTTAAAGCAGCAATGGAAACCAGTCTCGGGTCATCCCAGCCATCTACGATACCATCTTCCACAAGCCTGCGGATATAACGCTTTCCGGTTACCACATTGGTCAGATATAATTTTGCAAATTCAATCTGCTTTGGAGGATGGGGATATTCCAGCTCACGGACTACCCAGTCATAAAGAGGTCTGTGGTCTTCAAATTCCAGAGTACAGATAGAATGTGTAATGCCTTCAATTGCATCCTCAATGGGATGGGCAAAGTCATACATAGGATAAATGCACCATTGATCTCCGGTATTGTGATGTGTCATACGTGCTACACGGTAAATAATCGGGTCACGCATGTTGATATTCGGAGAGGACATATCGATTTTTGCCCTTAACACTCTTTCGCCGTCTGCATATTTGCCATTTTTCATATTTTCAAATAATTCCAGGTTTTCTTCTATGCTTCTGTCCCGGAAAGGACTGTTCTTTCCCGGCTCCTTGAGGGTCCCGCGATATTCTCTGATCTGCTCTGCATTCAAATCGCAGACATAGGCTTTTCCTTTTTTTATCAGCTTCACAGCGCATTCATACATCTGCTCGAAATAATTAGATGCAAAAAACAGGCGGTCTTCCCAGTCCGCACCAAGCCATTTAATATCTTCTTTGATTGACTCCACAAATTCTACTTTTTCCTTAGTAGGGTTCGTATCATCAAACCGCATATTAAATTTACCTTGATACTCCTGTGCCAATCCATAGTTTAACAAGATTGACTTTGCATGTCCTATATGAAGATAGCCGTTTGGTTCTGGCGGGAATCTGGTACATACTGTCTCGCAATGTCCTTCTGCTAAATCTTTTTCAATAATCTGCTCAATAAAATTTTTGGAAACTGTCTCTTTTTCCATGTCTTTCCTCCTAGGATATAGTCTGTTTTTCATAATACCATAATTTTCTCAAAATTACAACGCTGGTATTTACTTTTCTCTACTCTTATATTATGATGTTAACATATCAATTTTGGGGGAACTTATATGTATTATTTTATTGTAAATCCGAAATCCAGTTCCGGTAAGGGCCGGAAGATCTGGAATATGCTGGAGAAGGAACTTAGAGAGCGTAAAATAAAATACACCGTCTATTTTACCAAGAAGAAAAACCATGCTCTCCGGCTGGCTGAATTAATCTCCACTACTAAAAATCCCTGTACGATTGCGGCTGTGGGCGGAGACGGAACCGCCAATGAAGTAATCAATGGTCTTAAGAATCTGGACTCTATCGTGTTTGGTTATATTCCAACCGGTTCCAGCAATGATCTTGCAAGAGGCCTGCACCTTCCGGGGAATCCACTGGACGCCTTAAACGCGGTTCTTTATCCAGCCATCATTCAAAAAGTCAGCATCGGTGTCAATCAAAGCAGGCAGGAATGCAGAAACTTTATCGTCAGTACCGGGATTGGATTTGATGCCGCAGTCTGCCACGAAGCCCTGCACTCCAATATAAAAAAAGCTTTAAACAAGTTTAAACTTGGCAAACTGACCTATCTTGGAATTGCCTTAAAGCAGCTGTTCGTGTTGAAACCGGCTTCTATGACGCTGACCATGGATGATAAAAGGAAACATTTCTATAAAAATGTATATTTTATTGCTGCTATGAATACCCAGTACGAAGGGGGGGGATTTAAGTTCTGTCCAAGAGCGGATGCTTCCGATGATATTCTGGATATCTGCGTAATCGAAAAGATGTCCAAGTTAAAAGTACTTTTACTGCTGCCCACTGCATTCTTAGGAAAACATACCGGTGCAAAGGGTGTACATATTTTCCGCTGCCACCGGGCAAGGATACAGACAGAAGTTCCTCTTGCAGTCCATGCCGATGGTGAATCTTTTGATTTCCGTTCTGATATTGAAATCTCTTTTGAATCCAAAAAACTCTCCTTTATCCTGGGATAAGGGAGAGCTGTATGATTAAATCCATTAATTAAATCCAAAAAACTTTCTGGTTAACTTATATGCGGCTAAGGATACATTCCTTCCGCTCTTTCCAGGGAGATTCACGGTACGTCCAAGCAGGCCGGTACGTATCTTTATATAAAGTCTTCGATCCACTTTCTTTAAATAGGACCACAATTCTTTCTTCTTCTCAAAGTTTTCATCTGTTTCCGAACGAATCAGCATAATGGAAGACACCGTCATAATAATATCCAGATAATTCAGCATATATTTGCGGAGCTTCTTGTTCGAGACTTTAGCAGAAGCCATCGTATCAATCATGATTTTATTCACACGGATCTGCTGGTCTATCCTGCGGATCATAACCTCTTCATTTACGGACTGGTCATCTCTTCCTATAAAATAATGATAGAAGTTTACATCCAGATAATACATATTTTTCACATAAGGCAGAGGCTGGAATACGAACAGGTTGTCTACATAGAACGTATGCTTGGGCAGCTCCAGTCCGCAGGCTTTAAGAAGCTGGGTTCTGTATATTACAGAATGCATCAGGATATAGTGCCCCTTTCTGAGATTGTGGACTTCATCCCAGGTGAAAATTTCATTCTGGGGAAATGCAGAACGGTACTGCATTACTTTCTTTCTGCGCACCCCGACTTTATCATAAATAAAATTACTGATAATCATATCCACGGTATTGGGTCCGCCTATCATATCTGCTATTTTACTGAGAATAGTCCGATATGCGTCGGGATCCACCCAGTCATCGCTGTCCACTACTTTAAAATAGATACCGGTAGCATTGCGCAGCCCGGCATTTACTGCTTCTCCATGACCGCCGTTTTCCTGATGGATTGCTTTCACTATGGTAGGGTATTCTTTTTCATATTCATCTGCAATCGCTGCAGTATCATCTTTGGAACCATCATCTACTACCAGAATTTCCACATCTTCTCCACCCACAAGCAGGGATTCAATACATTTCCTCATGTACTCCTGCGCATTGTAGCATGGAATTGCAATTGATAATAATTTCATGTTATTTTCCCCTATACTTCGTATTTTTCCTGTCCTAGTTTAATTTGCAGATAATCCGCATATGCTCCAAAAGCTGCTGGAATGGGATATTCTTCCTGGGTTTTCCAGGGTTCAACAAACAGCATTCCCGTGTCTTTTGCGTTTTCCAGTTCTTCTACCTGAATGACATATCCAGTCATTCTCCATTCCACATGGCTGAATATATGTTTGGATTCCTTCAGCTCTCTAATCCGTATGGGTGCAAAATTTCGTTCTTTTAAATACACCAGCACTTCATCTGCCGTCAAATGTCCTTCCAGGTTCGGCAATTCATACAGCCCCGCCAAAAGTCCCTTTTTCGGACGTTTCTTTATCGCTGCTTTATCACCGTCTTTTATCACCAGCACCGTTTTTTCTTCGATCCGCCTTGGCTTTTGTTTTGCTTTCTTAGGCAGTTCCATTACGATATCCAGTTCCCTTGCTTTACAGATCGATGCAAGGGGGCAGATATCACATTTAGCCATTCCATTTGGTACACAGACCGTAGCCCCAAGTTCCATTAACGCCTGGTTGAAGTCTCCGGGGCATTCTTTTGGCATGATAGCCTTGATATCCTCTTCCATCTTCTTGCGGACGGACGGTTTCATAATATCGTCTTCACTTGCCATTACCCGTGAAATTACCCGAAGTACGTTCCCATCCACTGCGGGTACCGGGATGTTATAGGCGATGGATGCAACTGCACCAGCTGTGTAGTTTCCAATTCCTTTTAGTGACAGCAATGCTTCGTAATCAGCCGGAAGCTGTCCACCAAAATCTTCTACTATGGTTTTAGCTGCTATCTGCATATTTCTTACCCGATTATAATACCCCAGGCCTTCCCACAATTTAAGCAGTTTATCTTCCTCACATACCGCCAATGCCTGTACATTCGGCAATGCCTTCGTAAATCGTTCAAAAAATGGTTTTACTGCCTCAACTCTGGTCTGCTGCAGCATAATTTCTGAAACCCAGATTCGATATGCAGACCTTTCTTCCCTCCAGGGAAGAACCCTGGCATTTGTCCGGAACCACAATAGCAGCGGTTCCACAATCTCATTTAACATATATTCTCCTAATATTAACTATAAGATAACTTTAATCTCTGTATCTATTTTTATGCTGTCCTCTGTAACAATACTGTCATATGCCAGTATATGTACGCCTGCCTGTTTCGCCTGGCGGAGTGCATCACCAAATTCCGGGTGGGTTAAGTCATTTGGCCTGAATTCCTGTACATGTTTCATTTGTATTACAAAAAAGATATAAGCCTCATATCCTTCATTTATACATTCTTTTAATTCCTGTATGTGTTTGACCCCGCGTAAAGTAGGAGCATCCGGAAATCTTGCGATGCCATCTTCTTCAAGGGTGACACCTTTTACTTCCATAAAAATCTTTTTCCCGTCCGCTTCCACATAAAAGTCAAACCTGGAATTTCCATACTTCATTTCCGGTTTGATATAGGTTACGTTTTTAAAATAACCACTTTCCTGTATCCACTCCCCGACTACTTTGTTAGGCGCCTGGGAATCCATATTGATCATTATATCTCCTTTTATTACGCCAATCAAATCATATTTCGTTTTTCGGTCCGGATTATTGCTTTTTTGAACGTACACAGTGGCACGGGGCGTTAAAAGCTCCCTGCACCGACCTGTGTTCTTCACATGGCAGACTTCTTTAACGCCCCTGATCTCAACATTCGCAATAAAACGGTTTGGTCTATCTAAAAAGATTCCCTTTTCCATATTTTCATATTGCATATTATACCCAGCCTATTCTTTATCGATAGTAACAGATAATTGGAAATCCCTTATATATCTGTTCATAAATCTGTCTTGCAGCATCGGTAGGCAGATTAATACAGCCATGGGATCCATTATACTGATATATATTTCCTCCGAAGCTTCCTCGCCAATTGGCATCATGAAGCCCTATTCCGCCGTTAAATGGCATCCAGTAAGTCACCGGTGTTGCATAGCTGTCTCCTGGTTTGTCACTTCTTAATACGTCCGGAGATTTCTTATAATACAGAGTATAGGTACCGCCAGGGGTTGCACATCCTGCTTTTACCATACTTCCTGATACAAAGTCACTGGAAACAGCTACCTGTCCACCAATATACATCCACAGATGCTGCCTTGTCAAATCAATTTCTATATAATCCTGTCCCAGATCACTGTTATCAAAACTGACTGCTGTCTGTGCAAAGGCAGGCGATCTTTCCTGCTCCGCCCCCAGTTGAATCAGTTTGGTTAGATCAACAATTTCCTGTTCCTGGTCAACCATCCATCCATAGCTGCCGCCTTTTACCGTTACCATAGAACCGTCATTGGTTTTAAATTCCCTGGGTCTGTCATAAGTATCATATTGATCCGCCAGCATATTTACATAATTGTGTACCTGTTCTTCATCAAAAGTAACCGTGCCCGCTTCATCGTATGTTACCCAGTCTTTGATGGTTTTGCCATCCAGAACCTCTCTCTTCTCACCAAATACATAGGTGATGCTTGTTCTGCAGTACTGGTTCAGGTTATTCATCAACTGATTCAGCGGCTCATTATCCTGGCGTACAGCCGGCTGCACATAGCAGTCGTTCTTTTCCAGAGATGCCTTTTTTTCTCCATGTTCAATCAAATTTTTCACAAGCGCCGCCAGTTTCTCATAATCAACTGTGTTGCCTTCCACCTCCGGTTCTATTTCGTAAGTGGTTTCGCCAAACTTGAGAAATGCATCTTTAGGTGCCACAACATTTTTTTCATTCATGCAGTCCAGTGCTTTTAGGGTCTTGGTTAATTTTTTCTTATCATAGGTGGTACTGGATTCAAATTTATAACGGTAATTCTCCCACAGCGCCCTGGGCCAGGTGTATGGATTCTGATGATCTTTAAAACCCTGGACTTCACCATCCGATACATAGTGATAACCGATCTGATCTGCTGTTATCTTCTCTTTTTTCTTTCCTCTTTCTGTGAGTGTTATGGTGTATTTATGGATATTATTTGCAATGGTATTGTCCACCATCTCAACTGTCTGTTTGGATACATCCATGCCATTTACCTTGGTATTGATAAAGAATTTATCCCGGAAATAAACAGCTCCTCCAATATATACGCCTAAAACACACAGCAGCACAAAGCATCCAAAACCGATGAGGATTTTTTTCCAAATCCGGCCTTTTTTCTTTGTCGGTATGGTATCCGAAATATCCTCAGTCTGTGAATCATTCACTGGCTGAGCAATATGCTGTTCGGTTTGCTGTACGGTTTCCTGTTCCTTTTCCTGATCTTTGTGCTCAGATTCCTTGTTTCCTTCTTCTTTTATTTCTTCTTTTGCTTCTTCTTTTGCTTCATTATTTTCTTGATGATCATGATCAATTTGCTTATTTTCTTCTTCTTGCGTTTCCTGATCATTCTGAGTTTGATTTTTGTCTTGGGTTTCTTCTTTAGCCTGGGTTTCATCCAAATCCTGGTTTTCTACCTTACCCTGAGTTTTTTCTTTATCCTGGATATCTTCTTTATCTTGGATTTCTTCTTTATCTTGGCTTTCTCGTTTATCCTGGCTTTCTTCTTTATCCTGGATTTCTTCTTTATCCTGGATTTCTTCTTTATCCTGGATTTCTTCTTTATCCTGGATTTCTTCTTTATCCTGGCTTTCATTTTTACCCTGGATTTTTTCTTTATCCTGGATTTCTTTTTTACCCTGGATTTCTTCTTTATCCTGGATATCTTCTTCATCTTGGATATCTTCTTTAGCCTGGCTTTGTTCTTCTATTTCTTGTATCCCATTTTTTACTTGCTCCTCGCTGCCACCCATATCAGCATTGCTATCCTGAACATCCAAGGTTTTATCCTTGGATTCCTCATTTACATTGTTGTTTATATCTTTCCCAACTCCGGTGATTTTCTCTTTTTCCAGCTCTTCCCTTTTTTCTTCTTTCATTTTCATCCCTCATTAATCACTCTAGAGCGTGCTTGAAATTGCTTTCTGACTGCTGTGCGACACAATTGTGGGAGATTTGTGCCAATTGAAGGGAACGTAACGGGCTACGTAACCTGAATTCGGGACAAATATACCGCAAAGTGGGGCGTGCAGATGGCAGGAATTATTTTCAAACACGCTCTAGTAGTATGCTTTCTACTATCATATCATTTTATGCATATTAGAGAAAGTACTTTTCGATAATTTTAAGAAATATAAGAATTTTAGGTATATTTTGAATTATTACAAAAATGATTCCCATGCATATTATGATGTAGCCATTCTGCTAGTGCCTCCCGACGTAAATACGTCGATATATAGTGCCTGATATCTGCGCCAGGTGTACGTCTGTGAATCGACGGCGTAGCGGGGCTACGACTAGATTCGCAGACGTGCAGCTGGCGTAGATAGCGGGTGCTATATAATGGCGTATTTACGCTGGGTGGTATTAGATACTATTAGGTTTCTCATTCTGGATTTAAATATTCTATATCCATATTTCCATTCTTTGTTTCCAGGTTGACCAGCACATTGGGATTATCTCCGATTATGCCCTGTAATGCATGTTCCGAGCCGGATATTTGTTTGGAAAAATTTGTTTTAATTTCACCATTTTTAGTCTCAGCACAGAAGTTAAAATTCAAACCAGAAGGAAGCGCTAATTTTATCTCACCATTTTTTGTATATGCAGAAAGGTCCTCATTAATTCTTGAATATACCAGATTCAGATTACCGTTTGCGGACACATTAAAATTCCCCGATCCACTGAGTCCACTGCCGGTAAGATTTCCATTTGTAGATTCATAATGAATTTTACCACTTATATTTTCTAACTGTACTTCACCATTGGTGGTTTTAACCGTCAGTTCGTCAGCAATAAGCCTGGATATCACGATCTCTCCATTTGTGGTTTCGGCTTTTAATTCTGACAGTACCAGATCCGTTTCCGAAATGATCTTACCGCCAGTTGTGTGAAGAGAGATTTTTTTGCTAAAATCTCTTGGCAGGTATATTTCCAGATAAGCATGTATGCTGCTGCCTAAGGGACGAGCTCCTTCTTCAATGGTAAGCCGTCCACCGATAATATCTATATTAGCACGATAAGCCTTTTTCTTTTGATCCATCAGTTCTTTTACCACCACTTGTCCATGATCGCTTTCTCCCACAAAAATGCTCTCCCCATCGTAATCCACCAGAATCTCATCAAATTCAGACGTCCTGAATTTCTCTGACCGAACCTCTTTCAACTCTCCGGTGCCGGAGCAGCCCCCAATAATCGTGACGGTTAAAAATATAAAACAAAATCCAATTAACTTCACTTTTTTATTCTTCATAACCTTCTTCTTTCCGCTTATTAATTGAACGATTCATTCAATATTGCTCTATGAAAAATGGCTCTTCGAATCAAGAACCTTTTTCTACTTTATACAACTGTTACACTTTCAGGAATCTGCACGTCAATCTTCAGGGAATCTGTTTCCCTTTGCATACGCGCTGACCAGATTATCCATGCACACTTCCTTTGCAGCCTCTGCCGGTATATTTTTCTGTACCTGGAACACATCATTCATCACATGCATTCCCCACCACGCCAGTGTTTCAATAATCAGGCGTGTGCTTAACTCCGTATATTTCATGGGGCGTACCTCACCCCTTTCGATATAAAAGTTTACATATTCCAAAACCTGATCAAAGAATATTTTTCTGTACTCCTGATAGCTTCTTCCTGCCTTTCCCACCGCGTCCATATTTTTTTCTATCACCAGACAGCCTGTACCGTAACGGGAAATAGTATCATAGGCATCCGATACCATTTGTGCAAAAGAATATCCCGGTCTTCGTTCTTTCAAAGGAGCATAAAACCTAGCACTGCTTTCTATTAACACCTGATCAATTTCATCATCCAAGTTCTCAAACAAACTCTCATCAATAGGATATGTAAATTCCTGCTGCATTAAACCTTTATCAATTGTACATTTCAGGATAAAGTTTAAAATATCTTTTTTACCTTTAAAATAAATATAGATCATTCCAGTAGATAAGCCGATCTCCCTGGCGATATCTTTCATCTGTGTTCTTGCATATCCTTTGTTAATGAACAGAGAACTTGCAGCCTCGTAGATATATTCCAGTCTGTTTTCCATTTTGCACCTGCCTTTGCATATTATTGAACCATTCATTCAATAATTATAAGAGGTTTTTAGAAAGAAGTCAAGTGCAGGAAAATTTAAGGATTCATCTGTTCCAGGATCTGGAAAACTGCCCTGCAAAACCCTTTCGGATTTTGCAGTACAGTTTCCATCCCGCCAATAAGTTTAATCATACACCACTACAGGCGTTCCCCGTTCTACATTATCGAAGATCACCGCCGCCGCTTTGTCCGGGGTGTTGATACAGCCGTGGGACCCGTTCCAGAGATAAATATCATAGCCAAACGCCGAGCGAAAGGAGCCTGCATCATGAATACCCACATTTCCATTAAAAGGCATCCAGTACGTCACCGGCTGCGCATAGTCTTCCCCTCTTAAGATCTGCCCGTGAATAACTCCGTCAATTGCCCATACCCCATTAGAAGGTGTTGCATTCCCCTTGTTGGGGTTGCCCGTTACGACGGGAGTATCTACCAGTTCTTTTCCATCCTTATAAAACCACATCCGCTGCTGGGAAATGCAAATTTCCACGTATGTATTCCCGATATCATCTTTCCCCCTGTCTTTTCCCGTATAGAGATAGGCAGGATCCATTTTACCGGTAATTCCGTTCTTAATTGCCTCATACAATTTCTTCGTTGTAGCCGGACGGTCGATACACCACCCATAATCACCTCCTCTGGGAAGTGTTATTGTATTTCCATCGTTCTTTTTAAATTCCCTGGAAAGCCCAAAGGTATCCGTTTCATAAGCTAACTGGCATACCCACTCCCCTACCTTATTTTCATCCAGAAAATAATTTCCGTCCGTATCCTTTGAAAGCAGCTCGCGGATGACACCGCGGTTTACTTCTTTTTTTCTGTCGGTAAAATCAAAAATAATATCCGCTGTGGTCAGCTCATTCAACTGCTTTACTTCTGTCTGCAGGCTTCTGTCTGTGTGAAGTACCTCCGGTGATTCATAGATCCCGGATTTATCCAGATCAATGACTTGCCTGCTGGTGGCAATTGCATTTTCAACCGCTTTCCTAAGGCGTTCCCTGTTGATGGTAGTTCCAAGAATTTCAGACTGTATCTCAAAACCATAGTCTTTTTCTACAATGACGGCATCCTGGGGTGCTATGATTTTGTCCGGCGAAAAACAATCCAGGCCGTCTATCAGGTCATTTAGCACTTTCTGGTTATATTCCACCGGAAGCACAACGCTGTAATCTTTACTTTTCCCAAGAGATACCCCCCAGGAAAAACCATTTTGATTTTCTAAAATCTGTCCCACCTGCCCCTCCTGCAGATAGGTGAGCCCAAGCATTCTGCCTGTAATAACTTCCCTTTTACCCCCACGTTCAATCAGCTCCAGGCGGTAATCCAACAGATTTTCCGCCATTTCATTTTCTGCCTCTTGCGCTGTCATTTTGCCGCATTCGATTCCATTAATAGTGGAACAGAATATAAAGTGGGAAGAAAAGTAAGAACCAATTCCCAGATAAATACCGGTTACAATACAGACCCCTGCTGACAAAATTCCATTTACAACAAGTTTATTTTTCGACTTATCAATTATAAATTGGTATAATGCATCCCGTGAAAAATACATGCATACACCCTTTCTTATATTTCTATATTCTGCATCTTTTTATTATATCCGACCTTTATTGCAGAATTCGAAACTTATATTGTTAATACATATGATTTCTCATAGAAATCAATGTATATTAATTGATCTAATTTCTGCACAAATCAAAAAAACACAGGAATAAAAAAATCTCCGCCATGGATCTGAAAAATACCATAGCGGAGAAAATACCCCTTAATATTACTATTCGCCTTGTATTATTTTTATGCCTCCAGTCAGAGCGTGTTTGAAAAATGGCAGGAGAATTTTTCAAACACGCTCTGACTCCGGCTTTTATGCCAATTTCTTAAGTAGCTAAAAAAGTAGGATATCCGTACCTGCGAAGTGTGGCTTCCATACGAATTGCATTATCCATCACTTCAAATGCCCCCACCTGTACTTTGTAGTATCCGTCCTCATTGATGATAAACGCGGGGAAGCCCTGGCTTTGCAGCTGCTCTAACAGTCTCTCCGCATTATCTCTTCTCCTGAAAGTTCCGGTCTGAACACGATAATAAGTAGGCTGTGACGAAGCTTCGTCCAGAGATTCCATAATTCCATTCACGATCGCCTGGGCGATATCATCAAACCGGGTGTCGAATACCAGATTATCTTCGTCGCTGTTCATAAATCCTACTTCTACCCAAACAGCAGGCATATTTGTCCTTTTTAATACAACCAGCCCGGGACGGACTTTGACTCCCTGATTTTTAAATCCCACTTCTTCCAATTCTCCATTTATATCATCTGCCATATCTGATTTTATACCGGAGTCATCATAAATTAAGGATTCCACACCAGAGTACTGATTTTCCACAGGGCTGGAATTCCGGTGCAGTGAAATATAGTAGTCAGCCTGTTCCTCATTGGCAATATTTGCCCGTTCAATAGGAGTCCGGTATTCATCGTCAGAACGTGTATAGACCACTTCTATTCCCTTTTCTTCCAATAATTTTCCCACTGCTTGCGTAAGCCTTAATGCATCATCTTTTTCCTGACGGCCCTTGTAAACAACACCGGTATCCGTACCGCCATGCCCGGCATCTAATATAATTTTAGCCATAAAAATCTCCTCTGACATACCTTTATAATTAAGATATGTCAAAGGAGCCAGATTGTTACTTTTTAAAGTGAATTGCAATTGCATCAAAATCCTGGTCCATCTCTACCGATACCACTGCGTTTTCAACGGATACAGCTTTTTTGCCGGAGGTAAAAATTCCTGCAATGCCATATGCTTCCCCCACCGGAATTTGGATGATTTCCTTTTGGGAACGGGCAAAACTGTGAATAACAAGAAGTGCTTCCTGCCCGTCCTCACTGAAACGCAATACCCCCTGCCAGCCTTTTAAATGGCGGTAGCCGGATAACCGGGGTCCGTAGAAACGGCTTACTCCATTGCAGATAATATGGCGCACGGATTTATAAAAACTGATTCCGGCATCCACCAACGTCCACTGCTCTTTTGACAGATCATAGATTTCACCTGAGAGGCACATCATACCAAGACATGCCGCCGCCATGGAATAGGCAATTCTGCAGGATGAATCTGTTTTGCGCAGTACGGACCAGATCTGGCTTTTCTTTGGCAGCATCGCCCGATGCAGGTTGGCTGCAATCACCGGAATTTCTCTTTCTTCATGGGCATCTGAGAATGACGCCACATCTCCGATGTTCAAATAGGAAGGCTCCAGTCTGTGGCCGCCTGATGCGCAGACCTCAATTACAATACCCGGAACTTCTCTTTTTATTTTACGGAAAAATTCCTGAGCTGCCTGCATATTCTGGCGCAGTCCTTCTCCCAGGCTCTCTGCCCCGTCACAGCCAATTCCGATCGTCTCATTGTAATCAATTTTAATATAGCCAAATCCAAACCGGTTCAATAGACCGATTACCCGATCCTTGAGATAATCCACCGTCCATGGATCCCTCATGTCCCAAAATCTGCGGCTTGCGACTGTAATTACCTTACCGTTGCGCTTTAGCAGATGGTCTTCAAAATGAAATGCCCGAGCATCTCTGCCGCAGGTCTCCAGTTCAAACCAGATTCCAGGGATCATGCCCTGACTTTTAATCATATCTACCGTTGCCTGCAAGCCATATGGAAACAATTCCTCATAGACCTGCCAGTCTCCCATATTGCTCTGCCATCCCTTCACAGGATCAGCATACCACCCTGCATCAATGACAAAATATTCTATCCCCCTGCCGTTTAGCACATCCAGTATTTTTGAAATGTTTTCATGGGATGGCATTCCCCAGGTGGTACAATATTCATTGAATACCAGCGGAAGATTTCCATCTGACCAGCTTTCCGATTTTTCATCCTGCATGCGAGCCAGGCGCTGACAGGTATCATCCAGATTTCCCTGGTATACCGTCAGATACGCCGTGGGTGTCTCGAACCATTCTCCCGGTGCCAGATTCCTGCTCCAGTGTCCAAAATCAAAGTCCGGCAGTCCTCCAGAGATGCACAGCCCATCATCCTTTCGGTACACTTCCATCTGCCAGGAAGAAGGGCATCCCACCTGGACAGCCCATATAACCTGCTGCTTTTGGTCTTCCACTGCCACAAAAGGGAAGTACTTTCTTACCGGCAGAGAACCCAGCTGTCCGAATTTTTCACTTTCCGCGCCGTGTTTTGCCCAGGATGGCTCTAACTGAAGTTCTTCTGCCGTCTGAGTCTCAAGCCTGCCTTCTGCACTCCATTTGCTTCTCAGACGATGCACGAGCAAGGTGTCCGGAGCATCTCCTGCTTCAAAGGGAGTGATCCCTCCAATGGAAAAGCTGGACAGCATCTCTAAAGTAATTTCCCGCTCCGATTCATTTCCATATCTGGTTTTAAGGGTAAATCCTTCTCTGCCCTTTTGAAAGGCAAGGATATGTTCCGCCTTTTGTCCGTCTTCCGTCTGAAGCAGGGTGGTAATTTCCAGCAAATCTCCGGATTCCTGTACCCTTTGCTCCTGATATTTAAGATGGCAGCAGGACTGTGAATTTCTCAAAGTATGTCCGTTAGAAAATCCACCGGGAAAATCATCTCCGCCAATCATCACCTGTATCAGGGATTCTATTTCATATTCCTTATCCTCTGCCAACCGGCTTTTTTGATTTGCCGGGTACATTTCAAATCCTGCTGTATTCTGGGAAGATAAAGTATAGCGGACTATCATGTCGGACAGCTGGAATTCGGAAATTATTTTATTTTGCATTTCTATTCACCCCTTTGCCGTTTTTAAAACAATCTGTTAAAGCCTTATTATACGTTTTCTTTTGCTGCAGCTCCAGCCATGGCTCTTGCTTTTTCCTTATCCTGAGACATTTCTTCCACGGATTTTTCTTTCATGGTAAATCCTTTTGCCTTGCGGTATGGAAGCAGTTCCCCTTTCATACGCTCTTTTGCCTGTGCAATTTCACCGGCATACTGGGGCAGCCATTTTTCACCGGCTATTAACATCTCATCCACCATCTGCCTGATTTCACCCGGCGTACATACGGCACCTGTCAGCGGATCCATCATTGCCGCCTGATACAGCAGTCTGATATCCCCCTGTACGGCTGCTTCCACGGAAAGCTTTTGTACCCACACACTCTGAGAACAGATAGCCGCACATCCAAGAGGCAGATCTCCAACTTTTGGAACAGAGATTCCATTAAAATCAACATAACACGGAACTTCCACTACACATTCATCGGGTAAGTTTGTGATACATCCATCATTCATAGTATTAAAATGTCCCCGGTACGGGCGTCCTGTTTCCAGACTCTCGATAATGTAACTTCCGTGTTCCAAACTTCGTTCTTCCTGCTTATACTCTTTTGCAGGTTCCTGCAGCCAGTTTGGAAAATCTGTTTCAAACCAGTTCCTGCCTTCTTTGCAGACTCTCAGATAGCCCGCTGTCTCACCCTGAATCCAGCTGCTGTAGTTAATCCAATTTTCCATATCTTCCGGGCGTTTTCGGTACCAGGAAAGATATTCGGACAGATGGCCATTGGATTCTGTTGAATAATAGCCAAAGTTTTTCATAACATCCAGACGGATATTTTCATTGTCCAGCATATCCTGCTGGTTTAACATCAATTCGTAGAGATCCTGTACTCTTTCCTCTCCCTTGATCTTAGTACTTATGTACCAGGTCTGGTGATTCAGTCCTGCACAGATAATATCCACATCCTTAACTTCCACGCCAAATGCCTTTGCGATCTGCGCATGTCCATGCTGGACTCCATGACACAGACCATAAGTCTTAACTTTTCCATATTTATTGCACGCCCAGGTAAGCATGGCGTTTGGATTGGAATAATTCAATAGGATACACCCCGGTTTTGCCACCTCACGAATATCCCTGCAGAATTCCAGAAGGGTTGCAATGCCTCTCTGTCCGTACATAATCCCGCCAATACATAAGGTATCACCAACACATTGGTCCACGCCATATTTCAATGGGATTTCCACGTCTGTTGCAAATGCTTCCAGCATTCCAACCCTGACACAGTTGATCACATATTTGGCATCCTGAAATGCTTCTCTTCTGTTCGTAGTGGATAAAATCTTGATTTTCAGCCCGTTTTCATCAATGTCCCTCTGGCAGAGCTGTGTCACCATCTTCAGGTTTTCCTCGTTCATATCGGTAAATGCCACCTCAATATCAGAAAACTCTTTCACCGATAAGATATCTCTTAACAAACCTCTAGTAAATCCTAAACTCCCTGCCCCGATAAATGCTACTTTAAAGCTCATAGTATCCCTCCATATGGTAATTTTTTGCTATATACTTATCGTATACCCTGTGTTATCATAATTCTATAATATACAGTTATTAGCAAATAATCAATCTGACTAATATGATAAAAGAGGTGATTTTTTGATGGCATATGAATTTGGATTTTATAACTTTTTATTTCCGGATGAACTCCAGGATCCATGCATATCCTTAAGCTGCATGGGAATAGAACAGCGTTGGAATACTGACTATTACTTTGATAACCGGGACCGAAATATAGACAGTTACCTTTTCCAGTACACTTTAAAAGGGGAAGGGATCTATGAATCCCACGGTAAACGTTTCCGCCTGAAGCCGGGACAGGGATTTTTTATACATATACCGGACGATGAAAAGTATTATATGCCCGCTGACACGACAGAGCAGCCCTGGGAATTTATTTTTCTGCTCCTCAGGGGGGACTCCGTTTCCGGTTATTATGAACTGATCACAAAAAAAGCCGGAAAGATTCTGGATCTGCCGCTGCAAAACAGCGCCATCCAGACTCTTTTCGACTTATATAACCAAACTCAAAGCGGCAGAATGTTTCATCCGTTTCTTGCCAGTGAATTTGCCTATCGTTTTTTATGCCGGCTCTGCCAGAGTGTCATACACAATGAAGCCGATTACTCTAACCGGACACAGGCCGCCATTAAAATTATGGAAACACAATATGCTACCATCGAAGGCATTGAAAGAATCGCGGGGCTGCTTGATATTTCCCCCAATCATCTGACACGGGAATTTACCAGAGAAACCGGAGTCCCACCTATTAAATACCTGACAAACATCCGTTTGCAGCAGGCTGCCGCCCTCCTTCTTGAGACAGCACTTCCCGTTCACCACATCGCTGTTACCTGCGGGTTTTCCTGTGGTAATTACTTTACGAAAATTTTCCGAAAGCATATGAATGCCACCCCCCAGGAATACCGGCGTGAATGGAAATAGGAAGATAGTTCCGCTTCCTGGTGCCGGGCGGAACTATATCATTACATAATTATTTGTGCAATGATATAGTAGTATACCCCTGCAAGACATTAACCGGTAATTCCAAAGTAAGCAGCTGCATTTCCATAACAGATATCCTCCACTGCTTTTCCCAGGTATTCCAGGTCCAGCGGGTATTCGCCCTCCTCCACCCAGCTGCCCAATTTTTCACAGAGAATTCTTCGGAAATATTCGTGCCTTGGGAAGGATAAGAAGCTTCTGGAGTCTGTAAGCATTCCAATAAATGCAGGTAGAATCCCCACATTCGCAAGATCCTCCAGATGCTTTTCCATCCCGGCTTTATGATCATTAAACCACCATGCCGCACCCAGCTGTACCTTCCCTTTTATCTGTCCTCCCTGAAAATTACCAGCCATGACTGCCAGCATTTCCATGTCATTGGGATTCAGGCAATAGAGAACGGTCTTCGGCAGTTCATCTGTTTTGTCCATACTGTCCAGCAGTGCACTGATTTCAGGCGCATAGTGAAAATCATTCATGCCGTCAAACCCGCTGTCTGCCCCGGTAATCCGGAACATACGGGATGAATTATTGCGAAGAGCCCCGATATGCAGCTGCATTACCATCTGCCGCCTGTGGTATTCACGTCCCAGACTGCGAAGTACAAATCCGCGGTATTTTCCACATTCCGCGGGAGTGATTTCTCTTCCCACCAGCTTTTTCTGATAAATCAAATCAGCCTCATCTCTGTCCGTTTCCCGGTAGATATTACATTCCAGGCTGTGATCGCTGACCACACATCCCATCTTCACGAAGAAGTCTAATCTGTCTTTTAAGGCATCCACCAAAAGATCAATCGAAGCCAGTTCATATCCGACTTTTTCCCCAAGTTCCCTTATATACGGTACAAAATCATCTTTTTCCAGAGCAATTGCCCTGTCCGGACGAAAGGTGGGCAGTACCTGAACCTGAAATCCTTCGTCTTTTAACTTCCTGTGGTAATCAAGGTCTTCCAGAGGGTCATTTGTCGTGCACAACGCTTTCACATTCTGCATCTGAAGCAGGTTTCGGACCGAATATTCTTTTTGCTGCAGCTTCTCATTGCATTTATCCCAGATCTCTTTCGCATTTTCCGGTGTCAGGGGCTTTGATATTCCAAAATACCGCTGTAGTTCCAAATGGGTCCAGTGATAAAGCGGATTTCCCATAGCCGCCTGTACTGTTTTTGCCCAGGCTGTAAACTTCTCCCAGTCACTCACTTTATTTCCGGTAATCTGCTCTTCAGGTATACCAAATGCGCGCATGGCTCTCCATTTGTAATGATCCCCGCCAAGCCACACCCGGGCAATATTTTCATAACAGCAGTCCTCATAAATTTCCTCGGCACTCAGATGATTATGGAAATCGAAAATGGGCATATTCTTTGCATAACCGTGATACAGCGTTTTAGCCGTTTCATTTTTCAACAGAAAATTTTCATCTAAAAATTGCTTCATTTCATCCTCCCTTAGTTCATACACCGGTTACCTTATTCAATAAGTTTCTTACGGCTCCGGGTCCTGCTGTCATTTCTTTTACATATGACTCTACCAGTTCTCCCATTCCCGCATCATACACATTTATGCCAAAGATCTTCTCATCCGACAAAAGGGGGGTTAATATCCGGTGAACAGCGGACTCTTCCCCCAGCTTCAGTTCCTTGATCAGGGGCTGCAAAGTATCCAGCATAGGATCTGGGCTTAAGGTAAAGGTATCTCCATTATCATCTATGCCAGCCAGGTAACGAATCCACCCGGCAAAGACTAATGGAATCATTTTCAGATCCTTTATATTTAACTGTTCCGATTTCTGATATGCCTTCACGGTTTCCCCAAAGCGTATCGCCAGCTTCTGGGAAGTATCCGTTGCAATTCTCTGAGGCGTATCCGGCATAAACGGATTTGGGATTCTCACATTCAGTACTTCATCTATAAACTTTTCAGGATCCAGAATCCCCGGATTGATCACAACCGGCAGTCCTTCCTCATAACCGATCACTTCTACCAGTTTTTTTAACGCAGGGTCTTTCATTTCCTTTGAAATCAAATCATATCCCAGGAGACAGCCAAACACTGCCAGGGAAGTATGCAGCGGATTTAAGCAGGTGCACACTTTCATTTTCTCCACTTTATCTACCGTCTCTCTGGCAGTGAAAAGGATACCGCCGCTTTCCAGATCCGGTTTTCCATTTGGAAATGCATCTTCTATCACCAGATATTCACATTCTTCCGCATTGACAAAAGGTGCGGCATAGGTATTTTTGGAAGTGACGATCTGATCCAGCTGCTCCACACCGTCTTTTTCCAGTATTTCTTTTACAGACGGATCCGGTCTTGGTGTGATTTTATCTATCATGGTCCAGGGAAAAGATACTTTCTCCTTATCATTCACATATGCCAGGAAACCTTTTTTCACAGTGCCATTTTCTTCCCATGCTCTGGCGAAAGCCGCAACCGCCTCATATAATCTGCTTCCGTTGTGGGAACAGTTATCCATACTTACCATAGCTACCGGCTTTTCCTCTGACAGATATCTCTCATACAAAAGTGCAGCAATTTTCCCAATGTAACTCTCCGGCTTTTTAGGACCGCACTCCATATCCGCTTTCACAGACGGCAGCTGCTCCCCTTTTCCATTTACCAGGCTGTAGCCTTTTTCTGTAATAGTAAAGCTGACCATTTTCAGAGAGTCTTTCCGAAAGATCTCTTTTAAACGGTTATAATCCCGGTCATTATCACTATCAGCCGTAAGGGATTCCACTACGCTGCCCACCACTGTTTTCTCCACAGAACCATCTGACTTTAAAGTGACAAGAATACTATAATCATCGTGAGGGACATTCATTTTCCCGATTATTTCATAATCATAACCTTCCGCAACGATCAGACCCCGGTCCAGAACTCCTCTATTCAAAAGATTCTGCACTACATTTGCCTGAAAAGCCCGAAAGATATTCCCAGCACCAAAGTGGATCCAAAATGGATTCTCCATGGTATTCTTTCGCACCGCCTCCCGGTCAAATTCCGGAAGCTTATATCCGGCTTTTTTCCAAGCCGATCTATCCTGTAAACCGATTTTATTTAACTGCATGCCAGTTCCTCTTTTCTTTTAAATATATAGAAATCTTTTAAGTTCCACAGCGTATCCGAAAAATGCTTTCTGCTAATTGTCGGAATAATATTCAGACACGATCCAGAGCGTTTTTCACAATCGCTTCCCACAGCCCGTTTAGATAGGCAGCACCTAAGGCACGGTCATACAATCCATAACCTGGCATAGCAACTTCTCCCCAGATCATACGTCCGTGATCCGGTCTGATCGGACCTTCAAATCCAATCTCATACAAAGCCTTCATGATTTCGTACATATCAAATGTGCCATCACTGGATAAATGTGCCGCTTCCTCAAAATCCGTGGGGGAATTAAACTTTAAATTTCTTACATGGGCAAAATGTATCCTGCCTTTCAGGGAACGGATCATGTCAGGCAAATCATTTTCCAGATTGGTACCATAGGATCCCGAACAGAATGTCACACCATTATGAGGATTATCCACCATTTTCATCATTCTTAAAATATTTTCCTTATTGATTATGATTCTTGGAAGTCCAAAAACGCTCCATGCCGGGTCATCCGGGTGAATTGCCATATTGATATCATATTTGTCACAGACCGGCATAATTCTTTCCAGAAAATATTTCAGATTTTCAAATAATTTTTCGCCATCCACTTCTTTATACAGTTCAAATAATTCTTTGATTTTTGACATCCTCTCCGGTTCCCAGCCCGGAAGTACAAAGCCGTTGGAATCAGAATCTATGGAAGTAAACATATCTTCCGGATTCAATTTATCAACAGTCTCCTGATTATAAGCCAAGACAGTAGAACCATCGGGCCTCTTTCGGGCAAGCTCTGTTCTCGTCCAGTCAAATACCGGCATAAAGTTATAGCAAACCAGATGAATATCCGCCTGCCCTAATCGTTCAAGGGTGGTAATATAATTATCAATATAACGATCCCTGTCGGAAGTTCCCACCTTGATCGCGTCATGGATATTTACACTCTCAATGCCGGACACGTGAAGCCCTGCTGCTTCCACTTCATCCTTCATTGCCTGAATATCCGCAGCACTCCACGCCTCGCCCGGAACGGAATCATACAGAGTTGTAATCACACCTGTCACCCCCGGAATCTGCCTGATCTGCTCTAAAGTTACCGAATCATGCCTGCTCCCATACCATCTCAATGTCATTTCCATAAAAACCACCATTTTCCTTTCTTATGCAACGTTCCGGAGGATGTAGACACATCCTCTGGCAAAGCTTTCTCTATTTGATAATTCTAATTATACTTTTATTAACGAAAAATCCAATTGGTATAGTTGTTGTATACATTGCAAAACTTGCTGTAATGTATTATAATAGGATTTACGATGTGATATTATGACAACTAAAAATTAGCATGCCAGAAAGGATTCCTACAAGACTATGAAGAAAAACCTGCAGACGGCATTCAGCACCCGCCAGTATATGCGCTCCAAAGATTTTGAAATCTATTATTACAGTGATCTGGGACTTTCACCTGTGGACTCACACAGCCACGATTACTATGAATTTTATTTTTTCCTGGAAGGAAATGTGAACATTTCCATCAATGGAACCCCCCACCCCGTCAGACCCGGAGACTTTTTACTGATTCCGCCGGGCACAAAGCATCACCCCTGTTTCCTGGACCAGGAAAAGCCCTACAGGCGGTTTGTACTTTGGATCAGCAAAGATTACTGCAGCCGGCTCACCAATGCCTCCACCGATTATATCTACCTGATGCAGTATACCGTTACTGCAAAGCACTATGTCTACCATACGGAAGTCATTACCTTTAACGCCATACAATCCATGATCTTCCGGCTGATCGAAGAAACCAGAAACGATCGATTTGGAAAAGAATCTGAAATATCCCTGCAGATCAATACCCTGATTCTTTACCTGAACCGGCTGGTTTATGAACAGAATCATCAGAAATCCGCCACTTCAGAGAAATCCCTGTATCTGAATATTTGTAATTATGTATCGGATCACCTGGATGCAGACCTGTCCCTGGAGCATCTGGCACAGCAGTTTTATGTCAGCAAGTTTTATATTTCCCATACGTTTAAAGACAATATCGGCATCTCCATCCACCAGTACATTACAAAAAAACGGCTGCATGCCTGCAAAGATGCCATTCTTGGCAGTATGCCAATCAGCAGAGTTTTCGAACAATATGGTTTTAAAGACTATTCCAGCTTTTATCGGGCTTTTAAAAAAGAGTACGGCATTTCCCCAAAAGACTATAAGGAAATGTACCAGCTTTCCGATGATCTTCACCAATAAAAACCACCAACATAAACAAGGTCTAATCTCACCTCTGTCTAACTGTCAAGAATCTTCCCTCTGCCTAAAATGCCAAATGACCCGCCAAGCACTTGTGCGGGTCTGTTTGAACCTGTTGGGAAGATGCGCCGGGTAAATAAAATACGGCTGTAAAATCACCCAGAAGAGCTTTAAGCCCAGTTCTGGCTGATTCTACAGCCGTATTCATGATATTCCCAGTTTAATTAATACTGGTATAATGCTTTCTTAACTTTTCATATACTTTTTTTGAGATCTTATCCTTTAAAATATAACAGTAGTTCACAAATCTTGCAAATCCCCGTTCCAGTACCAGCGCCATACAGATCATTGGTATCACAAAGATTACTTCCCATCGGAATACATCATATATCCCCAACAATCCCGGAGCAATGAGAATTCCTGTACAAAAGATAGCAACTACCCCAATACTCAGCACTCTTCTGAGCATATTCATAGGTCTGCATACTCGGAATACCACCAGCATACTCACCATACCGCCAACAAGCAGGTTAAAGGTAGAAGTCATCGTTTCGTTCATACCCCAGAAAGGACTTAATGCCTGTATCGTACTCATAGTAAGAACCATCGTCAATGCAGCCGGCAGTGACACCCGCAGTACATGCTTCAAGAAACCGGTGGTAGTCACACCTTCCGTCTGCTCCAGTGTTAAGATAAAACTAGGGATTCCGATTGCAGTACTGCTGATCCAGGACAGCTGAATGGGAATAAAGGGATAAGAACGCTGTAAAAATATAAATATAACACATAAAATAACGGAATATATGGTTTTAGTCAGATACAGCGCACTAACTTTTTCAATATTTGTAATGATCATGCGGCCTTCCCGCACAATGTTCTTCATAGATGCAAAATCCGAATCCAGAAGTACAATATGGGCAACCTGCTTTGCCGCATCACTTCCCGCTGCCATGGCAATACCGCAGTCGGCATCTTTTAAAGCCAGAACATCATTGACACCATCTCCTACCATTCCCACAACCTTCTGGTTTGCCTGATAGGCTTTTACAATGCTTTGTTTCTGCTCGGGGCGAACCCTGCCAAATACGGAATACTTTGCAACCTGCTCTTTGAGTTCTTCAAAATCTTCCGGAAGCGTGGAAGCATCCACATAATGTTCTCCGCCTTCCAATCCTGCTTTCACCGCAATATTGGAAACGGTTATGGGATTATCCCCTGAGATAACCTTAATCTCTACCTGCTGCTCTTTGAAATATGCAAAGGTATCCTTAGCGGTAGTACGAATCTGATCAGTAATAACCACCAGTCCCACCGGAGTTACTCCGTCCACCGATCCATCTTCCTGAGACATATTCTCGCAGCTGCCAAGAAGCAGAACACGGAAACCCTGATTGGAATAGCCATCCACCCTGGCTTTTAATTCTTCGTCATCCCGGATTAAAAACTCCGGTGCTCCAAGTACAAATGCGCCTTCCTGCCCAAACCGGATCGCCCTGTATTTGCGATCTGAAGAAAAAGGAATCTTCTCTTCCACTTGCCAGAGATTTGTTTTCTTAAAGCGCTGCATCAATGCATTTTGCGTAGCATTTACGTCATCAAAGGCAAACGCTATTTCATTCATTACATTTTCAACGCGGATACTCTCTGTATCTCCAAGCGGCACCACTTCCACAACTTCCAGGTTCCCGGTGGTAATGGTACCTGTTTTATCCAGGCAGAGCACATTTACTCTGGCGAGAGCTTCGATTGCCTCCATTTCCTGTACCAGGGCACGCTGCTTCGCCAGACGGCCAACCCCCAGGATAAAGGATACACTGGTAAGTAAGACCAGCCCTTCCGGGATCATTCCAATAATTCCGGCAACGGTACTGACAAGGGCGTTTGAAAAGCTGATATCATGAATGCTTTTCTGGGACCAGAATAATAAAATTCCAACCGGAATAATCAAAATACCCAGCACCTTGATAATCCGTTTAATCGTTCGCTGCATTTCTGACGTGGCACGTTTCTTGCTCTTAGCTTTTTTCGCTAGCTCTGTGGCATAATTCTCTTCTCCCACATGTTCCACACGCCCAATGCCGCTGCCTGCTACCAGATAACTGCCTGACATAAGAACGTCTCCGGGTTTCTTCTTCACCGGCTTGGATTCTCCGGTAAGCATGGATTCATTTACTTCAATACCGTCAGATTCCAGAACAATACTGTCAGAACACACCTGATCTCCGTTTTCCACTATCAGAATGTCATCAATTACCACCTCATTTACCGGGATCGTAATTCTGGCACCGCTTCGGATCACCTTTGCTTTGGATGCTGTTATAACCGACAGTTTATCAATCAGCTTCTTTACTTTAAATTCCTGGGCAATACCAATCACTGAGTTAATGATTATAACTCCCATAAATGTAATATTCTTAAATTGCCCCGATATCAGAACCAATACGCCTAAGAATAAATTTAAAAAGTTAAAATAAGTCAGCGTATGGGTTTTCACAATATCCTTTTTCGATTTGGATATGTTCGTGTCTACCGTATTGACCTCACCCAGGTTAATACGTTTTTGTACTTCATCATCGTTCAGTCCCGTATAGTTATTCGTCATCTATCCATCCCTTTATCCATCATCTCTGGTATAGTATATGTCATTTCTGTACCAAGCGCCGCTGCACTTAGCACAGGGAATAAAACTTAACTCAATTATACTCTGGTGAAATTGCAAAGTCAATAAATGGCAATATTATTATTTCTTTAATAATAGGAAGAAAATATAAAATATATCAAAACAGGACGATCAAACATATTATTTGTCAAAATTCTTCTGCAACACCATATCAGGAACATTATCCGGCTTAATTCCCTTTCTTTTCAGGCAGTAAAATCCAATCACAGAGAGAAGCATCTGGGTTACCGGTACGGAAATCCAAACCCCCGTTAATCCCCAAAAACGCGGAAATACAAAAGTAAGCAGTAAAAACAAGAGTGCCGGCTCACCATATACCAGAATATAAGCAAACCGATTTTTGCCGGAAGCATAAAAATAAGATGTCGTTACTCTTAGAAAAGCAATAAAAAGAAATCCGGCTGCAAAAACAGGCAAGGCTTCTGCCGCTGCCTCTGTGACCTGGAGAGAGGCCCCGAAAAACGGTGGGATTACATACCTTAGGGCAATCATCACTCCACCGCACAGAAGCGCCACCACAGCCGCCAGTATATATGCCATTTTGCATACTGTGCCTGCTGACTTTACATTCTTCTCTCCAATATACCGGCTGAGCAGGGGCTGGCTTCCATCACCTACTCCCTGCAAAAGCAGCTGTACCACACAGCTGACATAGCTGATTACCGCATAGGAAGCCACCACCAGAGTACCGCCGTAAAGCATAGCTGTTTTATTCATAATCAACAGAACAATATTGGGAGAAAGCGTAAGTCCAAAAGGGGATATTCCCGTAGATATAATCTCTTTTAGCATCCCAAACTGAGGTTTAAACGCCTCCCTTGGCAGACGATACTTTTTAGAAAATAAGACCAGCAGGCAGGGTACCATTGTTACAGCCTGTCCGATTATCGTCGCCCACGCCGCTCCCGCCATACCAAATGGCAGTACCGCGATAAACAAATAATCAAGCACAATATTGGTTACAAAACCTGCAACCATACATCCCATTGCAAAAATTGCCTTGCCATGATTACGCAGAAGCGGAACCAGCCCTGTAGACAGCAGCTGAAAAGTTGTCCCTACGATAATGACACGAATATACTCATTCGCTAAAGTAAGGATTTCTCCCTCAGCACCAAATAATTCTAAAGCCGGATAATGAACACATGCCAAAAATATCGTAAGAAGGATACATGCAAAAAGCAGGTAAACCATCGTGTTACCCGCGTACCCGGATGCACGTTTCTCATCTTGTCTTCCTTTATTGATAGAGAAATAAATAGCCCCTCCCATTCCGATTCCTGTTCCTACCGCCTGAATCAATGCCGTCATCGGATAGGCAATATTAATAGCCGCCAAACCGGCATCTCCTATATTTCTTCCCACAAAGAAGCCATCCACAATTGCATAAACGCCCGAAAATGCAAAAGCCAGCATTGACGGCAAAACAAATTTCAAAAATGTCTTTAACATTCGGCACCTTCCTTTGCATCATCTGCATTGATCTCCATTACTTTATGCAGATTAGTCAGAAACAGACGGTTATTCTCCGCCATATCCGCTCTCTGTCCTTCTTTCATTTTATCCATGGCACAAGCTTCCAGCTGATACAATTCTGTCATAATCCTGTCTGCAAAATCCTGTCCTTTTTTTGTAAAAAGTACTGCCTTATTACGTTTATCATTTTCCATCGTTCTTCTTATAACCCATTCCTTCTTCTCAAAAGAATTTAAAATAGTGTTAATTGTCTGTTTAGGCAAAAGCAGCTGATCACAAATCATCTTCTGCGTACAGTTCCCTTCCTTCTCATGTATGATATATAAAACGGACAATGAGTAAAATGTCAATCCCCGCTTTTTTGACCACATTTCATAGATACTGTTTATCCCAAACCAAAAATCATAATATTCTTTAATGTACTCCCTGATCTCCATGCCCATCCTCCTGACGAATATGTATTTAGTCTGTTTACGGACTTATTATATCTCACTGGTATTTCTCTGTCAATTCTTTTCTGCTCCTGCTGATCTGTCATTTTACAAAGTATATATCCTATCCCTGAATAGAAAGCACTACATGACAAAACCGGAGTATCTACCTGAGATCTCCGGTTTGTCACGCTGTAAGTCAGCGAGTGCCTGTTAATTACTCCTATATTCTAAACCTTATTTACTCTATACTCATTGGGTGTAATTCCATACTTTTCACGGAATACCCGAAAAAAATGGCTCGGACTGGAATAGCCGCATTCCTCTGCAATATGGTAAATGCTCAATTCCGAGTTATCCAACAGCTCCATTGCGTACTGGAGTTTTGTTTCCTGTATGATATCTCTGCAATTTCTGCCCGTATGTTTGCTTCCTCCTCTCCTTCCTCCCATAAATCTTAGAAAATCACATATTTTGATGCTTTTTTTATCTGTCATACTATACAAATTATGATTATTATTATATCATAAAAGCTGATGTGTGCAATCATAACCACTATAAAGGAGTGCTTAAATATGAGACATAAAAAAAATCACAGAAAATTCTTTACCTTCTTATCCGCAGGCGCCTTGTTGCTGCTTGTTCCAGGATGTTCCGATCCCGGAACTGCAGGAGTCACAAAATCCGTGATACAGGAAATTACACCGGCAAGCCCCAACGGGATCAATGTGGGCTGGTCTGTCTATACGCTGGAAAATGATTTTTTCAAACGGATGGACAAAAGTCTAAAAGAAGATGCCAGCAGCCTTGGCATTACGCTGCTAACCCACAAC
Organism: uncultured Robinsoniella sp.; assembly: GCA_900540475.1. Classification (GTDB taxonomy): domain Bacteria; phylum Bacillota; class Clostridia; order Lachnospirales; family Lachnospiraceae; genus Robinsoniella. Next base: position 233,385 of record UQGG01000003.1, on the reverse strand, counting down.
CAGAACAATGACCCGGAAGAAATGCTGCGTGGCTGCAAAAGCCTGATTGCACAGGATATTGATGCTCTGGTAGTCTCCCCCTGTTACCCGGGATATATGGAAGAAATCGTAGACCTGTCACACGAAAAAAACATCCCCATCGTCATAGTGGATATCGGTGACGGCGGTTCAGACAAGGATGCATTGATTGTATCTGACTGCACTGCCGGAGGGGAAACAGTGGCGGAATATGCTTTAAGCCTCTTAAAAGATAACCCAGACCATACAAAAGAAATGGCAGTACTGAAATGTGAGTCTTCTGCCGTTTATGCCAATCGCCGCGGCGACGCATTCATTTCAAAGGTAACAGATGCCGGATATAAAATTTCAGCGGTGGAATATGCCAATTCCGACGAAGACCTTGCATATACCAAAACTAAGAAAATGATTCTGTATCATCCCGATATTACCGCACTTTTTGCGGAAAATGATCCAATGGCACTGGGTGCTTCCCGGGCACTGAAAGAAGCAGGCAAAAAAGATGTTCTTGTATTTGGATTTGACGGAAGCCAACAGGCAGTCAACGCCATAGTGGAAGGGGATATGTCCGGAACCATGCTCCAGGATTCTGAAAAAATGGGCAAATTAGGTTTGGAAACAGCACTTCAGCTGTTAAATGAAGAGGTTCCGGCTTTTGATGAACCAGAAAATAAAGTAATTTATACCGGTGGCTATCTGATTGGAAAAGATGGGGAAATGGTTCATAAAAATAAATAAGCGAGCAACAGTCAATGGCTATTTAGCATTTTCACCATTATTCTTTCCCTTATAATTGCAGACATTTTTTCATCTGCTCCATGTCCGCCCAGACGGATGGAGGGTTTTGTCTTGCCGTGAAAATCACTTCCGCAGGTGATCAGCAGGTTATTTTCCTGGGCTATCTCGGTAAAATAAGTTATTTCCATTCTGCAGTGATAAGAGGAATATGCTTCGATACCATCCAGATGCGACCTGACTATCTGCTGGAGAAAAGCATAGTCCCCCTGCAGATTCTGTCCGGGATGCGCCAGAACGGCAATTCCTCCTGCTGCATGAATCAGGCCGGCAGCCTCTTCCATTGAAATATATTTTATGGGCACATATGCCGGCTTCCCCTGTGAAAAATAGTCCCAGTAAAAGTTCACAAAAGGATTGTCAGAGCGTTTCCCACCAGGCTGATACGGTAATAATATCGGATAATCCTTTGCATTTTCTTTTTTCAATAACAATTCCGCAATCAGCTCACCGGTAACCACGCCATCTTCTGAAGCCTCCAGTACTTCATCCGTTCCAAGAGGAATACCCGTCTCCTCTCGGATAAGTTCAATTTTTTTCCTTGCCGCTTTACGTTCCTGCTCAAGAATACTTTGCTCAATCTCCGCAAATACAGGATCCGTACAGTCAAATCCATAACCCAGCAGATGAAAGTTCCGTCCCATACAGACACAGTCCAGTTCCACTCCGGATATAACCTCAATTCCCATTTTTCCCGCCAGTTCCAGGGCTTGCGGTACCCCCCTAACGGTATTGTGATCCGTAATGGACATAAAACAAATGTGTGACTGTCTACACAGATCCATAATTTCAGGAACTGAAAACGATCCGTCATCACTGCAATTGGAATGGATATGCAAATCTATTTTTGCCATGTCAGCAACCTCCTTCTAAAGTAATTTTACTGCCTTTACTCTTTACACTCATCATCAGAACCTGCAGTAATATAATTGCTGCCGTTGATACTACATATAAAAGCCGGATGTTTCCAAATTGTATTACTTCAGTCACCCATGAGCTGGATTCCAGCAGACGTTTCACACCACCTCCAATGACAGGCCCCAGAATAAACGCCAGCCCAACCGCAGCACTGTAAAAATTATCGTATAAGATCCGCCCCTCTGCTGGCATAAGCTCGTAGCGTCGGTTAAATACAGAGACCATAAACCCGGCGTTCGCTGCCGAAGCAAATATAAATGCGACCGGAATAAAGACATAAAAGTTATGGGGATTCGATAATGCCATAAAAAATGTTTCACCTATAAAAAACCATATGGAAGCAGTGAGTGCAAACTGATGCCCTCTTCTGTCACTCACTTTTCCCCAGACCCCCAACAGGAAGATCTGCGGCAATGAGATCAACATCTGCATACCAGTCGTTGTGACATAGGAAAGCTGCAGATAACGCATCATATATACTACCGTAAAACTGTCAGCAATGGAAAGCATCAGATAAAACAAAAATATATACACAACAAAGGCCAAAAACTGGCGGTTTTTAAAAGGTACCCGAACCATATCTGAAAACCTGCTTTTCTTTACCATTATATTTTGCTGTTCTGCATCGGGAATGCGAATCAATACGATTATTTCCATAACACCCATAATCATTGCTGCCAAAAACAAAAGAAAGAATCCAATATATGCTCCCGATACTGCATCAAGCAGCCTGCCGCCTGCCAGAGACAGAATAACCGTTACCCCCAAAACAAAAGTCTGGCGCCCCGCAATATATCTGCCGCTCTTTTTCTCCTCCACAAAGGTGACCATCCAGTTATTCAAGACAACCGTTGTCTGCGCCTGTAAAGTAAATGCTGTAATCATCACGGGTATAAAAATGATAATCTGCATTTCTGCCGGAACAAATACTGGAATCAAAACGATCAGCAACGTGGCAAATTTCGACAGAACTGTTAATCCTATGGTAATCTTTTTGAAACTGCGAAACCGTTCCATAAAGGATGAGAAAAAGATAATCGATATCCCACAGATATTTGTAATCATACTGATGTAGCTTACCAGTAAATCGCTTGCTCCCATGTATATAGCCAGACCGCTTAAAAAAACGCCGCTGGTTAAAAAAATAAAAGAGGTCCCGAAAACCACCTGGGCATGAAATGATCTTTGCACTTTTGACAGTGTCGGCAACTCCGCAGTAGTATCTGTCATATAGTATTTACCCCCTTACCAGCATTACATCCGCAAAAATCTGTTCAGCAGTTAAATAAGCAATTCCTTCCAGATAATCATGCCAAATATCCTCTGCATAAAGTATTTCAGCAGACATTTTCTCCGGTAAAGTACTGTCAAAATAATCGTTAATCAAAGGCAGGCATTCTTTCCGGAAATCATTTCCCCCAAGGGCAATGTATTGAGGATTCAAGATACAGCAGATTCCTGCAATTAGTTTTGCTATTATTTGAGCATAACGCTCATCTTCCAAAGGGGATGACAGCAGATCATCCAGTGTTCTTGTTTCATCCACCGGAAACAGTCCCAATTCCCCTACAAAGTTATTCCAGCCACGCAAAACTCTTCCACCTGAAAGGAAGCCTGCACTTAGACAGTCATTATCAAAATGAATATATGCCATATTGATATTTTCGCATATTTCTTCGGGATATTCCTTCAAATAGCATCTTCCAAAGCCCAGTGTAATGGCATTCAGGTCATTTTCTAAGATTACCGGAATCCCATACCGCTGATGAATAGCCTCTCCAATGGGATATCCTTCCAACTGTCCCTGCGAATTTTTTCTCTGATATTCCAGTCCATTGACAATTCCGGGAACTCCAATACCAATTGACTTTATTTCTATCCTGGTTACCAGTTCATCCAAAAATAAACAGATAGCTTCCACAGCATTATCTCCCCCAGGTAGTATACCGCTGTCCTGAATTTCCCCACAGATATTAACGGTTAGATAGCGGATACTGTCACTTCCCAGGCACAGCCCAACTCCGAAAAACCTGTTTTTATTCAGTTCATAGCGGACTGCCTTTCTTCCCCCAATCGATTCATCATACCCTGCATCAACAATTTCGTTATTCATCAGCATTTCCGTTAGCAGTGTTCGCACGGTAGTGACACTGATTTTCGTTGCCTCCACGATCTCCGCCCTTGTAGCAGAACCCTTTTCTTTAATCGCCTTACGCACAACTGAAAGATTTACCTGTTTCAATGCATGAGGTTTCCCTAATATATCTTTCATGTTACCTCCTGTCTGATCTACTTTTATAATATACTTATATAAGTTTCTAACAAAAGTATATACCCGGTTATGGCTAAAGTCAAGCGCTATTATTTTCTACAAGATATATTTTAAGATGATATAGGGGTCGGAGGCACTGCTGGCTGTCAGTAATTCATTAACCAGTTTGCAAACGTCCTCATCATGGGCTTTTGATTGTTCGTAGAACTGTCCGTTAGAGTTGATTTAACTTTCATTTCCGTTTATAATTAAGTTAAATCAGAAGGGAGTTCACAATGAAAAAGATTATTTACATCATAGGCTTTGTGTTACTGCTGTCTTTAGCCGGAATCGGTGGATTTTTCATTGGAAGAAATACGAATAATCCACTAACGGGGACTACATTTTACGCAGTAATTGAAGAAATCAGGGATCACAATATTGGGGTCAAAGGTTTGGACGTCAATGACATAAACAGCCGGGGAGAATTTTATTTTACTATAGAAGATAAAACAAAATTAGAATGGCGGCATACGGAAATTTCCATATCAGATTTAAAAGTCGGAGACACAATCTCAATTACATACACAGGCTCAGTTCTTGAAACTTATCCCGCAGGTATTGAAGATGTGGTTGAGGTACAGCTTCTGGATGATGAAACTTAACGGGTTTGAGACTAAAATCCCAAACCCACATAATCACGATACCTGATGTATAAAATTTTTATCTGTTACCAAAGTATTTCCGTTTTTTTATACTGTAACAGAGATTTCTAAGTATTCTTTCTTGCTTTATCATAATAGGATTTTTGACTGGATGGAGATTGTCTAAAACGATTGACAGCGTAATATTATAATAAACTAAGAAAAGTCTTTCTTTTGTAATAATTAAATAATTTTAATTGTTTACTATACTATGTAACATTCAAATGTCAGTTTTCAAAATATTTTTTGCAATCGTGACCATATTTTTAAATCTTAATCCATTCTCAATTTACCTCAAAGATTATTTATGATATATTTTCAAATGTATTAGTACACACTAATAGATTTAATTAACATACTCCGCAGCGCCCCACGCTGTGGAGTACTCCCAGGGAATATATGTTTTAAATTTATTAATAAAGTTTGTTGACAATATAAGAAAGTAGCCGCTGGCTACTTTCTTTTAATATTAAATTACATTATTTAGGTTATTGGATTTTACATTTGCATTTATTCTAAGTTTGTGGCAAATGAATATAAAACTAAGATAAATAAAGTTATTTAACCAATTATATCATTTCATTATTACTGTTTCTATTTTTTTCAGTTAATTATTTTATTATTTATTTGGTTGTCTAACCAATATAAATATGATACAATATTTTGTATAGGAGGTGAAAATAATTGACAATATCAGAAAGAATAAAATTCATTAGAGAAGATTTGAACATGTCGCGCGCTGCATTTGGTGAAACACTCGGTGTCAGCGGTGATGTAATAAATAATATGGAGCGTGACAGAGTTGAAATTAAAGACTTTATGCTTCATTTAATATGTAAAACACACCGGGTCAACTATTTCTGGCTGACAGAAGAAAAAGGAGACCCATATTTAAGACCTCCTAGCATATTGATGGATGATGTTATCGAAGAATATAATCTTGATGAATTAGATCAGGAAATAATCGAACAATATATAAAACTCGATCCACACATGCGTGATTCTATAAAGCAATTAATAAAAAATGTTGTTATAATTACTTCAGATTAATTTGTCGCAAGTTCAAATGAAAATTCGTTGAACATATTCAAATATATTTTTGAGAGTTTTATTGTTTAATCTCCTTAACATTTTTACAATGCACTCAATATACTCTTCGTTTTTCATATGTATACCTCCTTCATAACTCACAAAGCAAACGCACATTTTGTTTTTTATATAATACTACAACTATATCAAAATATCAACGGTATAAAAAATTGTTGTTTGCTCCAATGTGATCGGCATTTGCCGTTGACTGGTTACATCATGTAATACGCAAGTTCTTGTCAAAACATTTCTGTGAATATTCACTGAATTTTTCATATATTTATATACATTATCACTAAATCAATAGGCATTAGCCATTGATAATAAAAAAACACCAAAGAAAGGGAAGAGTCATGAGGGAAAAACCACAAACAAAGCAGTGTAAACACTGCAAAACAGACATACCTTTTAATGCTAAAGTATGTCCAAATTGTCGCAAGAAGCAAGGGGGGATTGGATGCCTCGGAGTAATTATCATAGTAGTAGTTTTGATTATTATAATTGCTGTGGGAACATCTGGAGGCAAAGATAGCAAACCTAAAAAAGTAAGTACTGATCCAGTTAAGCAATCCGAAACAAATAATTTAGCAAGCTCGCAAGAGAAACCCGAAACTGAAACTGAAAAATCTATATTTAGTACTGGCGAAACAGTTGAACTAAATGGAATTCAAGTTTCGTTTGTATCTGTCACAGAATCGTCTGGAAGTGAATACATAAAACCTGCTGATGGAAAAGTTTTCTTGCTTTGTGAATTTGATATCGCAAATAATTCTGACAAAGACATAACCGTAAGCTCAGTAATGAGTTTTGAAGCCTATTGTGATAGCTATTCTATTAACCAAAGTTTTTCTGGAGCAGTAGACGACAATGCTAAGCAACAACTTGATGGGTCAGTAGCTGCTGGGAAGAAAATGAACGGAACTATATCATATGAAGTTCCATCTGACTGGAAAGAATTAGAAATTAATTTTACACCAGATTTTTGGTCCGGTAAAGATATTAAATTTATTGCAAATCATTAAATAAACGAGTAGGAGGGAGTGATTAACTCCAGACCTCTTAGTCGAGTATGTAAGAGGTCTTTCACCCCAAACTTTTCACAGAACCGTACTTGAAAATCTCCTTTCATACGGCTCCTATCATTCAACAATACGAATACAAGTTGCTCCAATGAACAAACAGTTTTGGCTCTCGCTGTCATACAGTGTAGAGCCATTTCTCCGCTCTACGCCTTCTCCCCCCACCCCCCCGAAAATTCTTATACTTACACATTGCCCATTTTATAAGTCTTGTTTCAATACACTGTAGCGTTCCTTTCGTAAGCGCTACATAAAATAGCGTATTGATTTTTCTGAATTCATCATCCTTAAAAAATTTAGATATTACTATTATTCAAGCTACAGGATTGCTGCATTGCTTCTGACCATGGCATCAGTTCTTCCAGGATACTATCGGGCTCATTTTTGTAGTCCAGCATCCTGGTTATCACAGTTTCCAGATAGAGGCGGATGTTCAGTCCATTCGCTTTTGAAGTTTCTACAAGTGTGTAAACAACAGCACTTGCCCTGGCACCTTTTACAGTGTCATGAAATAGGAAGTTCTTTCTTCCCATGACATATGATTTCACAGCTCTTTCGGCTGCGTTATTACTTATAGAGCATCTTCCATCCAGAAGATAGTTCTCCATATATGGCCGTTGGTTTTGGGCATAGTTAACCGCCTTGGCGAGTTTTGACCCGCCAAGGGCATTCATCCCATCTACCCACTTCCAGAAGGCATCCAGTACTGGCCGTTCAAGTTCCATCCGCTGTATCTGTCGTTCTTCCGGTTCCAGGTCCTTCAGCGTTCTTTCTATCTGAAAGATCTGGTTGCAGCAGGCAAGTCCGACACTTGCAGGAGATGCCTGTGTTTCCTTCCCTTTTTTCTTAGGAATGGCCTCAAACAGGTATCTTCGAAGGTGCGCCCAGCATCCGCACCGGTTAATGTCCTGCAGACGGTTGTAACCGCTGAATCCGTCCGTATGGATAAAACCATGAAAATCCGCCAGGAACTTTACCGCATGATAACCGCTTCTTGATGGCTGGTACTCATAGATTACAATACGGTGTTCTTCAAATGCACCGCTGGTGTACAGCCATATATAAGACTTGGATTCCGGCGCCTTATCGTCCTCTTTGAGCACCTGGCATGTCGTTTCATCTGCATGGATGACCGGCTGCTGTAAAAGATATTCATGAAGCCTGTCATAGACAGGTTCCAGATATTCTTCTGCGCAGGTATTGAACCAGTTTGCAAGAGTGCCGCGGTTCAGCTTGATGCCAAGCTGTCCCCAGTCCTTTTCCTGGCGGTAGAATGGCAGACAGTTCACGCATTTCTGATACATAACATAAGAAACTGCTGAAGCGGATGCCATGCTGTGGGGCATCAAGGGTGCTGGAACAGCCGCTTTTTCGATTGTGGATTCTCCATCTGTACGACACTGAGGGCACGCATAACTATGCTGCACATACTGGATACGCTCGACTTTCGCAGGAGTGATATGGATCTCTTCACGGACGGCCTTTGAACCGATCTCCTCCATAGAAGTGCTGCAATAAGGGCAATTGAGATCATCACCTTCCAGTGTCAGATCGATTGTCCTTATAGGGACATTCTTTGCAAGCTCATCATGGGTAGCCCGGGGCTTTTTCTTTTCATGAGAGGATACCGTGATTGTATCTGGGATCTGCGCTGGTCCATCCACTCCAAGCTGTTCGAACAGACTGAGCCTGTCCGTCAATGCTGAGCACATTCGATGATTTCTCGCTGGAGATGCCAAAAATCTTACGCTTCATTTCATTAATTGTTTCCGTGAGGTTTGCAATGGTCTGGTTCAGCTGTTCCATCTGACGGTCTTTTACTTCGAGCTGTTTCAACAGATTGTTGACCAGTGCATTCATGTTAAGATCTTGTGTTTCAGCTGATTTTTCCATGACCGGGAACCTCCTTAAATGATACTGTGATTATACCAAAAAAGAGGTTGAAAATCCAGTAAATAAGCGGACTTTCGTGCACTTAATCAGGTACTTAGAAGGGCTTTTTTGTAATGGGTTTGATTGCCTTTGGCTGTTGGATTGACAGACCTTCCATGAGCCATCGGAACTCCTGTCTGGTAAGATTTCTTACTTCTTCAGAGTTTCGAGGCCATTGAAAACGGCCTGCATCTAAACGTTTATAAAGGAGAACAAAACCATCTTTGTCAAAACGCAGAGCCTTCAGCCGGTCACATCTCTTTCCACAAAAGAGAAAAAGCGAGTTGCTGTAAGGGTCCAGCTCGTAGGTATCCCGCACGATAGCCATAAGACCATCAATACTGCGCCTCATATCGGTGTACCCTGAGACCAGATAGATCTTGGCAGCGCCGGACAGATCACCTAACACAGCTGCTGCAGCGCCATAAGCGTTGCTTTAATAATGGTGGCATCTGCGTCATTGCTGATAGCCACAATAACGCCATTGTATTCAAGACGGATTACTGCTAAATCCGTTTGCTTTTTAGGAATATCTATTTTTGTTTCTGGTAGTTCATTGTATTGAATTGGTACAACTTCCTGTTTTTCTACGGCTTTTGCTACTGAATCCGGAATACATGCCTTGTCGCGTAATCGTCTAATGTTGTAATAAAAGGAGCTAAGAGATATTCCATTCTGATTGCACCATGTATAATCAGACATGCCGCTGACGCGGCACTGTTGGATGCAGTCCATCCAGTATTTATCTTTTTCAGCTTTTGTCATGATTTAAAAATCCTCCCAAAAAATTTGGAGTAAAATGATGCAAAAGTTTAAAATAAATAGCAGCGAAATGCTACAACTTTTGCCGTTCAAGATTAGAACTGAGAGTATCATACTCCAACTGTCCTAATTTTACAGCAATTAGCATTTAATAGCACTACGGTTGATTATGTCGCGCTTACTTCCTTTCATTGCCGATGTATTAAACCTACCAAAATAATTCATCCATCCTCGAATAAAGGGATTAAGTATTTCCGCTATGATGTCGATTTTGCATCCAGTTTTTTTATGGGTTTCCATAGCCTTAACTTTGTCGCGAAAGTTCTTAGAAGAAGCATTACTTACTAAAGCAATAAAATTATGCCTAACTTTATTATCTTTACACTTGATAAACACTACTATGAATGTATATCCAAGAAAGTCAAACTCTGTAAATTGTTCTTGAACTGTAAGAAGTGATTTGAAGCTAAAATGTACACCAACATTCGTCCTCTGACCTTAGATCGGATTTAAAATACATTCTTCAAGTATTATCAGGCATAGTTTTTAAAACAGGATATCCGACATATGGAGGAAAACGTAATCATCTAATTTCTGGTGAAATGCGTTAATGACTCAAAAAAGAAGTCGATCAGCCGGATCATTTCAATCCACGCAGAAAAGAAACGCAAAAAGATGGCAACAGTTTTATAAAAACCGCACCATCTTTTTGCTTTAAAAAGTCACCAAACTTTTTGATCTCAAACATTTCATTTTGACAATAGTCAGATTTGCTGACCAATCCGCCAAACCCTTGATAAACACTAGGGTTTTTAATATTAAAAAGAGCGCGAGACGGGACTCGAACCCGCGGCCTCGACCTTGGCAAGGTCGCGCTCTACCAACTGAGCCACTCGCGCATAACTTACTTCTTTTTTTATCTCCTTGAGACAAGATTTATAATACTATATCTTCCTGTATTTGTCAACAGTTATTTTTAAATTTTTTATATTTTTCAAATTGTATATTCTATTTTGTTAAAAATACCATGCAGAACGGTATTCAAATGCAGTAAAAGTACTTTCCGGTTTGCTTAAACTTAAGTTAAAACCTTTGATACTCTTCCTGCAAATGTCACCGTCCTTTACTTCATGATATATCTTATAATTCGCATAATATTTCATCATTACTAAAACAGCTTATTTACTGCTTTAGAAGAACACTTAAAACGTACTGATTATTCGGAAGTGTTTTATGAGTGATATTATTCAGACGGATTAAATCTAAATCCACCCAGATCTCTTCTGCTGCTATCATTACATTGGCGAACATGATGCCCAGATTTAATTCTGCAAATTTTCCAAAGGTACCATTCGCCATTACGGCTTTCTTGCAGAAGACATGGATTCTGTTTTCGTATACTACAAATCGCCATGGCTGGCTGTTATAGCTGGATGGAGCCAGCCTTGCAGTATCCAGGATCTCTTTCACCCAGGTCTTAGGTCTCTCTTTATATGCACAAAGTTCGTCCAGACTCAGACGCTTCGCCTCATAATCATGGCGGAACAGAGAGCCTTTGGGAAACCCAAATGCCAAAGCCGTGACAAAATCGTACCCATCGTCTTCCATCTTTTTGTCTTTTCTTTTCGCCATGCCAAGATAGCAGGTTCCAATTCCTTTTGTATTTAAATACAGTGATATATGTTCCATAATATAGCCTGCATGCAGATCTCTCTTTTCTTTCTTCTCAGCGTACAGAGCGATATAATAAGGCGCGCTTACATTAACCAGTCCACCAACACGGCCTCTTTTGGAAACATTATCAATAATTTCAACTTTCACACCAATTCCGGGAAATATTGGTTCTATTTCCTCTACAAATTCAAGGATCCCGCTTAAGATTTTATCATCTATCGCTTCCTTTTTAAAATTCCGTATCGATTTTCTGACATAAATCGCTTCGTACAGATTCATTCTTCTCACCCATTTAAACATTTTGTAACAATATTGTAACATGTTTTTATCAAAATATCTACTGAAAATTTGATGGAAAATTGTTTATTTTTTTAAACATTACCTGTACAATTGTTCTAATTTATCCAAATAACTTCCAAAAACCTTCAATGCTTCATCCACAGGTTCCGGCTGTGTCATATCTACACCGCACAGCTTCAGTAAATCTATGGGGTCCATGGAACTGCCGCCGCTTAAGAACTTTTTGTAGTTTTCTACCGCATCTTTCTCGCCATTTAATATTTTACTGCTGATGGCAATTGCCGCTGAAAAGCCTGTTGCATACTGATATACATAAAACGGTGTATAAAAATGAGGAATCCTTGCCCATTCATAGGCGATATCGTCGTCAATTACCATTCCATCCCCAAAATAAGTTTTGTTCAGATTATAATATACCTTGCACAATGTCTCCGCATTCAGCGTTCCGCCCTCGCCAACTACCTTATGGGTAGCTTTTTCAAATTCTGCAAACATAGTCTGGCGGTAGAGGGTACTCTTAAACTGATCCAGGAAGTAATTAATCAGGTATGCTTTTTCCTGCTTATCCTCTGTCTTTTCTATTAAATGATGTATCAGCAGCGCTTCATTGCAGGTTGATGCCACTTCCGCTACAAAGATCTTATACCCCGCATAGATGTACGGCTGGTTTTCATCGGAATAATAGGAGTGCAGTGCATGACCCATTTCATGTGCCAAAGTAAATACACTGTTGAGATTATTCTGGTGATTCAGCAATACATAGGGATGGGTTCCGTAAGCCCCCCAGGAATAAGCACCTGTTCTCTTTCCTTCATTTTCATAGACATCAATCCAGCGGCTTTCAAAGCCTTGCTGCAGCAGCCCCCGATATTCTTCTCCCAAAGGTGCCAGACCTTCCAGCACTATTTTCTTCGCCTGCTCATAATCAATTTTCATATCTACCCCTGACACCATTGAGACATGAAGATCATACATGTGAAGGTCATCCAGATCCAGTAATTTCTTGCGCAGATCCACATAGCGGTACATCAGGTTCATATTTTTATGAACTGCTTCAATAAGGTTATCATATACATGGACTGGAATATTACTATCATCCAGTGCTGCTGCCAGTGCGGATTCATAGCTTCTGGTTTTGGCAAAAAATGCTGCCTGCCTGGCATTTGCATCGTAAGTGGCAGCCAGTGTGTTCTGGAAGCTCTTATAAGAGGCATATATGGTCTCAAAAGCTTCTTTTCGGACTTGCCTGTCCTTACTCTCCAAAAAGGATATATAGCGTCCCTGGGTCAGTCTGACGGCATCACCCTTTTCATCTGTAATATCTCCAAATTTAATATCTGCATTATTAAACATGCTGAAGATATTCCCCGGTCCCTGTGCAACCTCGGAGACACCAGCCAGAAGTTCTTCTTCTTTTTCAGACAAGACATGATCTTTCTGCCTGATAATATCCGATAAAAATTTCTGGTATCTGTCCAGACCTTTTGTTTCTGCCTTAAATTTCTCCAGTAATTCCTCCTGTATTCCCAGAATTTCCGGTACCACAAACGCGGTGGCGCTGTTTAACATGGTCATAATCACCTGAGACTCGCCCGCCATCTGCTGATATCTGCCATTACCGGTATTCTCATGTAATTTCTGGTTTGCATATACATATATTTTTTCGCCCAGCTGATTCATATCGCTGTAGGCATCCAGCATTTCCAGAAGACGCTTCCCACTATCCTTCAAATGTCCCCGAAAGGCTGCAAATTCACCAATCATTTTTTCCAGCTGTCTGCTGTCTTCTCCCCAGGCTTCATCGTTTTTATAAAGATCTTCCATCGCCCATGTATGTTCTGTCTTCTGTTGTTCTCTGGTTATAATCACGTTTCCTTCTGCCATATAAATTCCTCCATTCTTTTGCTTCCATTCTTATAGTTAAGTATACGAGCCTTAAAAAATGCTGTCAAGGGGTGCTGTTGCTGTCTTCATTTCTTGCGAAAAAAACCACAAAACCGAAAATAAAACCAGAGCTGCAAAGAAGCTGCTCCGGTCTCATAAGTAAATTAAAATTCATCTTATCTGTTATAGTGAACTGCAATTAATACTGCCTTGCGCAAATCATATCACTAGAGCGTGTATTAACCATTTGAGAATCTATGTTTAGCACCTGCTGGAGTACTAGATGCATTTCACAATAAAAACACTGCTGCCTTCCCGGTCATTAATCACAGTTTCTTTTACCAGTTTAAAATAATCCTGTTTTCGCAGCGTCCCAAGGAGCACATCTCTCTCGTCAGAGTACATCACAATGCATCCGTCTTCTTTAAGCAGCTCTCTGGATTTTGTCCAGAATTTCTCATAAAGTTTCTGAACGAATACCCGGTCCTTGGTTTTCGATACACCCGGCATGTTGGTTACAATCTCATCAAATAGGTATTCATGGCGGAAATCAAAATAATCACGGTTGATATAGTGAGCAATCATACCGGCATTTTTTGTATTTTCTTCTGCTTTTACTACCGCTTCTTCCAAAATATCCAGTCCATAAATCGGGTCCGCTTTCGCTATTTTACTACGTTCAATCAGCATTGTTCCCACGCCGCAAAATGGATCTAATACCTGTGCCCCATCCTTTAAATACTCTTTTGCAAGTTCCATAATAAGCGCTGCATTGCAGGGAGAAATAGATGTTGGCAGTGTCTGTTTCCGATAAGAAAACCGTTTATCCTCTAGCGTATAAAGCTTTAACAGCGGTATGAAATCCCCTGCTTTATTCTCAATCAGACGCAGTTCAATTTCATATTCCGAGGAAGAATTTATCAGTTTTCTGTCCAGCTGCTTTTCCAGGGCTGCCGAAAACTTACGTATAAAAGGACCTTTTTTATCCAGCGTCATACGGCTCTTTAATTCAATGCGGTAATAAAACGGACCTTCCCCACTGTGCATCTCCTCCAGAAATGACAAGAAGCCAGAGCGTTTAAGCCGGTAAGCCATTTCTTCCGGCGTACCGCTAAGCACCGGTGCGCCTTTGACCGGGAACAGCATTTCCTGATACGTCCGAATCGGCAGAATTTCTTCCAGTGATTCGGTTGCTACCCGAAGTCCTCCTGCCAGCATTTTAATCTCACCGTCTGCAATCTGATTCTTCGTTACTTCCCTGTGGCTGCGGTTTGTAAGCAATATCACCTCCAGAGGTTTATCCAGTCCTGTGAATTTATGTTTTTGGGGCTTTTCGTATTTCAGAATCATATTCTGCAGCAGAGCAGTTTCTTCTCGTACATGCTTCACATTAGATTCCTCAACTGGATCATTTGTCAGCTTTAGAAGCCTTTCTTTTAACATCGGCAGATATTCCTGATATTCATACTGTGAAATAGCTTTCAGAAAATCTGATTTAATAAATAGTTTTTCTTCCTTTTTATAAGCTTTCACTAATACAGGCAACAGATCCTCACATTCCAGATCCCCCATAATAAGTGCTGCATTTTTCCTTACTTTTGCATCCTCATTTTTTAAAAGTGTCACAAACACATCAAACGCACCTGCCAGTTCATATGCCAGTGCACGTTTTGCATACGGCTCCTTCATTTCCTGCCTCAGTGAAATCAGATTTTTCCTTATTTCGGTGCCATCACAAATATTTTTATACAACTCTTTTATCATAAAGCTCCTTACAGGCTTATACGCCCGCTTTCTCTATTTTTCTTTTTCCATAATCTTCTTACGGCTTTCTTCCAGTACAAGATCCCTTAATTTACCGGTGACTGCAAATTCTCTGGCTTCTTCTACCCCGTAAGTCATCTGCAGATCATACTCCAGGGGAAGCCAGGTTGACAGATCTGATTCGTTATGCTGGATAACGGCCTCCATCTTATCCAAGATATGAAATAATCTGGCTTCTTCCGTTACATTTTCCTCCATCTCCCGGTGGAGGTCCAGAAATTCCTGCCTTCTGCTCCCATCCAGCATTTCAGCAATATTTCTGATCTCCGATCCTTCAACCGCTCTTGCTTCATCTGTCTTTTCAAAGCAGGGGATATCACCCGTTACGGCTTCTCCCATATCATGGATCAGACACATATGCATGACCTTCTCCATATCCAGATCAGGAAAATCGTCCTTTAAAAGCCAGGCAAACAGGACCAGTCTAAAGCAGTGCTCTGCAACACTTTCTTTTCTTCCGGAAGAAGTCTCACAGTGCCTGGTATTGCACTTTAGCTGCTCTGAAAGTTTCAGGAATTTTAGTACAGATTCTTCATGCACGGATTATCCCTCCATCACTTTAACATAATAAGACCGATTGCGGGGACCGTCAAATTCGCAGAAATAAACCGCCTGCCAGGTACCCAGTATCAGTTTCCCATTCTCTAATATCAAAGTGGATGACGCCCCAACAGCTGCGGATTTCATATGTGCATGGGAATTTCCTTCAAAATGGCGGTATTCTTTATCCTGGGTTGGAAATACCTTTTCATACCCGTATATAAAGTCTGTGCATACATCCGGATCACAGTTTTCATTAATCGTGATGCCTGCCGTGGTATGAGGACAATAGATCACTACTATTCCATCCGCAATCCCGCTTTTTTTCACATCTTCTTTTATGCTTCCCGTAATATCCACCAGGCGCTGGGGCTGTGATATTGTTAAATTATGCTTATAGGTATTCATTTCATATACTCCTCCATATAATTTCCTACATCTGTTTTAAACGCTTCCCATTTATCTTCATTTTCCACAAAATACTTAGGGCATATTTTCCCGGTTACATCGTAATGCCGGATAATCTGATCCGTCCCCAGCTCAAACTTTCCACAAAGGAAAGCTACCAGCTTGACCAGAGATTCATAAGTAGCATCATTATATTTCCCACTTTCATCCGGATGACAGCATTCAATTGAAACGGTATCCTGATTTCTGTCATTTGAAGCATACGCCATCTCAGATGTGGGTACACACTGAATAATTTCTCCGTCCAGTCCAACGATAAAATTACTGCTTAAATAATCATTCTGCAGATCCTTGAGACTATCAAAATAGTCCCTGTTTTGCTGCGCCGTAGTCATGGGGTTCGCAAGATAATGTACAACAATTGCAGTGATCTTATCCGTAGGTATCCCCGGTCTGGAATATGGATTAATATCCAGCAGCTGAACATCGATATCCGGCTGGGGTATGGGATTTGAATCTTCCGTCTCTGCAGCCGGCTGGGTTTCCGCAGTTGTTTCCGCCACACTCACCGGCTGGGTTTTATGGAATATCAGCTTATACCCAACAACAGCAAGAACGATAATAAATATCCCAACGCCTGTCACAATGGTTCTTTTCACCATCTCTGCACGCTGCTGATACTGTGTTTCTCTTCCTCCCCTGGACCTTCTTTGGGACACTCTTCTTTTATTTCTCTGACTGTTTCTGTAATATTTATTTCTCTGTCTGTTTCTCATTCGTATTCTCACTTACCGCATGCAGAACTAAAGTCTGTCTGCGATACTGTCCAATTAATCCTGTGAAAGTTCTTTCACATTTTTCCCGGTTACAATTCCGTACTGTTCAAAGTTCTTGTTCTTTATTTCAAACACGCTTTAGTATAACTTCATATTGTGAAAATTTTTACAACATTTCCTTAATATTTTCTTAACACGATATAAAAATCCAGAATTTACATCCCTCTTTCTGAAAACTTCCCGCCCTCACCTCAAAGTATGGATTTACGTAAAAATAGCGCTTCCACTTTAACAGTGCGGCGCTACTTTTATCTGCCTGATCAGGGCACATTCCAACTCTACATGAACTTTACTTTGCTTGGTGCAATTCTTCTGATATCATTTAACATCACTTCATTTGGTTCAATAAGAATTTTCTCCATTCCTTTATCAGACTGCATAATCAATGCGAAAATCTTATGATCCGGCTCACCGGAAGAAAAATCAACTACTTTAATGCTGTTATTCTGATTGTAATAATCCAGCTCATGTGAATTTACAGGTGCCATAAGTATCATTTTTTCCAGATCCAGGCTGCGGGCTCTTTTTCTTTTTGTCTTAGACATAATCTTGTCCACATCCAGTTCCCCATTTACATACAGGTACTCAAATTCCAGGTCGAATCTTGGAATCAGGAAATAATCTGCAACACCGATGGCAATCAAAGCAATTAATCCGAAGGGAGTAACAAACAGCCCTACAAATGCTATCAAAACGGTAGCAACAATTAAAAGCACTTTCTTTACCTGGTCCGATGCCGGTGTCTTCCTCTTAACTATTAATTCTGTGTACAAATCACTCATGTTCTTCCTCCTAAATTAGCAATACTTGTATTCTTTTATTATAATGCCATTTACTGAAATAATAAAGTATTTCTTCCCTTTTTCCTTAATTTGATCCAAAAAGATAATCCACATATTTTGCAGATGTTGCAGTTCGTTCTGAATTCGCTACCGGACAGAGAATAATTGGACTGTAACTTGCCATTTCAGAATCTTTAATGAGCTTACTGTCCTCAATACGGAGTCCACACGTATATTCCGTACCGGTATCCTTATCTGTTCCGGTCATTAAATAATCCTTATACTTTTCATAATCAGCATCCGAAAGAATTCCTTTCCAGTCCTGGAATGCTCCCGCACTGGCATAATATTCAAATAAATCTTCCGGTACAATCATAAGATCCAGATCTCCCGTGGTCATAACAGCCATGACTTTCGTAATACTGCTGACGGTCATCTGGTCCTGCTGATCCAGATTAATCATTGCAGATGAGTCAAAAGTAACCTGCTCACCGGTTTCCTCAAAGCCTGCAGCCTTTATAAAACCATCCGTAAGAGGGGAGCCTTCGGTATCCATCATGTTGGTATTCAGTGCCATAACATACAAGCCGGTCTTGATCTGTTTCCCTTTGTAAATATCCACGGCGAGCCAGACGATAACAACAATGATTGCCAGAATAACCAGTACGAACTTGTAATAATCCCAGAAATACTGCAATTTCCCCTTAAATGTCAAGTCTTTTAACTTCGCTTTTTCTTCTGTTGCCTTCTCCTTAAATGACATCTTCTGATTTTGCTCCTTTTTTCGTTTGTTTACCAACTAGTTTAACATAAATAAGGACGAACGTCTATCTCGTTCGTCCTCACTTTTTGTAAAATTTCTCTAAATAATATTAAACTAAAGTTACCAAATATTACATCATGCCCATTCCAGGGTTTCCTGCCGGCATAGCCGGAGCATCTTCTTTAATATTTGCAACACAAGATTCTGTTGTAAGGAATGTGCTTGCTACGCTTGTTGCGTTCTGCAGAGCGCTTCTTGTAACCTTAACCGGATCCAGGATTCCAGCTTCAACCATATCAACATAAGATTCTTTTGCTGCATCAAATCCGATACCAACTTCAGATTCTTTAATCTTGTTGATTACTACAGATCCTTCTAATCCTGCATTTGCAACGATGTGGAACAGTGGAGATTCCAGCGCTTTTAAGATCACTTTTGCACCGGTTTTTACATCGCCTTCCAAAGTTGCTACTAACGTTTCCACTTCTTTTGCTGCATGGATGTAAGCAGACCCGCCGCCTGCGATAATTCCTTCTTCAACTGCAGCTCTGGTTGCATTTAATGCATCTTCCATACGAAGTTTTGCTTCTTTCATTTCTGTTTCTGTAGCTGCTCCTACTCGGATTACAGCAACTCCGCCTGCCAGTTTTGCAAGTCTTTCCTGTAATTTTTCTCTGTCAAAATCAGAAGTAGTCTCTTCGATCATAGCTTTGATCTGGGATACTCTGTTGTCGATTGCAGCTTTATCTCCGCATCCGTCAACGATGATTGTATTCTCTTTTTGAACTTTAACGGATTTTGCACGTCCAAGCTGTTCCATTGTAGTTTCTTTTAATTCTAAGCCAAGCTCATCAGAAATCACCTGTCCGCCTGTTAAGATAGCGATATCTTCTAACATTGCTTTTCTTCTGTCGCCGTAACCAGGTGCTTTAACGCCTACTACCTGGAAAGTTCCTCTTAATTTGTTAACGATCAGAGTGGTAAGTGCTTCCCCTTCGATGTCTTCTGCAATAATTAAAAGTTTCTTGCCGGACTGTACGATCTGCTCTAATAATGGAAGGATTTCCTGAATATTAGAGATCTTTTTATCTGTGATTAAGATATATGGATCCTCCAGATTTGCTTCCATTTTTTCCATATCAGTTGCCATGTATGCGGAAATATATCCTCTGTCAAACTGCATACCTTCTACAAGGTCTAATTCAGTCATCATTGTTTTTGATTCTTCGATTGTGATAACTCCGTCGTTTGAAACTTTTTCCATAGCATCTGCTACCATGTTTCCAACTTCGTCATCCCCAGCGGAGATAGCTGCAACTTTAGCGATCTGTCCTTTTCCGTTTACTTTGCGGCTCATAGCTGCGATTGCATCTACTGCAGTCACAGTTGCTTTTTTCATACCTTTTCTAAGTTCAATTGGGTTTGCTCCTGCTGCCAGGTTCTTCATTCCTTCATGAATCATTGCCTGTGCCAGTACAGTTGCTGTTGTAGTACCATCACCAGCTACATCATTTGTCTTTGTAGCAACTTCTTTTACCAGCTGTGCGCCCATGTTTTCAAATGCATCTTCTAATTCGATTTCTTTTGCAATTGTAACACCATCATTTGTGATAAGGGGTGTACCGAACTGTTTGTCAAGTACCACGTTTCTTCCTTTTGGTCCCAATGTTACTCTTACTGTGTTTGCTAATTTGTCTACACCAGCTTCTAATGCTGTTCTTGCATCAATGCCGTATTTAATTTCCTTTGCCATGTCTAAATTCCTCCTTGAAATATCCCACGTATTATTCTACGATAGCTAAAATGTCATTCTGTTTTACAATGATAAATTCTTCGTCTTCTAATTTCACTTCATTGCCTGCATATTTGGAGTAGATAACTTTATCTCCAACTTTAACCTGCATGGTAACTTCTTTACCATCGATATTTCCGCCAGGTCCTACAGCAACTACTTCTGCTTCCTGTGGTTTTTCCTGAGTTTTGCCGGCCAGGATAATTCCTGATTTTGTTGTTTCTTCAGCTTCAAACTGTTTCAATACGACTCTGTCGCCTAATGGTACTAATTTCATTCTATATTCCTCCTTAAATAATTTAAATTTTCTTTTACTAGCACTCGCTTTGGTTGAGTGCTAACCGTTAGTGATATATTAGTTAAATTACTCCATTTGTGCAACTTCCAGATTTGGCTTCATATAGTTTCAATCTTATTTATACTCTGTTATTCTCATTATATCTCTTATTTTCTTACTTTTTATGTTTTTATATTTTTTTTATAAAATATATGATTCCTTAATTTCTCCAAGCTGAATCCGGCAAATTTCTGCAACTCCCCGCGCACAAAAGCCAGAAGATCGCTCCAGTGCCATGTTCGTGCCCTTGCTCCCGGCAGCAAGATGAGGCGTGACATTACGCATACATGCCACACCTCTAACTGGTACCATAAATATACCCCATATTAATATACGCTGCTTTTAATTTCATTAATCAACGTATTCAGTCCCAGTTCATTGCAGTCATTAATCAGACCGGAAATGATAAACTGTTCAAAAAATACTTTCATTTTTTCTCTGTCATTTATCTCAGCAACTCCAATCGTACTTTCGATCAATTTTAAATTTTCCTGATTCAGCACACCTTTGTGTTCACAGTTGGCAAGAAGCTCATTGAGATCCGTTACCAACGGCCCTTTATTTTCCTGGGGTATTCTTTTTTTCGGAATCGGCACTGCTATTTCTTCTGCCTCCACCTCTTCCTTCGCCTTCAGCTCTTCTGTAATAGAACCTTCGCCTGATAAATTGATATGATAGATCGTTGTATCATCATTTTCTGCAATCAAACGTGAGAATAACTCATATATCTTACTGTTAAATACGCTGTTTTCCGCATAAAAACTATATATTTCTCCGCTTATCAACCCTAAATGAACGCCTTTACGGTTTTTAATGTTATGGCACCAGACCGACCATACCGCTCCGCCTATAACGATTGCAGCAAGCATCAGTGCCATGCAGAGCAGACGGTAACTTGCCATTGAAATAAAAATGCCCAATAACACATAAAGAACCGGAAACTTTTCTTCTGACAGTTTTCCTTTCCATAAATGTTCTGTATACGATAACCGGACCATATGGTTATCCCATTTCATAGTACCTCCATCAATATCTATCGTAGAATTTATAACTATACTATTTGTCTGTCTGGTCATGTATATCCCCTTTTAACATATTTCCTTGATTTTTTTCAACTACAACTGCAATCAGAACGGGGTTGGTAATGATAACCGTCCCTGCTGTCTGCTGACCCATAATTTCTATAAACACACTGTAATTACACCACTGCATACCATGAGAATCACAATCCAGAGCAGAAAATGTAACCACATTGCTTTCCGTTACCTTTTGATTTCTGGAATAAGAATTTCCCGAGCTTAATGGCAGCGGCATCATCTGATTTTTTTCCTGTTTCAATATCTGAAACTTGAGTCGTGCGCTTGCATCTATGCATATGATATTGCAGGAAAAACTCAGTTCTGTATGAAAATGCCGGCATGCTGCTGTATCCAGATTAACAGAGACTACATTGTATGTAGTTCCTTTTTCTGTTCCATCCTCTATGATGACTCCTCCAAAAGCGGACGCTTTCAGAAATACTTCATCCGAAATACACGACGGTTGATCCTGGCATTTTTCTATTCGTATTTCTTTTACCAATTTCCCGCAGCATTCCTCTTTATGATTTTCGCTATGACCGGAAGAATGATTTGATAATTGACAGGATGACTGATTTGTCGGTCTGCAGGATGCTTGATTTGTTGATCCGCAGGATGCTTGATTTGTCGGTCTGCAGGAAGATTGATTTGTTGATCCGCAGGTTGACTGATTTGTTGATTTACATGATGATTGATTTGTTGTTTGGTTGGAAAATTTATTTTCTTGAAAGTTATTCGGAACAAATGATCGGTTATTACAGCCCGGTTGTTGCCGTGTACCTGCATTGGCATTTGTTCTCATCCCTCTGTTAGGCTGACCGTTCCGTCTCTGAGAGTAAAACAATCCATTATACATACACAGCAGCTCCTTACTAAAATATGCATAGATAGAATATTACAGTAATACCCTATCTATGCAAAAATTTATGCTATCTTACCTTAGGATGGTTTGGCAGGTTTACAACTGCAAGCCTGCACCCTCCTGCATCTTCATTTAACTGTTCATTAACATCCGCAAGAAGAAGTATTATCAACAACGATTGCTGATAAAGTTGCATTATTAATTGCAGTTACGCCAACAGTTGCAACACCTGCAACAGTAGCTACTACACTGTAAGTGCAGCATTCTTCATCACAAATATCACAGTCACAAACAAAGAATGTGAATGTGTTGCTTTCTGTAATTGCTACAAGGCGTGAGAACACCCAGGTAGGTCCTACAGGAATTGGTGTAAGCTGGCCTTTGCACTGTTTGAATACCTGGAAATTCAATGCTACAACTGCTGCAGTTGTATTAATATTGCTGGCAAATTCAAATTTAATGCAAGGATTCTCGAATCCTCTCGTATCTACGTTAACTGTGGCTACTGTATAAGCTGTACCTGCAAGCGTTGCAAGCGGAAGCGTAACTGCACCCGGAGTACCGCATTTTAATGTCGTTCTGTTTGGTCTCAAGTTTTTGCGTTTTTCACATTTGCAGAATAATTTACATTCACAGTCACAAGATTTATCGCAATGACAATCACAATGACGATCACAATGACGATCACAATCACAATCACAAATCAATTCTTTTATTTCACTCATATCAAGACCTCCATGATCTATTCAACTCAAGTTTTTATACCAAATTAGGTATAAAACATTATATTCGAAAATACAATTATTGTTACTTTATTTGCTGAGTTTCTAAATCTATTGGAAATACATAAAAACCCGGTACACGTCCCCTGTTCCAATCTTATAATTGGAACAAGTAAATGTACCGGGTATTCATAACTTTATCTGCGCTTGTATGCATAATTGCATCTGCAATTGTATTTAAATGAATCTGTAACTATTTCGTTCTCTGTGCTCTTAATTCTTCCAGTTCTTCAAAAATATAATCATTGATTACTTTAATATAAGTTCCTTTCATACCGGAAGATCTGGATTCGATTACACCCGCGCTCTCAAACTTACGCAGTGCATTTACGATAACAGATCTGGTAATTCCTACACGGTCAGCAATCTTGCTTGCTACCAGGATTCCTTCTGTTCCGTCCAGTTCTTCAAATATGTGGGTAATTGCCTCCAGTTCGGAGAAGGATAAGGTGCTGATTGCAGATTTTACAATTTGTATCTTTCTGCTTTCTTCTGCACTCTCTTCATTTACGGAACGCATCATTTCCAATCCTACAACGGTTGTACCGTATTCGCTCAGAATAATGTCATCAATCTCATACTGGGTATCAAACTTGTACATAAAAACAGTTCCCAGGCGTTCACCTGCAATATCAATAGGATTAATGATCGCACGGTAGTTTTTGATATCCTCACCAACAAAGCCCAGGGTTTCCAGATTTACATTTTCTTTTGTAGATAATATTCCGAGTAATCTTTCGTTTAGCATGTTGTCAATATGCCCGCCTACTTTATCCACAATCAATTCCCTGATTTCTTCAACACCATCACAAAGACTGACACCCAGAACTTTTCCTTTTTTGCTGATAACCAGAATATTGGATTCCAATATCTCTGTCAGCACCGTACATATATCATTAAAAACGACCTTACTGGAATTATTGTTATGCAATAGCTTGTTGATTTTCCTTGTTTTATCTAACAATTGTACACTCATATTTAGCCTCCTATCTTCCATTGTTTCTATTCTACATACTGTTTCACGATAATACATATTTTATCATATAATTTTCTGAAAATCAATCGCTTTTTTACGATAATCAATTATTTTTCGCAACAACTGCAAATAATTCAGACGATAAAAAAGAATGCTCTGTTTTCAAGAGCATCCTCTTTTTATTTTTCTTCATTTTGTTTCGATTTATCCTGAACATATCCGCACTGTTCATCTGCGCAGACCAGTTTATTTCCTTTTTCCAGCATTACACCGCCGCAATTCGGACATTTTTCTTTGGAAGGCTTCTGCCAGGACATGAAATCACATTCCGGATTAGCTTCACATCCATAGTATTTCCTGCCCTTCTTCGTTTTACGAAGCACTACTTCTTTGCCGCATTTCGGACATGCGACACCGATTTTCTCCAGATAAGGTTTGGTGTTTCTACAATCAGGGAAGCCCGGACAAGCCAGAAATCTTCCGTGGGGACCATATTTGATAACCATGTTGCGCCCGCATTCTTCACAAATAACATCGGTTACTTCATCTTCGATCTTAACCTGCTCTAATTCCTTCTCTGCGGCTTCCACAGCCATCTCCAGATCGGGATAAAAATTGCTGACTACCGTTTTCCAGTTGACTACCCCTTCCTCCACTTTATCCAAAAGGGATTCCAGATTCGCAGTAAAGTTCACATCTACAATACTTGGAAATGCCTGCTTCATCATATTGTTCACGACTTCACCAAGCTCCGTCATATACAGGTTCTTATTTTCCTTTGCTATATAACGACGTCCCAATATAGTAGTGATGGTAGGTGCATAGGTACTTGGACGTCCAATTCCAAGCTCTTCCAGGGATTTTACAAGGGTTGCCTCTGTATAATGCGCCGGAGGCTGTGTAAAATGCTGTTTATAATCAAATTCTTTTAAAGATAATTCTGTGTCTTTGGAAATTCCCTTTAAGAGTACATTTCCGCCTGTCTCTTCTTCGTCACTGTCTGTATAGACGGTTAAGAAACCGTCAAACAGCAGCTTAGATGCCGCTACGGTAAAACGATAATCTCCTGCCGCTATCTTCACAGATGTGGTTTCATAGCGGGCATTCTCCATCCGGCTCGCTGCAAAACGTTTCCAGATCAGCTGATAAAGACGGTACTGGTCTCTTGACAGGGACTCTTTCATGGATATCGGCGTCCTGCTGATATCACTGGGACGGATTGCTTCATGGGCATCCTGTATCTTCTTGCCGTTTTTCTTCTTTTCCTCTACTATGGAAGAAACGTATTCTTTTCCATAATCCTGCTCTATAAAATTTCTGGCCTGTGCATCTGCTTCTTCTGAAATACGTGTGGAATCGGTACGCAGATAGGTGATCAGACCAACGGTTCCATTTCCCTGAATTTCAATTCCTTCATAGAGCTGCTGTGCCAGACGCATTGTTTTCTGTGTTGAAAAGTTCAGCACCTTGGAAGCTTCCTGCTGCAGGGTACTGGTGGTAAATGGCAGCGGAGCTTTTTTGATACGCTCACCTTTTTTGATATCCGCCACTTCATAGCTCACATTTTCCAGATCAGCCAGGATTTTGTCCATATCTTCTTTGGATGTGATCTGCATTTTTTTCTTGTCTGTGCCATAGAATTTTGCCCGAAGAGGCTTTTTCTCACCTTTTACTGCAAAATCTGCTTCCAGTGTCCAGTATTCTTCCGGAATAAAAGCATTGATTTCATCTTCACGGTCGCCAATAATGCGAAGTGCAACCGACTGCACCCTCCCGGCGCTTAATCCACGTTTCACTTTTGCCCACAGCAGCGGGCTGATACGGTAACCAACCATACGGTCCAGCATTCTTCTGGCCTGCTGTGCATCTACCAGATCCATATCAATATCTCTTGCGCTCTTAAGAGATGTCTTAACAGCATTTTTCGTTATTTCGTTAAATGTAATCCGGTACATCTTATCTTCTTCCAGCTTTAACGCTTTTGACAGATGCCAGGATATTGCTTCTCCTTCGCGGTCAGGGTCAGTTGCGAGATACACTTTATCCGCTTTTTTGGCAGCTTTTCGAAGTCCTGCCAGGATATCTCCTTTACCACGAATTGTGATGTATTTTGGCTCATAAGCATGTTCTACATCGATACCCAGCTGGCTTTTTGGCAGATCACGGACATGTCCGTTAGATGCCGCCACTTCATAATTTGCCCCCAGGAATTTTTTAATTGTCTTTACTTTAGTAGGAGATTCTACAATCACCAGATATTTCGCCATATATTCCTCCACGAGATAAAACCTCTATATTTTTTCATAAAAATTCTTTGCCGATTCCTTCACTAATCCCTTTAATTGCAGGGATATAAGTACTCCCGCCAACTCCTTGACCGGCAGATTTGCATCGAATAAAATCTGATCCAGGCTTTTAGAGTTGAAATCCAGACAACTATACACCAATTTTTCTTTTGTTTCAAGTGTTATCTTATTTTTTTTGTTTTTCCTTTCTTTTTCCCCCTCGATACCCAGCTCCCTTAAAAGGGCATCAACCCCTGTTATGATACCGGCTCCCTGTGCAATCAAAAGATTACTTCCCATGCTTAATTCATCGTTCATCCTGCCGGGTACAACATAGACATCACGTCCCTGTTCCAGCGCACAGTCTGCGGTAATCAGGGAACCGCTTTTTTCTTTTGCCTCCACTACAATCACCACATCTGAAAGTCCGCTGATGATCCGGTTGCGCAATGGAAAATGTATGGGAAGGGGCTGGGTACCCGGCGGATATTCTGACAAAATGCCGCCCTGTTCCGCCAGAGCATCATATAGATCTAGGTTTCTTTTTGGATAACAGATATCCACACCGCTGCCAAGTACCCCAAAGCTGTTTCCTCCAGCCCGAAGAGCAGCGCATTGTCCAAAGCCGTCCACGCCTAGTGCCATGCCGCTTATGATGTGTATGCCTCTTAATGCCAGTTTTTCCCCGATTTCCTCTGCCATCTGCCTGCCATATCCGCTGCACCGCCTGGCTCCAATGATTGCCGCCGCGTAGGTTTCTTCCCCCGGCAGATTCCCTTTATAAAAAAGTCCGAAAGGCGGATCCGGTATTGCTTTTAAACGTAACGGATACGCCGGATGTCCAATGCTGATAAAGTCTATTCCCTTTTTTCTTCTATTATGATATTCTTTGTCAATATCTGTATTATTTTTAGCTCGCACCAGCGCTTTTTTTTCTGCCTCGTTCAAAATCGGAAGACTGTTTATCTCTTTTTCTTTTGCATAAAATAAATATTGGGGATTTCCAAAATATTCGATCAGACGTCTTATTTCATTTCGGTACAAACCTCTTATGCTGCATATCCAATACCAGTATTCTTCCATTTCCTGCTCCTTTCATACCTCCCAGAATTTTTTATCAATACTGCGGTAGCAGATTGCTTCACTTACATGCTCCGCTTTGATTTGTAAGCAGCCGTCCAGATCAGCAATGGTTCTGGCTACCTTGATAATCCGGTGATAGGCTCTTGCACTTAAATTAAACTTTTCAAATGCCTGTTTCATTAATAATGCTTCCTTTCTCCCCAGCCGGCAAAAAGTATTTATCCCTCTTTCCGTCAGATCTGCATTAAAACAAAATGGCGTTCCTTCATAACGTTGAAGCTGAATCCGGTGGGCTTCTTTCACCCTCTTACGAATCATTTCGGAACTTTCACTGGATTTTTTCCCTGCCAGATCCCTGTATGTAACTGCCGGAGCCTCTATGGCGATATCCATCCGATCCAGCAGCGGGGCACTGATTCTCCCCAGATATTGACGCACTTCACTCTCTGTACAGCTGCATTTATTTAAGTCCGGGTAGTGTCCGCACCGGCAGGGATTCATGGCTGCCGCAAACAGAAATTTTGCCGGAAAACGGTAACTGCCACCTGTTCGGTTAATGCATATCTGGTGGTCTTCCATTGGCTGACGCAAAACCTCCAGGGTTTCTTTTTTAAATTCCGCAAGTTCATCCAAAAAGAGTATTCCATTATGTGCCAGGCTGATTTCACCCGGCTTTGGATGCTGTCCGCCGCCTGTCAGGGCTTTTGGGGTTATGGTGTGATGAGGTGACCGGAATGGTCGAGATTTAAGAAGTGGTGATGCCGGCGGAAGAATACCCGCAACACTGTATACTTTTGAAATTTCCAGACTTTCCGCCAGGGTTAAGGGCGGTAAAATGGTGGGGAGACGCCTTGCCAGCATGGATTTTCCTGACCCCGGAGGACCGATTAAAAGAAGATTGTGCATTCCCGCAGCTGCTACCTCCGCCGCCCGCTTCACCGCCCCTTGTCCGTTAATATCGCTGAAATCTTCACTCTGCTGTGTCTCCCCTTCTCTAAACAGGACATCCACATCCACATTTCCCGGTTCAATTTTTACAGAATCATTGAGATAATCTACGGCCTGTCCCAGGTTTTCCACTCCGATCACACAGATTCCTTTTATGACAGAACCTTCCATCAAATTACTTTTTGGAATGATACATTTTGAAAATCCCATATTTTTTGCCAGGGATACGATAGATAAAACCCCCGGTATGGCATTTATTTCCCCATTTAAGCTGAGTTCCCCCGCCACCAGTATATCTGTCATGGTGTTTTGCGGAATAAAGCCATATGAGCCTAATACGGCGATTGCAACCGGCAAATCAAATCCGGAACCGTTTTTCTTTAAATCAGCCGGGGAAAGGTTAACGGTAATCCTTTTTGGCAGAATACGGATTCCGGCATTACGAATGGAAGTCCTCACCCGCTCCTGGGCTTCTTTTACCTGGGAAGACAGATATCCTACCATGGTAAACATAGGCAGTCCGTCGCTGACATCTGCCTCCACCCGCACCAGCCTGCTTTCTACACCGTAAATAACTGCAGACATAACTGTACTAAACAATATGCTACCTCCTTTATTCAATTTTCGTTAAGTTGTAGGAAAATTCTCCAAAAGATATTTGAAGAAAAGAATAAGAAAAAATACTGCCCTCAGGCGTTTCATTTAGTATACTCCGGTTTACATAAAATTGCAAATGTTTTTTATTACAAAAAAATAAACGTCAGACCCTGATTAATCATTTTTCAGGTCCGACGCCTTTAACACCCGGATACCGCTTATAGCCTGTTCGCTGCACACTGCTGCGTTACAATCCTTCATCTGCCAGATTTGGAACCGGCAGCCGTACTGATAAAACACATCCTGTGTGCATCCAGAAAAGTCAAGACTTCTTAAGTCCCGGTTGATTCCGGTACCCTGCTGTTTTAAATAACTTTCTTTTGCTACCCAGATCCGGCCAAATATCCGGTTTTTTTCTTCATCCGATGCCTCACACATCAGCTTCCATTCCCTTTCATGGCTGATCCGCTTAGCCAGATTTTCCTTATACAACAGCAGTTTCTCTATATCTACGCCTATCTCTTTTTCATGTATGCCGCACATAATCCCATTCTGGCAGTGGCTCACATTGAAATGAATATGGGGATAGTCCGGAAAATAGGGCTTTCCAAACTGGTTTTTTGCAATAGCCGGAATTTTATCCATGCCTAACTCATTTTTCAGCCCGTATTCCAGAAGCTGATATGCGGCTTTGCTCTGCTGAAAGCGCTTTTCTTTACCTGTTGCGGCAAGTATTTCATCCAAAACTAAATACAACACAAGCTTCCTCTTCCTCTCCGGTTTCCTTTACAGCTGCCTGATGCCGTCCCATGCAACTGTCTTTTTGGCATTATAGCACAATTCATGCTTCTTGCATATATCTGGATAAAGGCTTTCTTTTTTACCCGCAGCTTTCTCTTATTAAAAGCCTTCCCGTAATTTTTTTATTGCATTCTTTTCAATTCTGGAAACATAAGACCTGGATATACCAAGAGCCTTTGCAATCTCCCGCTGTGTTGTCTCTTTCGCACCAAAGAGGCCATACCTGAGAACCATTACTTTTTGCTCTCTGTCATTCAAAAATACCTTGAAGATTTCATACAGTTTTTTTGTATTTTCTTCCAACTCCATGGTTTCAATCACGTCTACGTTATTGCTCTCAATAATATCCAGAAGGCTGATTTCGTTTCCCTCTTTGTCCATTCCGATCGGCTCGTAGAGAGAAACTTCCTTGGAAGTTTTTTTACGCATCCTTAGCATCATGAGGAGTTCATTTTCAATACACCTGGCGGCATAAGTGGCTAAACGATTGTTTTTACTATGATCGAAGGTAGTCACTGCCTTGATCAGGCCAATGGTTCCTATGGAAATCAGATCTTCCGAATCTTCTTCCGGCCTTTGATATTTTTTGGCGACGTGGGCTACCAATCTCAGGTTACATTCGATTAGAATCCTCTTTGCGTCCAGGTCGCCCTCCTTGTATTTTTGAAGAAACAGCTTTTCTTCTTCGGCAGTAAGCGGCTTGGGAAATGTCTTCAAAAAAAGCACCTCAAAGCGGATTTATAACATTGTATGTTACAAATCCCTTATTAGTGCCTTTCCCATTAATTTTTGGTTGTCCTTTATTCTGCTCTTCTTAAAATATCATAGGGATCCATGGTGGTACCAAGGTCAATCCAGAGTACCTGTTTGGGATGCGGAGCGCTCTCCTGGGGATTTCCATCCTCGTCCAGAATCTGCTTCACCGTCACAGTCAGATTGTCTCCGTTTGGTTTCATGATTTCAATTTCTTCACCCACGGAGAATTTATTGCGCTGTTCGATTCTGTACAGCCCGTCTGCATTGCATTCTCCCACGATGCCAAGATAAGTGTATTCTTTTACATAGGTATTGCTGTCATAGATCTGAGTGGTTTCATCCGGTTTACCAAAGAAAAATCCCGTGGTAAACTGCCGGTATGTGCAATTGGAAATCTGCTCCTTATACCAGGGCATATTCTGTTCATAGAGTTTCGGATCACGGGCATAATCATCCATGGCTTTGCGGTATGTCCTTGCAACAGTTGCCACATAAAGCGCCGTTTTCATTCTGCCTTCTATTTTAAAACTGTCTATTCCGGATTCCATCAGCTCCGGTATATGTTCGATCATACACAGGTCCTTGGAATTAAAAATATAAGTTCCCCGTTCGTTTTCATAAACAGGCATATATTCTCCGGGCCTTGTCTCTTCCACAATGGAATATTTCCAGCGGCAGGGATGGGTGCATGCCCCTCTGTTGGCATCTCTGCCGGTAAAATAATTACTCAGCAGGCATCTTCCGGAATAGGAGATACACATGGCACCGTGTACAAAGGTTTCAATCTCCAGTTCTTCCGGTATATGCGCCCTGATTTCCCGGATTTCATCCAGGGATAACTCTCTGGCTGTCACTACCCGTTTCGCTCCCAGTTCGTGCCAGAAAAGGTAGGTTTCATAATTCGTATTATTTGCCTGGGTACTGATATGGAGCTCGATTTCCGGGCAAACTCTTTTAGCAATCATAAATACCCCAGGATCTGCAATGATCAAAGCGTCCGGACCGATTTCCTTCAATTCTTTAAAATATGCCTCCACTCCGTCCAAATCCAGGTTGTGGGCAAGAATATTCGCTGTTACATATACTTTAACGTCATACTGATGTGCAAATGCAATTCCATCCTTCATATCTTCCATGGAAAAATTTTTGGCTTTTGCTCTAAGCCCAAAAGCTTCCCCTCCGATATATACGGCATCTGCCCCAAATATAACTGCTGTTTTTAATACTTCCAGGCTGCTTGCCGGTATCAGTAATTCTGGTTTTCTCATGTTTCTATCCTTTCTTCTGATGTGCATAAACAAGGACGGAGGTTAGAGCGTGTTTGAAAATCATTCCCGCCATCTGTACGCCCCACTTTGCGGTCTGAATACGCCAAACTTAGACTACGTAGCCCGCTATGCCTCCTAAATTTGGCGTATCCATCCCACAAACTGGAACGCACAGCTGTCAGAAAGCATTTTTCAAACACGCTCTAACACTCCGTCCCACGCTCCTGCTTTATACTCACCGTAGCTCCGTCTCCAATTGGAATAATTGTGGTCAGAAGCTGTTCGTTATGTTTCAATTCATAGAGGTAATCTCTCATTCTTTTGTAAATCGTCCTGTTTCTGCGTTCTACTGCGAACCTGGACTCTATAATATCACCGTCCTGGAGGACATTGTCCGATACCAGTACGCCTCCGGGTTTAAGAAGCCTTAATACCTCCGGCAGGAAATGAATATACTGCCCTTTTGCCGCATCCATAAAAATAAAATCAAAGCTGTCCTGCAGCTCTTTTAAAATTTCCATGGCATCCCCCTCTAAAAGGGTAATCCGGTCTTCCCGTCCTGCTTTTTTAAAATTTTCCCGGGCAATGGGAATCCTTTTTTCATATTTTTCAATGGTTGTTATATGACAGTCTGCCCCGGTATATTCACTCATCAGCAAGGTTGAAAAGCCCACTGCCGTCCCAACTTCCAGAATCTTTGCGGGACGATGGACCGCCAGGAGTACTTTTAGAAAGCTTTGCATCTCCCGGCGGATTATCGGCACGAAATCTTCACATGCCTGTCTCTCCAATTCGTCTAAAAACGGCGTATTCCCCACATCCAGAGAGTTGATATAGGTTACCATTCTTTCATCTACAATCATTGTTCCATCCTATTCTTCCGTCTGTGCTTCTGTTTCCTGAGCCAGCTCTTCCAGCATCTCATCCGCATCCTGCGCCGTCGTCAGAATATAATTACCTTTTTTTAATTTACCACTGTATTTTGACAATTTTTCCTGTACCCAGAAAACTTTTGCATCCTTTATCAGTCCTTTGTTTTTCAGCAGTTCACCGATCTCCATCACAGACATATCTTCTGTTACGGTGACCGCCACTTCTTTTCCGGGAGGATCGGATATGGATTCCCCTGCAAAGACCTGAAAACCAAATTCATAAGCATGTCTGCCAAACACAAATAGCGCATATACAATTAAAATAAGGATTACCATTTTTACACAGGTCATCGTTATGGATAACACTACTTTTTTGGCATTCATTTATCGACCTCCTATAAGTTGAGCTCACCGGCAAAGTCGTCTATGTCCATTTCAATCACATTCATAATATCCTGATCAATCTTCTGGAGCATTTTACAGACACGCAGCTCCGACTTCAGATAGTCCTCCACCAGGGGATTTTCCCGAAACTGTGCGTAATCTTTCTGAATCTTCTGAAGTTCCTGAAACAGGTCTTTATCTTCTTTCAAGCTCTGCATTTCAAAATTCTTCTTTCGAAATTCATCAATCTGTGCCTTTAATTCCGGTTTATCTTTCAGTCTGCTTTTCGCCTTTTCAAAGTCTCTGTACGCCGTACACTCCTGCACTGCTTCCACAAGAGCTTCCAGGCACGCTGTCACCTTGTCCATATCTTTCTATCCTTATACTTCCATAATAATCGGCAATATCATCGGGTTACGCTTTGTCTTTTTCCAGAGATAGTCGCTGAGAGAATCCTTAATGGAGCTTTTGATCTTGCCCCAGTCCGTAATATTCTTATCGGCACAATGGTCTAAAGATTCCTCTACCACCCGTCTTGCTTCATCCATAAGAAGTTCAGACTCTCTTACATATACAAATCCTCTGGAAACAATATCCGGACCGGCAAGAAGCTGGTTACTGTATTTTTCAAGCGTCAGTACGACTATCAGAATTCCGTCTTCTGCAAGGTGCTGTCTGTCACGGAGCACAATATTTCCTACATCGCCTACACCCAGGCCGTCTACTAGAATCGCTCCTGTCTGTACCTTGTCCACAATTTTAGCCTGTTTGTCATCCAGTTCCAGCACATCTCCGGAAGATAACACAAAAATATTATCTTTGGAAATGCCCAGATTGTTTGCAATACCCGCCTGTGCCTTTAAATGACGGTATTCGCCATGCACCGGAATCGCATATTTCGGGCGGACCAGAGAATAAATCAGTTTGATTTCTTCCTGGCAGGCATGTCCGGAAACGTGTGCATCCTGGAAAATAACATCTGCACCTTTCATGGATAACTCATTGATCACCTTGGAAACTGCCTTCTCATTTCCCGGTATGGGATTAGAACTGAAGATAACCGTATCCCCTGGTTTGATGCTGATCTTACGATGCATATCGTATGCCATTCTGGACAGTGCAGCCATGGATTCTCCCTGGCTTCCGGTAGTGATTAACACCATTTGTTCATCCGGATAGTTTTTCATCTGTTCCAGATCAATTAAAGTATGTTCCGGAATGCTGATATATCCTAACTCTGAAGCAATGGTAATGATACTTACCATACTTCTTCCTTCCACGACAACTTTTCTTCCGTACTTGTATGCAGAATTGATGATCTGCTGAACTCTGTCTACATTGGATGCAAACGTCGCAATGATAATTCTTGTATTTTTATGCTCTGCAAATATATTGTCAAAAGTTTTACCTACTGTCCGTTCTGACATGGTAAAACCAGGTCTTTCCGCGTTTGTACTGTCACACATCAGGGCCAATACGCCCTTCTTGCCAATTTCCCCAAATCTCTGTAAATCAATTGCATCTCCAAATACCGGCGTATAATCAACTTTAAAATCTCCTGTATGCACCACGGTTCCTGCTGGTGAATAAATAGCCAGGGCGGAAGCGTCTGCAATACTGTGGTTGGTCTTGATAAATTCGATACGAAAAGCGCCCAGATTAATGGCCTGTCCATGCTTAATGACCTTTCGCTTTGTCGTCTTCAGTAAGTTGTGTTCCTTTAATTTGTTATCAATGATTCCGATCGTCAGCTTTGTTGCATAAATCGGAACATTAATCTCTTTCAGAATATAAGGAAGAGCACCGATATGATCCTCATGTCCATGGGTGATCACAAACCCTTTTACTTTCTGAATGTTGTTCTTCAGATAAGTGATGTCGGGGATTACCAGGTCAATTCCCAGCATGTCGTCTTCCGGAAATGACAATCCGCAATCCACAACAATAATACTGTCTTCAAATTCAAAGGCAGTAATGTTCATTCCGATCTGTTCCAATCCACCCAGCGGAATGATTTTCAATTTTGAGTTATTAATATTTTTCAATCAATTAGACCTCCTTTGCCTGCTTGTTTTATTTTAATCTATTTAATATACGCAGCTCATTCTGCATATTTCTATACAACATTTGTTTATGCAACTTATACTGCATATTTTATCACATTAATATTTACGCGGCCTACACCGCGTATTTCTTCATTTTTTTCACATCATATACCACATATTTCGTTTACATTGTAATATCAACATCTTCCAGCATCTCACTGAAAATCTTCGATACTGCTTCCAATTCTTCGTCATCTTCTACGATCTCATAAAGTGCTTCCTGCTCCCCGTCTGCAGACAGATCTTTTAAGATAAATGCTTCCGCATCTTCCTCTTCATCATCGGATTCGGTAACAAGGATATAATTCATACCATTTATACGTGTTTGTTCCAACACAAAAAACTCTGCAGCCTCATCTGTGTCTGCAAAAGTAAATTTTATTTTTTCCATTTTTATGTGCGGCTCCTTTTCTGATTCTAATTTTCTTTCGACTTCATTGCCTCACTGTCCAAATAACCCTGCAGGATATAAACAGCCGCAAGCTGGTCCACATACTTTTTACGGTCTTCTCTTCGCACATTGCTTTCCATCAAAGTACGGTTTGCTTCAACGGTTGTTAACCTTTCATCCCACATGACAACTTCCAGACCTGTCCTTCTTTCCAGCATTTCTTTAAATGCCAAAGATTTTTCAGCCCTGTCGCCAATTGTGTTATTCATATTTTTTGGAAAGCCGAGCACCAACTTTCCAACTTCATTTTCCTGAATTAATGTTTCAATTCTTGCCAGGGTCTGACGAAGCTTATTTTCGGACGTTCTTCGTACAATTTCAATCCCCTGGGCAGTAATTCCCAAAGCATCGCTGATAGCTACACCTACTGTTTTGGAGCCATAGTCCAATCCCATTATTTTCATAGTGTCTCTACTGCCATGCCTTATTCTTGATATACTCTTTTAATAACTCTTCTACCAGCTCGTCCCGTTCTACTTTCATAATCATGCTTCTGGCATTGTTATGACTGGTGATATATGTCGGATCACCTGACATAATATAGCCTACAATCTGATTGACAGGATTATAGCCTTTTTCAGTCATTGCATTATAAACGGTATCCAGTACGTCCTTTACCCGGATCTCTGCGTCTGAGTTTACGTTAAAATATTGTGTATTACTAATCTTTCCCATTTTATCACGCCCTTAATTAAACTTTACATTCATTCTAATATAAATAAAGGAAAATTACAATCCCATTTTTCAAAAAAGTTTCTTTACTCTTCTTTTAATACTGCAAATTCTCCTAATTTTCACATAATAACAAGTGATTTTTCAGTCTTCCACAGAGTGTTTTTTCCATCAGGCAATTGGAATAATCAGCGTCTGCCAAACATGCCGCCTTAATATATTCCCGTGTATGACCGATATAATATTCTTTTTCTTCTACCGTTATTTTTTCTTCAAAAAGAATCTCGGTTTTCCTTCCCAGAAAACGTTCCTCGTATGCCGTCTGGTTATCTTCGTTTAACCGGATCAATTCCTGACTGCGGATATTTTTTATATTTTCATCAATCTGATTTTCCATAACTGCCGCTTTGGTACCCTTGCGTCTGGAATATTTAAAGATATGTGTTTCAAAAAAACAGATCTTCTTTAAAAACTCTTTTGTCGTTTTAAATTCTTCTTCTGTTTCTCCCGGAAATCCAACAATTACATCCGTAGTCAGCGCCGGAAGTTCAAAATATCTGCGCAAAATCATACATTTTTCTTCGAATTCTTTTGTATCATAACGCCGGTTCATTCTGCTTAAAGTTTCATCACATCCGCTTTGCAATGACAGGTGAAAATGCGGACAGATCTTCTCCATAGAACTTAATTCTTTCGCAAATTCTTCGGTAATGATACGGGGTTCCAGCGAACCCAGGCGGATTCTTTTGATTCCTTCAATTTTATGAACCTCCCTGATCAGTTCCAGCAGAGTCAGACCTAAGTCTATTCCGTAAGAACTCAGGTGGATACCAGTCAAAACAACTTCCTGATAGCCTGCTTTTGCAAGATTGCCCACCTCTGTTTTTACATCTTCAATGTCCCTGCTGCGCACTCTGCCTCTTGCATAGGGGATGATACAATAGCTGCAGAACTGGTTGCAGCCGTCCTGTACTTTGATATATGCCCTGGTATGCTCCGCGGTTCTGGAAATTGTCAGGTTTTCGTACTCCGATGTATGATTGACGTCGATAATTGCTTCCTCTTCTTCCTGGTTTATTTCATAGGCTTTCAGGATAGAAACCAGATCTTTTTTCTTATTATTTCCAATTACAATGTCGATTGCATCGTCTTTTTTCAGTTCTTCTTTGGATGCCTGTACATAACATCCGGCAGCCACTACGATTGCGCCCGGATTCATTTTTTTAGCTTTGTGGAGCATCTGTCTGGACTTGCGGTCTGCAATATTTGTCACCGTACATGTATTGATAATATAGATATCCGCCCCCGGTTCAAAGGGAACTATTTTATAACCATTTTCCTGTAAAATCTGCTGCATCGCTTCTGTTTCATATGCATTTACTTTGCATCCCAGATTATGCAGCGCTACTGTTTTTTGATTCATGTTAACACCTTTCTTATAAACATACTTTACAATTGTATGCAATTAAATACTTTTCGTAAATCTTTCGTAAAATCAACAAACAAATTGTACAATTTTATAACTTTTGACGAATAACTCTTCCCAACTTTGTGAGTTTTCGCATTGACTTTTGTTACCACAAAATGTAAGATATAAGAAACAAAAATACAAGGGAGGTTTTTCCAATGAAGACAGTACAGATTTCTTTAAATTCCATCGATAAAGTAAAATCATTTGTAAATGATATTACAAAATTTGATTATGATTTTGATCTTGTATCAGGAAGATACGTTATCGACGCAAAATCTATCATGGGTATCTTCAGTTTAGATTTATCTAAACCGATCGACTTAAATATCCATGCTGAAGATGATGTTGACAGCATTTTAGCTGCTTTAAAACCATACATCATCTAATCTCATAAGATTAAACGAAGTACAAAGGCAAATCGATTTTCGGTTTGTCTTTTTTTATTGCATCCATACTCATGTCTGAAAAATGCTTTCTGCAAGATGCATGACACACATCTGTCAGAAAGCAATTTTCAACAGGCCTTAATATATCCTATTCCACCCAGATTGTTTCCGTTGTTTCGATTGCAGTTTTCATTAATTCTTCTATTTTTTCTTCCAGACTGGTTTCGGAACGTTTGATAATATTAATATTCGGTTTCGTAACCGGATGTTTGGCAACGAAGATGGTACAGCAGTCTTCAAACGGAAGAATGGAAGTCTCATAAGTTCCGATTTTCAGAGAGACATCCACGATTTCCTGTTTGTCAAATCCGATCACCGGACGGAAAACAGGGAGGGTACACACTTCGTTGGTAGCTGCAAGGCTCTGCATTGTCTGGCTTGCCACCTGTCCGATACTCTCTCCGGTAATCAGCCCAAGGCTCCCGGTCTCTTTTGCAAAATGCTCTGCAATGCGCATCATATAGCGGCGCATAATGATGGTCAGTTCTTCATGGGGGCACTTGTCATAAATATACAGCTGGATATCCGTAAAGTTTACCACATGCAGATTAATCGGTCCCGAATACCTGGATACCAGTTTCGCCAGATCTACAACCTTTTGTTTGGCACGTTCACTTGTATAAGGCGGTGCGTGGAAATATACCGCATCTATCTTTACGCCCCTTTTGGAAATCATATAACCTGCAACCGGACTGTCAATTCCGCCGGATAAAAGCAGCATTGCTTTGCCGTTGGTACCTACCGGCATACCGCCAGGTCCCGGTATAATTCTAGAATAAATGTAGATTTTTTCACGGATTTCCACATTCAGCAGGATCTCCGGTTTATGAACATCTACTTTCATACCGTCAAATGCTTCCAGAATCCGTTCTCCCAGGTCACAGTTTAACTCCATGGATGTCATGGGATAGTTCTTGCGCGCTCTTCTGGCATTTACTTTAAAGCTCTGGTTATTTCCGGGGTGAACCTGAGTTACATAATCAATCACATCACTTGCAAGACTGTCGAATCCTTCGTCGTCTATCTTCACTACCGGGCAGATACCGACTATTCCAAATA
Organism: uncultured Robinsoniella sp.; assembly: GCA_900540475.1. Classification (GTDB taxonomy): domain Bacteria; phylum Bacillota; class Clostridia; order Lachnospirales; family Lachnospiraceae; genus Robinsoniella. The sequence continues at coordinate 193,800 of UQGG01000003.1, read as the reverse complement.
CCCGCTGCAGTGCTTCTACTGTTTCTTCAAAGTCAAATGCACTCAGACAGTCCACATAGATTCTTCCCTGTTCTTTATGAGTCAGAAACTCGCCTTCTACTTCTTTTAACGCATGGCGGATTTGTTTTACCAGTGCGTCTTCAAATAAATAGCGGTTCTTACCCTTGATTCCTATTTCTCCGTATTTTATTAAAAATGCTTTAAACATCTTTTCTCCAATCTATAACTTAATATAAAACTCTTGTACATTACGCTCTTACCCCTGTGCCTCAAGAGGCGTACAGATGACAGGAATAAATTTCAACCAGACACTAATGCCTGGAATACTTCCTTAGCACAGGCACGATCTTCTTTAACTCTTCCAGACAATATGCAATTTCTTCCTCCGTAGTAAAATGGCTGAAGCTAAACCGCACCGTTGTTTCTAACAGATCTTTTTCCAGACCGATTTCTTTTAATACAGTACTGATGGGCAGCTTCTTATTGGATGAACATGCGGAACCGGAAGATACATAGATTTCCTTTTCCTCCAGCGCATGAAGCAGCACCTCACTTCGAATTCCCAGGAAGCTTACGCTTACAATCTGGGGAGCGCCAAGTACACCATCCGGACTGTTGATTACGGTGTCCGGTATTTCGCTGACTCCTTTGACAAACAACTCTTTGATCCGGTATAAATGGCTGATCTTTTCTTCAAAGCCTGTATATGCCTCTTTTGCAGCCATACCAAGTCCGGCAATCCCTGGTACATTATCCGTACCGGAACGCATTCCTTTTTGCTGTCCGCCTCCCAGAATAAGGGGTTTTATCTTCACTTTTTCATTTACATATAAAAAGCCCACGCCTTTTGGTCCATGGATTTTATGGGCACTTACCGACAGCATGTCAATTCCCATCTTTTTGGGGAGGATGCGGTACTTCCCATATGCCTGGATGGCATCCACATGAAAAAGTATGCCGGGCCTCTTCTTTTTAATCAAAGCGGCTATTTCTTCTAATGGCTGGACCGCCCCTACTTCATTGTTAACATACATGGCGGAAATCAGGATAGTTTCATCACAGATGGCATTTTCAAGCGCATCCAGATCTGCTTTCCCGTCTCTGCCCACAGGAATGTAACTTACCCGAAAGCCCTGTTCCGCCAGAAACTGCATGGGCTGAATCACTGCCGGATGCTCAATCGCCGTAGTAATTACATGCATTCCGGCGCGTTTATTCGCCATTGCCGCTCCAATGACTGCCCAGTTATTGGATTCCGTTCCCCCGGAGGTAAAGAATATCTCTTTTTCATTTACCTTCATTGTTTTCGCAATGACTTCTCTGCTTTCTTTTAAATACTGCTCAGCTTTAACTCCCCGCAGATGCTTGGATGACGGATTCCCATAATCCTCCATCATGGTTTTAACCACAATGTCTTTTACACTTTCCAGGCATCTGGTGGTAGCCGAATTATCTAAATATGCTTCCATATATACCTCCTGCATACCGCAAATAGATCTGCGGTACTAGTCCTCCAGCGTAAACATCAGTATTGACAAAACTGTCATACCGGCTGTTTCCGTTCTTAAAATGCGTTTTCCAAGCGTAATAGGCACCGCCCCTGCCTCTCTTGCAGCTTCTACTTCTGATTCATCAAATCCACCTTCGGGACCGATAAAGACTCCTATGGACTGGCCCTTTTGGATATTGCCAATGACCTCTTTTGTCTTCCCCATTCCCGATGCCAGTTCATAGGGAATCAGTTTGATATCCAGTTCTTCTGCATAGCTGACCGCCTCTTTAAACCCCATCACCTTTGTCACTGCCGGTACTACGGTGCGTTTTGACTGCTTTGCAGCGCTTGTGGAAATGCTGTTCCAACGCTTTCTCTTCGCTTCTTCTTTTTTGGCATCCAGCTTTACAACAGCCCGTCTGGTTGCCACCGGGATAATTTCATAAACCCCAAGTTCCACTGCTTTCTGTATGATAAGTTCCATTTTGTCATTCTTAGGCAGACCCTGAAAAAGATAGATTTTAGAAGAGAGTTCCATGCCGGCTTCTTCCACCCACATAATCATTGTCCGGACTTCATTGATGTCAAATCCTGTAATTTCGCACCGGTATTCCTTATTGTCCTGTCCGCTGCTGATACTGACCTGTTCTCCGGTATTCATACGGAGTACATTTTTGATATGATTTACATCCTCACCTGTTATAACAATTTCTTTTTCTCCAATCTGATCGGGAGACACAAAAAAATGATACATGAATCCACCTAGTTCTTTCTTGCTGTTACAGATACCCACTCGCCCTGGTGTGTCACTTCCAACACTTCCAGTCCTGCTGCTTTGACTGCTTCTACCACACAATCCTCTTTTTCATCTATAATGCCGGATGTGATATAAATGCCGCCCTTCTTCATCTGATTTATGATAACCGGCGTCAGCGGAACCAGCACATCTGCCAGAATGTTCGCTGCCACAATGTCATATTTTTCATATCCCACCTGATCCTGGATCTTCTTATCATCGATAATGTTTCCGATCATTACATCCATCTTTTCCGGTGCAATTTCATTGACTTCCAGGTTTTCTTTGGTGGCACTGATCGCACATGGATCCAGATCCGTTCCCACCGCATGTTTGGCGCCAAGCTTTATGGCAACAATGGACAGGATTCCGCTTCCGGTTCCCACATCCAGGATTTGTGTATCAGCATTTACATATTTTTTTAATTGCCGCATACACAGCTGTGTAGTTTCATGCATACCGGTTCCGAATGCCGTTCCTGGATCGATATGGATAATCATTTTATCTTCATCGCCTTCCTTTACTTCTTCCCAGGAAGGTATGATGAGAATATCATCCACATAGAACTGATGGAAATACTGTTTCCAGTTGTTGATCCAGTCCTTATCTTCTGTCTGGCTCTCCACAATGGTTCCTTCTCCGATATCCATAAAGGTACGGAGTTCTTCTAATTCCCTGCGGACATTTTTTAACATCTCTTCCTTATCCACATCTTCTTCCAGATAAAAACTTAAATAGGCGATCCCATCATCCTCCGGTCCGTCAGGAAGGATATCCACAAACATCTGCTGCTTGTCAGATTCCGTAAGGGGCACTTTGTCTTCAATTTCAACCCCTTCCACACCAGCGTCAGCCAAAGCAGATATGACAATATCTTCTGCTTCTGTCAGGGTTTTTAACGTAAATTTATTCCATTTCATCTCTATAGATACCTCATTCTTTATTTTTACATTTTGGGACAGAAAATCCCACTATCTTTTAATATAGCATAAAAAAATAAGGAATGCCAGAATTTTATCAGTATAAAGAAGATAAAATTCTGGTATTCCTTCATCCCCCTGCTTTTTGTTTTTCTAAAATAGTATCTACCAGAACCTCGGACAGTTTTTCTGACACTGCAGACCATTGGGCATAATTGTCCATGCTGACACTGTTCTCCAGCTCTTCTTCAAATACCTTATACTTTGAATCTTTCTCCGCCTGTTTTCTCGCAAGTTCTTTTTTGGGTGCAAGACCAAACTGGGGTCCACAGATCTGCTCCATCACCTGGTCATCCAGATAAAAGTCCAAAAATGCCAGCGCTGCGTTTTTATTCTTTCCTTTCAGTATTCCCAGATTTTCACCGCCAGCCATGGGATTGCCGCCTCCGCCTGTGGGTAATTTTATAACGCCTGCGGAAATATTGCTTTTTTCCAAAAGCGGAAGTACATCCATACTGTTTTCCATCATGGCAATTTCACCAGCCAGAAAGCTGCGTGCCACATCGTTGTTGGACCAGTTAATGCATTCTTTTGGCATGGAAGCGGATTGTACCAGTTCCCGGATGACGCCAAAGAAATTTTGGGTCTCGTCACATTCCAATATGTTTTTACTGTCCCCGGCTGAAATGACCCAGGGCAGAACCGAAGAGGCGGACTGGCTTCCGCTGGCTGCCGGCATTCCAAATCCATAGGTTTCTCCCTCAGACAGTACCTTTGCCGCAAGAACGAATTCGTGGAGATTTTCCGGTGCCTCGATACCTGCTTTTTCCAGATACTCTTTGTTATAGAACAATGCGGCGGTACTGCAGCAAAAAGGCATTCCATAATAACGATCCTGACTTTTTACAGATCCAAGGGCGGACGCAAAGTACTCCTCCTCTTTTTGGGAATACAGGACATAAGAAGTGATATCTTCTAACAGTCCTTTTCTGATGTACGCCTGCATGTTGGACTGGTCTGCAATGATCAGATCCGGCATTTCCTTTTCCGTCAGGGCTAGGGCAAGCTTTTTGTTGAACTCAATCACAGGTCCATGATATTCCCAGGTCATCCGGTAACGCCCCTGGGAGGTATTAAAATCATGGATGAGACGGTCCAGGCTCTCCTGCTGCTCCTTAGTTTCATAATAGGACCACAAAACAAGCGATTCTTTCCCATCCTCCCGGGCAGCTGTGTCCGCTATGGTACTTTTCTCACTGCTGCACCCCCACAGCATGCCTGCCATGCACAATCCTGCGATGCTAATGCTGCATTTCACGATAATCTCCCGGAGATATTCCTTCTTCTTCTTTAAATACCTTGATAAAATATTTTGCATCGCTGTATCCCACCTCCTGTGCCACCTCATAGATTTTCTTATCCGTTCCGGTCAGAAGACGTTTGGCATGATCTATGCGGAATTTCTTTAAAAATACGGTGAAATTCTCTTTTACCTCCCGGTTAAACAGCGTACTTAAATATTCCGGCGTCAGTCCCATCTGCACCGCCACCTCGTCTAAAACTATTTTTTCCCGGTAGTGTTCCTGTATATAGTTAAGGACTTTCACAATTATATAATTGCTGATATCCTGCCTTCTTGCTTTGCCCTGTACCAGGACCTCCCGGATCCTGCCAAAATTCTGTTTCATTTCTTCCCAGGTTAAGATCTGGTTTAAGGTATGCTCCAGACTATAGCTCTGAAGTTTTTGAAAACGCTTTTTATCCAGATCCTGCAGCAGACCGGACACCATAAAATAACACCGGATCATGGATTGGCGGACCTCCTCTTTTCGAAAGGAATGCTCCTGCAGATATTCCGTGAACCGGTCTAAATTCTTACCTGCTTCTTCCATTTGTTCCTGACAGATATCCGACTTTATTTTACTGAGAATCTTAACCGGAGTTTTAAACGGTTCCCATTTGCAGTTCTTTACGTACTCCTCATCGTACCATCCCGGAAAACCACAAGCCGTAACCCCATAGTCCAGATAACCCTTTAATGCTTCTGCACACCGGCTGATCTCTCCGCTGTCCGAAAACTGAACGCACGCCCACAGCGGATGTCTGCCTTTCCCCTGGTATTCCCGCACCAATTTCCGGTAAATCTCTTCCTGGTATTCTTCTAAATGCTCAAAACCTCCCGCCAGTGCATAGAAAATCCTGCTGTTCCCCTGATAGCAGCCGGAAATATGTAAGTTTAAATCGTTTACTTTGCTGTATTGAAAAAATTCCTGCACCCGGTCCTCATATTCTTTGGACATACTTCCTAAATAGCCGGCAGCCATCAGGAATTTCATATTTTTCTCAAACCCGAAGATTTCCATCAGATCCGGTTCGGGGCTCCCCTCAATAATATCCCGCAGACAGCTCTCCGGGGTTCCTTTCAATGCCAGCAATTCCTGTTCCATCTTTTCTTCTATTTTGCATAACGCATGCTGTATGTCAGAGGACGTCAAAGGCTTCAACAGATATTCGTCTACGCCGTAGGTAATGGCTTTCTTCGCATATTCAAATTCAGAATATCCGCTTAAAACGATGATATGGCAGGTCAAATTCTTCTTTCTCAGTTCCCGGATCATCTCCAGTCCATCCAGGACAGGCATGCGGATATCCGTTATCACAAGATCCGGTCTGAGCTTTATAATTTTCTCCAGGCCGTCATTTCCATTTGCGGCTTCCGCTGCTACAGTATGGCTGGTATGGCTGGCGATCATGGCGGCCATTCCCTCCCGTACTTTCTTCTCATCTTCTACAATCACAATCCTCATATCTCTACCTCTATTCTATTCGCCGGAAAACGCAGGGTAATGATGGTGCCAATATCCGGTATGCTGATTACATTCCAGTCGGCAGCTTTTCCGTAATACATCTCTATCCTGGAAAACACATTGTTTAAACCGATCTTTTCCAGATCCTCCTCCACTGCCGCAGAACGGTCATTATACTTATCCACCAATTCCTGATCAAGCCCGTTTCCATTATCTTCAATAATGACACAAATGTGCTTTTCCTCTTCTGTCAGCGAGATATCCACCCGCAGCATGCCCCCCTCTTCGATCCCTTTAAACCCGTGGATCAGGGCATTTTCGATAAACGGCTGTATCAGCAGTTTCTTGATTTTGTACGCTTTACACACTTCCTGTACCGTCAGCTGAAATTCAAATGCATGGTCAAACCGCATCTGCTGGAGGCTGATGTATTTCTCAATCCAGTCCGCCACTTCCGGGATACTTGCCTCGATATTGCTTTTATTGACACTATAGCGAAGAATTATGCCAAGGTTTCTCAGCATTTCACTGATCTCGTCCTCTCCCCGGCTGATTGCCAGCCAGTTGATGGAGTCCAGGGTATTATATAAAAAATGGGGGTTTATCTGTGCTTCTAATGCCCGGATCTCCGCATTTTTCCGCTTTTCCGTCACCCCTTTTACCTCCCCGATCAGAGCAAAAACCCGTTTTGTCATATCATTAAAATTTCCGGCGATTTCTCCCAGTTCATCCTGATACTCTAAATGAATCGCCGTCTGAAGGTCACCGCCCTTTACCGCCTGGATTCCGGTTATAATTGTCTTTACCGATGCCCCTATGTTGCGGACCGTACCTGAGATCAGGATAAATGCCGATAAAATCAGAAGTCCCACCAGGATCAATGCATTCCTTCTGGAATCGTTAATCTCAGCCAGCATTTTCTCTAAATCATACGCGTTATAATAAACCCAATCTGTCTTTGAATCCTTTACGGTACTGATCCCTATTTTTTTATCATCCATTTCCCCTGTCATACGGACAAAATCTGTAATATTCTGATCTGCATCCAGCGCAGTTCCGGCAAAAAAGGAATTGGGGTAAGTTATGATATTGTTTTGTCCGTCCAGAATAAAATTAATTCCGCTCCAGGCAATCTCCCTGTCATTTTCACAGAGTTTTTTCAGAATACTTTCATCCAGTATCATAACAATGGCTGCGATGGGTTCCCTTTCCAGTTCATCCAGGTCGTAAATCGCTTTTGCGATCTGAAATACCGGAAGCTCTTCTCCGTTCTGTTCCATGACATCTGTGGGTAAAATCGCAATGCCGGTAGTTTCCTGCGCCTTTTTATAGGCAGTGGTTTCCCGCAGATCCACATAATCCTTCCAGATATTCTCCCGGACAGAGGCTGTCCCCCAGTCATAGGTCACATCCGTACCGCTCGCCGTAATGACACTGATACACCGGATTCCTCCTACGGAATTGTTGTATTCCTGCAGCCGCCTGTAAATATTATGGCGGCTCTCCACCTGTTTGTTTAAGTCCTTGCTTTTCAACCCGTTGATTTCATCAATCAGACGGCTGTCCACGTTCATCTGGTAAACCAGGTTCATGTAGATTTCCAGGGTCAGATCTACCCTTTCTGAAATCTGTACCAGCTGGCTCGCCATTAATTCCCGGATCTTATTCTCCATCTGCTTTTGGTTCATGTTCATCATGACATACCAGGAAATACTGATTGGCAGCAGCACCGCAAGCACAAAGGTGATCATCAGTTTCTGCCAGATTTTCCGATTATAAAACCAGGACCTGATTCTCCATTTTTTCATTTCGTATCGTGCTCACTCACTTTCCAGCGGTAAATCCCAATTGCCCGCTTATCCTCTGCTACCGTCATCACCAGCCGCAGTCCTTTTGTCGTTACAGTTTCCAGAGAAAAACCATTGTACTGGTCTTTTTTCAGCAGCTTTCCTGCATCCGTCTTCATGACAGCCCTGCACCATTCTCCTTTTCCATCCAGATATTCCACCTGGAAATCAGAAGGCGCCCCGGTATCATCCGCATCATCATACCAGTATATTTCGCAGGCTCCTATGGTAACGGGTTCTATCCAATTATAAGTAATCCAGCAGGAAGAACCGGCTTGCTGCTGCCAGTTCCCCCAGCCCTTTCCCATTCCTTCATTAGAAGATGCGGGATGGAAGCCGGAATCCTTAACCCCGTTTAGGTTCTCCCAGGAAGCGGTATAATGAGCGCTCAGCTGTGCATTCTGTTCCAGGCTGCCGCTTTTTACCGTCAGGGGATTTTTTTCTGTAAAGGAGGCGGAAACCGTCAGATCCTCCGTCACTTTATCGATCTGATAACTTCCGTCTTCGCCAGCTTTTACTTCTTTTGCATTTACCATGAGATTTTCAAGTACATATCCTTCTCTGGGATTTGTGTATATGGTTACCTGCTCATTTTCAAATACCAGCTCTTTGTCCGCCCGGATGCTTCCTCCGTTGACAGACTCTTCTTCCATCCTGACTTCATACCATTTGACAACAGGGTTCTCCGTGTAGAGGATCTGATAATAGATTTTCCGGTCTGAATAAGCAGATGCCGCATAGGGTATAAACTGAATTTCGTTTATGGTAAGGGCGGGCATGCAGCTGGCAGACCGCTCTGCCATATCGGTAACTTTTTTTGTGAGGATCAGCGTATCCTTAAAAATATCAGTTTCGCTCACCATAACAAATGGTCCGTACATCACCGCTGCCGCTCCCTCACTATTCCCCGGCTTCAGATAACAGGAAAAAGGTAAATGCAGGCGTATTTCATCGCCTGCGGATATATCAGTAATTACCAGAAAACCCTGCTCTTTTGCCGCCTTTCTTTCCTTACCATTTACTAGTATCTGCATGTTTTCACCGCACCAGGAAGGAACTCTGAATCTGATCTGAAGGGCCGTATCCTTTTTCCCATCCAGGCTCTCAACCTTCAGGACTGCTTCTTCACTATAGATGTCTGCTTTCATGCTCATGTTCAATCCCTGCTGGGAGAGTTTTTTCTCTCCTGTCCGATACAGGTTCACCGTAACGGTATGATCCTTTACTTCAAAGGTCCGCATTAGATCCAGGTTTTTGTATTCCTCATCTTCAAGGAGCTGGTTGCACAGAAGATTTTCGTAGTATTCCATGTAGTCCGGATTGTCGGGCTGAATCCGGTGGAGTTTCCAGGTCAATTCCAGCATGCGGCGGCAAATCCGTTTATTCCTCTCTCTCTCCAGGACTGTGTTTTCTATTTTCTGCTCCTCATTGCGGAATCTGCCGTCAACACCAGTCATTCCGGCAGCAGAAGAATACTTTGTGACTGCCATATTCCAGAAATTTTCCGCCCCTTTCGCCGCATCAGCCGCTGCAGGATCTGTACGTGAAATTTCCAGGAGCGTTTCCGCCTGTGAAACCGCTGCCTGGACAGACAGCAGGTTCATCCGGTCTCTGCCCTCTTTCATAGCTGTATACCATTCCATATGTACGAAATTCCAGGCACTTTTTAGAAAATCATCTTCTTTTTTGATCCGTGCAAGCCTCGCCAACCCACCGCCCAATGCCCGGGTATCACCGCTTACATCCTGGCTCCACATTGCTTTTTTCTGTTCTTGTGTGTAATTGCTGCTGCGCTCTGTGATCCATTTACCCAGGGATTCTGCCGTACCAAGTGCCTCCTGGCTGCCAAATGCTTCATAGGTATCCAAAAGACCGTTTAGCAGGCTGCCGCAGACTGCAAAGGGCGCTCCCGTATCCGGGTATGAACCGCCGTTCTCTAACAATGTGAACTGCTCCGGACTGTCTGCCCCCAGATATCCCCTTCCCCATCCCATTCCTTCTGACAAAAGCTGCAGGCTTCTGAGTTCCCGGACCATATAGGACGCTTTTTCCAAAAGGGCGTCTTCCCGGCTTTCCTGATAGTGGTGTGACAGATTGGACAGCCATTCACCCGCCGCCATGCCTCTTAACAGACCAGCCGGATTTTCCCAGCCGGTGAGCGGTGCGGCTCCTTTGGTATCTACTTCATAGTTTTGACGGTAACTGTATAACAGACGGTCAGCATCCTCACAATTCTCCGGAAGGACCGCCTGATCCTCCAATCCCCTTTCAAACAGTGCTTTCACCTGATTCTCATCCATGGCATAGTTATAGATGGCAATCTCCGCAAGCAATCCATTCAAATGCTCATCCGTAAATTGACCCTTCCCAAAATAATTATGCCTGGTACCTCCCAGATCCGACAGACCTGCCTGGCTTACGGCTTCTCCGATTACCGCTCCGTCTTCATAGAGGGTAATCCGGTTCTCCTTTATTGTCACCGTAGTAAACACCCAGGTATTACGCGGGAAATCGCTGCCTTTTTCTACACCGCATTCCCTGGTCCAGCCCTGGTTTGTAATGGCTGTGGCATATCCTTTAAAGCCACTGTTATTTCCATTCGATAGTAAATATAGATATGAGCTTTGATTATTTCCAAAATCCCAGATCCTCTGATAGTATGCAGAAGACCGCAGATTTACCCAGGTACTGACGGTTATTTCGGTTTCACCTTCCAGAATATCCGAAGGCAGTTCCAGATAGGCACCCGTAGTTCCTCCCGGCAGATCCAGGGCATTGACCTGTACGGAATTGATCACTTCGGTGCTGATCCCAACGCCGTCATCCCGGTAATTTCTGATCAGTCCGTCATTTCCCCGACCGGATACGTCCTCCACTACTGCGGATTTTGGATCCTTAAAATTGTAATACAGAATCTGGCCTTTCATCTCCCTGTCTTTCGCCTGTACCGCAGTGGAATCCCACAAAACAGCCAGGAAGAGCAAAATTACACAGCCCGCTAAAAATCTTTTCTTTTTAATATGAATTCCCCCAACTATTACCATTTTTCTTCTGATTGTACTACAAAATCAAATTTAATGCACGGATAATACAGGCCAGGATGAGATATTTTCTCTTCCTGACCTGTATTATGATTGAAAACTATTCCGTCCGTTGCATCCGGTTATTTTACTGTCACCTGGATTTCTTTTTTCTTTCCATTAAAGGTATACACCCGGATCTTACAAGTGCCTTTTCTTTTGGCTTTGATTACTCCCGAAGAATTAACGGTTGCTATCTTTTTATTGGTACTCTTGTAAGTAAACCCATAGCTGGCTGTATTCTTTGGAAGTTTTGCTGTGACCGTAAACTTTTTCCCCTTCTTTAAAGTTACGCTGTTTTTATTCAGTTTCACGATCTTGGAAGGCGCCTTCTTAACGGTGATGTTCCATACTTTCATTTTGCCGCTTTTGCTGACAGCCTGTACTACGGCTTTTCCCGTCTTTTTACCCTGTACCTGTCCTTTTGCATTCACCGTTACGATGCCCTTGCCTTTTTTCAGGCTGAAGGTATATCCGGAAGCAGATAATTTCATCTTTTCTTTCTTCCCGATGGTTATTTTCTTTGTGGATACAATTTTTATCTTCACAAGTTTATCTCTGGATGAAGTAAGTGTGCTGTACGCATGATCTACTTCCTGCTGTGAAGCATTTGTTTTTCCCAGAATTGCTCTGGCACTGTTTAATGCTCTGGTAAACGTATCCCAGCTGGCTTTTGTGTAAAGATCCTGTTTTTCTTTGCCGCAGGTCTGAGCCAATGAAGAAAGCCTGCTCTTATCTACCGGTTTCACAACCGGTTTGAGCACCAGTTTGTTTATTGCATTTTCCAGCTTCTTACAGCCTTCATCTACTTGTGCCTGGGTAATATCGGTCTTTGATAACAGCCCTTTTACCTCGCTGATCACTTTTTTTAATTCTGTTACGGATGCATCTGTATATGCTTTAGTATCTATTTTTTCCGCCTTTGCAAGGGCTGCTGACAGCGCGGAGGTATTCACGACAGGTTTTAATACCAGTCCCTTCACTGCATCTGCAAGCTTCTTACAGCCTTCTTCCACTTGTGCTTCGGTGATATCTTCTTTTGATAAAAGCCCTTTCACTTCTTCAATCACCCGTTTTAATTCTGCTGCGGATACGTCTGTATACGCTTTGGTATCCATTGCTTCCGCTATTGCAATTGCTTCTGACAATTTAGCAGTATCTACTGCCGGTTTATCCTGATCTTCATAGGTAACCACCCAGCGATAGATACCGATGGCAGCAGCATTGTCGGCTACGGTCATCAAAAGGCGTAATCTGGTCGTGGTAAAGGTTGTAAAGGTAAAGGCATTATACTGGTCAATATTCTTTCCATCTTCCGGATTGGAAGTCAGGACTGCCTCCTGAACACTGCCGTTTTCATCTTCGTACTGGAACTTGATTTCTCCCGGCATTCTGGTATCGCCGCCGTCATCATACCAGAAGATATCGCTTCCGTTTATGGTTACCGGAGCATCCCACTCGTACTCTACCCAGCACTGTGATCCTTTGGACTGCGGCCAGTTTCCCCAGCCTTTTCCCAATCCCCCGTTGGATACGGAAGGATTAAATTTCTGGTCTTTGATGCCGTTTAGGTTTTCCCATCCTGCAGTAAAATGAGCACTGACGGTTGCCGTCTGTTCTACGGCGCTGTTATCCTGAGCCGGAGGATTGATCAGGGCAAAGGATCCTGTGATTTCCGTATTCTTCTGTACATTTTTTACGGTATAGGTATTGTCTGTTCCCATTGTTACCAGCTGACCGTCAACTGTCAGTTTCTTTACTTTATACCCTTCTTTTGGCGTTGCCGTAATAATCAGGTCGCCGCCTTCTTTTACCAGCTCGGAACTCACTTCAAAGCTTCCCCTGTCAGGTGTGGAATTGTTGACCGTCACTTCATAATAAGCGCCGCTGCCTTCACCCGACATGATTTTAAAATACGTATGGTAAGCGTAATTGGATGCATCATACATGGGATGGAAGGTCAGTCCGTTCGTTTCAAGGGTAGGAACCTTTTCCCCTTCTACTTTTTTAATGGAACGCTCCAGTACATTGGACAATACAAGTGTCTTCCACTTCGTGGAATCTGATTTTGCAACCATAACAAATGGTCCGTACATGAGGCTTGCTACATCTGCACCACTTAACTGATCCGGAGTTTTGTCCAGATGATAACCATATGGAGTGCGGATTTCGATTACATCTCCTGCCTTAATACCATTTAGCGTTACGTAGGAGCTTGGTTCAGCCTGTTCGATCTGCTTCTTTCCATTTACGGTAACTTCAAATCCCTGTTCTGCCCAGTAAGGTACTCTCAGTTTCATATCAAATGCAGATGCTGTCTGACCCTCTTCCTCAGAAACAGTCAGGGTGGTAACCTCTGAAGGGAACTGGGTATCCTGGGTTACTTTAACCCCTTTTTCTTCCCAGGTTACGCTGGATGGAAGATACAGATTTACATACATCGTGGTATCATCCTGGTAATAGGCAGCTTCCTGGTATTTAACATGGTTTTCCATGCCGGTACCATGACAGCAGGTAAAGGAGTCATAATCCCCGCCGTAATCCTTGCGCACACCCGGTCCGATTGGAAGCATATAGGTAGTTCCATTATGCATGTTATCCGTTACATCTGGGTTCTGGGATGCGATAATCTGGTTATACAGCGTTCTTTCATAATAATCCATGTATTTGGCATTATCTGCATCATACTGGTAAAGCATTTTTGTCAGTTTCAGCATATTATAAGCGGCACAGGTCTCACAGTTCCGGTCTCCGTTAATATACTCTGCCTGTTTATAAGGTTCTTTGAAGTTTTCTCCGGTGCCGACACCGCCGATGGAATAGGCATATCTGGAAGTAACCATATCCCAGAAGTTGCTTGCCACATTGAAATAATACGGTTCTTCTTTTCCCGCCTGAACGGTCGCCTGATAAACTTCCATTGCACCAATGATCTGGGGTATATGCTGGTTGGCATGGCGTCCCTGGATATCGTCTACATTTTTGCTTAAATTGTCAAAGAACTTGGTGTTGTCAAACAGTTTAGCGCCCTTTAAATAGTCTTCGTCGCCGGTCAGTTCATATAATTTTGCCATAGATTCATTAAATCCGCCAAGCTCACCTGCGATGTACATATCCCACATCTTTGTAAGCTGTTCCTGGGAGCAGGCACTCAGGCGCTGATACACCCATTTTCCAAGTGCTTTCGCCGCATCTAAAGCTTCCTCGTTTCCTGCATATGTATAAGCATCCAGAAATCCTGCGATAATCTTATGCAGCGTATAGTAAGGTGCCCATATGGTAGCGTATGGCGTATACTGCTCCAGCAGGGCAAACTGGTCAGGTGAATAAGCACTGATAAATCCCTCGCCCCATTCCTCTGGATTTGTATTCCATACTTTCTGATCCGTTCCCTTTGTCACAAATGCAGCCGGATCTCCTTTGGACAGTGTTTGCAGGCTGCGCAGCTCATGAATCATTTCATCCAGCTTATCTTTTATCTGAGTATCCTTTGTGGATGCATATGCCAGTGATAAAGCAGACAGATAGTGACCGGTAGAATGTCCTCTCAGCAGACCGGTAGGCTCATCCCATCCTCCCAGGGGAGTTGCTCCTTTTGTATCCGCGCCAAAAGTTTTGCGGAAGTTGTAGAGCATTCGGTCATTATCCAGAAGCTTCAGGTACTCCAAAGTTCTGCTCCTGTTCTGGGTCAGAATAGAATTTCCATCCAGGGTGATGTCATTCAGATCAAATGCTTCTGCCTGAAGTGCAATGTCTGAATCATCCTGTTCTACTACGGTAACTTCTGCTTTGATTACCTGTTTTGTTCCAAGTATTTTACCCTTTACCTCAAATTTACCAGGCTTTGCATAATCCTCTTTATCCGGTGTATTCCATACGGTTTTGGCTTTTGCAGTCTTGCCGTTACTGTAAGTTACCTTTATGGTGCCGGGAAGTGAGGGTACATTCCCTACTGCCGTTGTGACAAGGACCGGTTCATAATCCGTAATCGTAACATCTTCATCTTCTGCCAGAACCGTTGCCGTAAACACTCTGCTGCCGGCAGCTGTCTGAAAGCTGGCTGAAGCCGTCAAAACTACTTCTGTATCCGGTTCTCCTGCCGCCGGACGGGTTACTTTTCCGTCATTGGAAATCACTTCCGGTCTGGAGCTTTCCCAGGTAATGACAGAACCGTTTTTCCCTTCTTTCGGCAGCTGCAGATTGGATACCACACTGTCTAAATCCACCAGTTTAATGTCAGCCAGATCCTGTTCTACAATAGCTTCATCACCAAGCAGGGCAGGTACCACTGCCTGAAATTCTTTTGTTGTACTGGCCTCCTGATACTTTATGGCTGCGGTGAGGGTTATCTGTGCATCCGGCTCTCCTGCTGCCGGGCGTACTACTTTTCCGTCATTTGCAATTACCGCCGGATCGGAACTTGTCCATTCAATTACGGATCCATTTTCTCCTGCTGCCGGCAGGGAAAGATCTGCGGTAACTGCGCTTAAATCTCCCAGCGTAAGTGCAGCGGCATCCCCTTTTACGATACCGTCATCGTCTACATCATACATAGCGGCTGCCTCTTCTGCCGTCATCGCATAGTTATAAATCTCAAATTCTGCAAACTGTGCATTGGTGGGATCATCTCCGAACTGTCCGTAACCGATATAATTCTGGGTACTATGCCCCATGTCTTTTAATGAAATACCGGTATCCTTCGTATCCACCAGCGTTCCATTTTCATATAGCGACATCTGGGTTCCATCTATGACTACCGTAGTCAGTACCCATCTGTTTTTATCAATATTTGTGCCCTTGGATACTCCCTGTTCTGTGCTCCAGCCGCCTGTGGTTATGGCTGCACTGTATCCTTTAAATCCATCGTTTGCACCATCGGACACCAGATACATATAAGAGCTTGTGCCGGACCCCAGATCCCAGATTCTCTGATAGCCGGTATCTGTTAAGAGTTTTACCCAGGTACTGATGGTGACGCTCTCTTCCCCGTCCAGCAATCCTACCGGAAGTTCCAGGTATCCCCCGTCAGACCCGCCGGGAAGTGAAAGTGCCTTTACATCTTTTCCATAGATATTAGTGTCAATAATACGAAATCCCCCGGCATCGTAATTCCTTACTACACCGGCTTTTCCGTTTCCGGAAGCATCGTTGATGATTGTAGAGTCATAGCTCTGAAAATCATAGTATACGATCTTGCCCTTTTCTTTTTCTGTATTTCTCTCTGCTGTTTCTTCATTGCCGCCTGCTTCCTGTGCATCGGTATCCTGCTGTTTTACACCGGCTTCAACATCGCCGCCCGGGTTCCCGTTATCGTTTTCCTCCTGTGAACTTCCGGTTTCACTTTCTGTAGCACTTTCTGATATTTTGCTATTGATATCTGTTACATTGCTAACTGCATCCTCTGCAGCCCGTACATCCAGACCCGGTGATACCGTTCCCATCATCATGGCAGCGGACAGCAATACAGACAACACTTTTTTCCACTTCATAGCCTTATCCCCTTCTTTCGATTTTATAATCTTAATTATAAGATCAAAGAATATTCAGGGCAATTCCAATATTCTAAGACGGGTGGAAAAAACTTATCTAAATTTACCAGAATCTATATTTCCTCCCGGGGAGCAAATAAGCCTACTGTATAATCTTCTTCCCCATGGTTCCAGACGGTGAGTTCCATACAGTCCCCAACTTTGTTTCCACTGACGCAAATACTGCTGTTTAAGGGTTTTGGTACCTGGTTCAGATGAGGAATAGAAACTGTAAAACGCTCCTTTGGACAATGATCCAGCAATATATACAGATCCTTATCTTTTTTCGTATAATGAATCTCCGTACCATTTTCAGCAACCTGGGAGTGCCTTCTGCTGCAGACGGTTCCATAGATCGCTTCGCCATTTATTTTCAGCCACTGCCCCAGCTTACGCAGCCTCTTTTCCTGTTCCGCAGGAATGGTACCGTCAGCCTTTGGACCGATATTAATCAGCAGATTCCCGTTATTGGCTACGGTACTTACCAGCAGACTGATTAAATCCGCCGTACTGATCAGCTGGTCATCTCCTTCATTTGCGTTATATCCAAATGACAGTCCCATGCCTCTGCACATTTCCCACTTCTCTTCTCTTACCGCTTCTCCGTATTTGTATTCTTTTGTTCCATAATCTTTATAGAGTCCGTTAAACCGGTCATTCACCACGCCGTCTTCCACCGTATTGTAATAATGGGATAATAAATGGGGCAGCATCTCTTCCCCCTGTTTCGGCCACCCGATGTCATTCCAGAATACGGAAGGATGATAGCGGTCTATTAGTTCCATTGCCTGTTTGTAAGCATAGTCTGCATATTCATGTGTAGGACAGGCTTTATGAAAATTATCTTCTTCCCGGTAAATAGGATCATGGGCAAATCTCCAGTCGATAATTCCGGAATAATAAAGTCCCATTTTCAGCCCTTCTTCCCGGACCGCTCTGGTCAGTTCTCCCACGATGTCTCTTTCCGGGCCTTTATGAATGGAGGAGTAATCGGTATATGCACTTGGGAAAAGACAGAATCCATCATGGTGTTTGGTGACCAGGACAACATATTTTGCTCCCGCTTCCCGAAACAGCTCTGCCCAATTGGATGGTTTCCAGTTTTCAGCCTTCCACATGGGAAGAAAATCTTCATAGGCAAAATCCTTTCCATATGTCTTCAAATGATGCTCATAGGTTGGTCCCTGTCCTACATTCACGGAATTGTAGTACCACTCCGCATAGGGATTATTGCAGAACCACTGCTCATCTCCCGGTACTTCTCCCAGTTCCCATGTCCTTGGGGCGAAAGCAGGCACGGAATAAATTCCCCAGTGTATAAAAATCCCCAGCTTGCAATCCTGGTACCACTCCGGCAGCTCATGGGTTCTTATGGAGTCCCACGTTCCATCATATATTTTCTTCATCATCAATGATCCTCTTACTTTCTGTTTTTTGGTATCAGCCCTTAACGGCTCCTGCCGTCATACCTGCAATAATATATTTCTGAGCAAATATGTACACAATTACAACCGGTATGGATACCAATACCATATCCGCACACACCAGGTTCCAGCTGCGGCTGTACTGGCCGTAAAAATTATATACAGACAGCGGCAGCGTCCACTTACTGGACGAATTCAGCAGATACATAGGGTACTGGAAATCATTCCATACCCACATGAAATTCAGGATTCCGGTGGTTGCAGTCACCGGTTTTAACAGTGGAAAGACAATCTGCCAGAAAAGCTTTCCGCCCTTTGATCCGTCAATTACAGCTGCTTCATCTAATTCTCTGGGTATTCCTTTAATAAAGCTGGAATACAACATGGTCGAAAACGGAAGATACAGCGCCCCATAGACAAAGACCATGGATATTCTGGATCCGTACAAACCCATATATTTCAGCATCTGAATCGTGGGCAGTGCCGCAAACGGTGCAATAATACCAAAAGTCATACATCTTGATATAATCCGGCAGGCTTTTGTATTTCTCCTTACCAGCACATAACTGAAAACCGATGCCAGTACCAGAACCAGCAAAACGGATAATACGGTAATGAACATACTGTTAAAAAATGCCCGGGGTATATTTCCCTGTTCCCAAACATCCGCATAGTTATCAAATGCCCAGACAGAAGGGAGGTTGATGTTCAGATAACTGGCTTCTCCTTTGGGCTTAAAAGAGGTAATTAATACCATTAAAAGGGGATAAATCACAACGATGCTAAGAAGCCACATCACAATTTCAATCAGTATATTAATTCGTTTTGTCTTCTTACTCATTCTACATTCTCCCACCTTTCGCTGAATTTCTGATATGCAACCGCTACTATAACAAGGATCACCGTAAAGATAAGATTGATTGCCACCGAATGGGAATAACGTCCCCTTGCCATTTCATTCATCATCAGCGTTCCAAAAGTCTCCGTATCGTATCCCGGTCCGCCTGAGGTCATAACGTAAACCAGATCAAACATTTTCAAACCGTAGATAAGACTGAATAATATATTGACATTTACAGATGGCATAATCAATGGCAGGGTAATCTTGTGGAACATCTGCCAGCCCGAAGCACCATCCACTTTTGCCGCCTCTATGTAATCAGAAGATACGGACTGCAGTCCCGCCAGAGTGATTACGATTGCATATCCCAGATTCCTCCAGATCTCCGCTACGGAAATAGTAAATATAGCCGGTCCCCGGCTTCCCAGCCACTGGATGGCAAACTGTTCCAGACCGATGCTGCGAAGCAGGTTATTAATCGTTCCATAACGTGCTTCAAACAAAGCATTAAATATTAACCCTACAACCAGCGCGGATAATATGGCCGGCACAAAGTACACGGTACGAATTAAATTTCTGGTTTTTAATTTCCGGTTTAAAATCAGTGCAAATACAAACCCCAAAACGGTTACGATCACGGTTTTTGCCCCCGCAAATATCAGGGTATTGACAAATGCCGTAGGTACTGTTTTCTCTGTGATAACCTCGATAAAATTCTTGATTCCCACAAACTTTACGTCACTGACATAGGAACTCCAATCGGTAAATGCATATAGATAGCCGATCGTAGACGGAAGTATAAAAAACAAACCGAACACAGCCAAAGGTACAATCAGCATATAAGTAGGATAGATTTTCTTTGTATTCATAAATGCTCCTTTCAGTACTTCATTCGCAGATGGCACATCTTATAAGCGTGCATATGTTAGGAATGAATTTGCAGACACGCTCTAGAGTCGCCCGGCGTAAATACGTCGATATATAGTGCCTGATATCTGTGTCAGGTGTGCGTCTGTGAATCGACGGCGTAGCGGGCTACGGCTAGATTCACAGACGTGCAGCTGGCGCAGACAGCGGGTGCTATATAGTGGCGTATTTGCGCCGGTCGGCTCTCGAACAAGGGCCCGGATACCCCGGGCTCATCCCTTGCTCTACCATAGCCAGCGCGTTATTTAAATCCTTCTACCTGCTGTGCGGTTGCCACTTTAATCCGGGCGTCATCCATCATTTTCAGACATCCTGCCGCATCTACATTTCCAACCAGCAGTTCCTGAATACATTTTCCGCCGTCATTCTGTGAAAAACCGATAATTTCCGGATTTGCAATAGACGGTCTGCCAACTTTAGCAACCCAGTCAACTGCTGCATCATACTGAGGTGTGGTTTTAATGGTAGTCTGTCCCTTAAAACAAGGTGCTGTTGCAATGCCGTCAAATGCAACATTGTAATTTTCCGGATCAGCCATGAAGTTAATAAATTCGATCGTTGCATCTACATTCTTGCCATTTTTATTTGCCAGCATCAGGCTGCAGTTAGGACCTTCGAAAGTTCCTTCTTTGGTTGACCCTACATATGCAGGCATGATACCAAAATCATCTGCTTTATAAGTATAGGATTCACTGTCATAATCTGTATAAAGCCAGGTATCCCAGCCTAACATCATGGCAGCTTCCCCATTTCCCAGTACCTCAGAAGCATAATCCCAGGTATCCGTATTATAGGATTTCCCAAAATATCCTTTATCTGCCGATGTTTTATACCAGTTAACCATATCGGTCATTTCCGGTATATCTGCGTATTTAATCTGATTTGAATTGATCTTCTTTAAGGTATCTTCATTCTGGAAAATCGGATCCATACCGAACTGGTAAAGCATTGGCCAGACATCTTTTACAGCCATGTACATAGGTGTAATACCAGCATCCATGAGTTTCTGGCAGGCCTGGTCAAATTCTTCCTGGGTCTTAGGAACTTCAATTCCCTGCTCTTCAAATATTTTCTTATTATAGAATGTTCCGGACAGAGAGGCTTCCCAGAATGGAAGTCCGTAAACCACGCCGTCACGTTTTGTCTGAGGCAGTACATTATCCTGAATATCCGAAACCCATGCTGCATCCGTAAAGTCCACAAAATTTTCTTTCGGGTTATAGGCATCCAGTCCATAACCACCAAAATGCATAAATAAATCCGGTATATCACCTGTCTGGAATTTTGTCAGCGCCACATTTTCAAAATTATCCGTATCAATGCCCTGAATATCAATTTTATTCCCCGTCTTTTCTTCATATAGTTTAAAGATATTCTGCATGAACGGCCTCTGGGTATCTCCTGCATTTCCATAGAGGGTCAAGGTAATGCCGCCTTCTTTTTTGGCATCTTTGCTCTCTTCCCCTTTGGTCTCCGCTGCTTTTGTACCTTCATCGGTACCTGCCGCTTTTGTCTCCTGTTTTGTCTCTGCCTTTGTTTCTTCTTTTGTCTCTCCTGTGTTGCCGCCACATCCTGCCAATAGCGCTGCTGTTATGGAAATTGCGACTGCTGAACATAAAACCTTTGCTTTTTTGTTTCTCATTCTTATTTCCTCCCATTCTTTCGTTTCTTTGTAAATTTATTGTAACAAAAGATCCCGGAAACTAGAATAGATAAAGGGAAGACTTTATATGGATAATATTCCTATTTTTAATAATTTGATAGCATGTCTTTGTGACATTCACTGTTTTTCATTTATTTTTTAAGGATTCTTATATGGTTTTTGTGAGATTAAGATATGATTTTGGAAATATTGGAGTTTTACTGAGAAATAATTTAAATAAAGTCTTCAAAAGCTGCGGTCATAGTGGTATGATTATCTTAAAATGACTTAAGTTTGCTATTTAATTATGCAAAAAGGATATATGAAAAAGAGGTGTTCCCTATGATGCAAAAATTGCCCTACCATTATAAGCTATATTTATCCTTCAGTCTGATTATTACTTTAATTTTATTTGCAAGCGGTACCTTCTTTTTCCAGTATAACAACCGTCTGCTCCAGAACAATCTGCAATCCAACAGTCTGGACTCCCTGAACCTGATTCAGTCCAGAATTGAAGATATGCTGGTCAATGTGGACAAGGACCTGGTGACACTCCACGCCTCTAAGGCATTCACTGACATTGTATTTCACATACCGGAGACACCCTATAACTATTTCCTCCAGCATCCCACCATCACTTCTGATGTGGACGGGATCCTGCTGTCTGTGCTGGCTACCACAAAGGCAAATCGCAGCATTCATTATATCAGCCGCTATTATGATTACCTGGGGACGCAGATTAACCAGCAGTCTCTGAATTCCAAACCATTGACAAAAGATCAGATTCGGGACATTCCTACCGTCCGGGAAGCTCTGACTACGAAAAAATATAAACTCTATTTCCCTCCCCATCCGGATTACTGGTCCTCAGATGTCCCTCTTACGCTGACAGTGGCAAGACCTATTCGGGATACTTACCATACTTACGGCGTTCTGGAATATAATATCGAAGCCACAGAATTAGATGAACTGTTAAAGCTGCAAGGCAGCGACGATACTTATCAGCTGTTACTGCTGGATGATTCCGGGACATTACTCTATCATAATATTCCGGACACCACAGAAAGCCAGATCAGAGAATTGTATGAGGGGGAATCCTTTGAGCAGCCAATTGGCTACTACTATGCGGATAAGAATTCGCTGATGGCATACAGCCATTCGGAGCTAACCGGATGGACAATCCTGATTAAAAGAGATATCCACACATACACTATGCAGGTGAATTCCATGGCTAAAACCATTATTCTGTCTTACATAGGTGCCTTCATCATATTACTGCTTTTCCTTTTTATAATTACCAGGAATCTCACCCAGCCCCTGCGCACCCTGCGCAATAATTTGTACCATCTGGAATTAAACCAGGATATTCACCTGGACATCCAGTCCAGCAATAACGAAATCGTGGTATTAACAAACGGCATTGAAGAAATCCTGAATAAAATGCGGCTTCAGAATATTCACATTATAGAAATACGTGAGCGTGCGGTAAAAGCCCATTTTGATGCAATGGAAGCTCAGCTGAATCCACATTTTCTATATAATACCCTGTCTGTCATCGGTGCCTACGGTCTGGAACAGGGCAACACCACCGTTCCTAAAATGTGTACGGAACTGGCTAACCTGCTGCGTTATTCAATCAACTTCAATCATCGAACCGTTCGTCTGAAAGATGAGTTCGATAATATAAAAAGTTATCTCTATATTATGAAAATGCGCCATGAGCATATGCTGGATTACAGCTGGGATCTGGATCCTTCCCTGGATGATATCAGTGTTCCAAAACTAATTCTGCAGCCCATTATAGAAAATTGCTTTCAGCACGGCTTTCAAAATGTACCTCCGGTCTGGAAAATCCATATCCGCTCCTATCGCAGTGATAACCGGTGGATGGTAACTGTTTCCAACAATGGGCAGCCCTTTAATCAGGATAAAATCAACCAGCTGTACAGTCGGTTCGATCAGTTCAAGAAATCATTTCTGGATGGCAGAGAAGTGGAAAATAATCTGGAACAGCAGGGATTTGGTTTAGAAAATACCATCTTACGTCTTTCTATTTATTACCGCGGACTGGAATACTTTCATATCCGTACAGAGGAAGATTTGACTACTATTGAAATTGGAGGTTTTATTGATGATGAATCAAATTAAGATACTAATTGCCGAGGACGAACCCGCTATATTAAGAGGCATCTGCGCAGCCATATCTATGATATCGGATGACTTTATCATATCCGGCACAGCCTATGACGGAGAAAATGCCCTTAAACTGATTCAGGAACACCATCCCCACATCGTAATCACCGATATTAAAATGCCTTTGATGGATGGACTGACCCTGATTGAGGAAGCTAAAAAAAGAAATTCCACTGCAAAATTCGTAATTCTAACCGGGTTTGCAGAATTTGAATATGCCAAAAAAGCAATCGCGCTTGGTGTATCCGACTATCTGCTAAAGCCCGTGGACCCGGAAGAATTAGGAAAACTACTAAACGGAATGAAACAGGAAATCAACAGTAAAAGTACTCAGATACAAAAAGAATATATCCGTTCCTGCTTTTTCAAAAAACCCCTTACCGAATATACCTTCAACCCTTTGGCTCATTGCAGCCTCCATCTGCTGTTTTCCTATTACGGCTCTATAGTCAATAACACCTATTCTGAATTCAATTTGTCCGGCGAAATCGTGAGAAATCTCGACACCTCATTTTTAGACGGCATTTACGAAACATACCACCTTCCGGTTTATTCTTTCCGTGGTAATTACTACAATGAATTTGTCTATGCCATTGTCAGTCCTGCTGATAAAAAAACTGACATATTCCCTGTGGTGGACGAAATAAGACAAAATGCCCAAAAGTCGGATACCTACGTAAATTTTGTTTTATCTGCTGTTGTACACAGCGGAGAAGAGATCAAACATTTAATGCAGAATGCATACCTGTTCACCCTGTTTCATTTGCCTTTTGGAAAAAACACTTTTTTAATCCAGGATGATACCTTTACGGAAAAGGATACCATAGAGATTTCCGGACAAATCGCTGCACTTGCAGCAAAATTCAGACCCGGCATTACTGAAAATGAACTGAAACATATCCTTTCCGATATGACTGCATGGTGGCGGGAATCGGATACCACACAATTCCAGCTGCTTGCAGATGTACGCCACATAGCAAGTGCCGCCATCCACGTAAGCCCAAATGCATCCCAGCTTCTCTTCGATCCTACTGAAATCATTGCCTCATCTGATTCTTACGATGAGTTACTGGAGAACCTCCTGCATGAGCTGACTAAAATATTATTCCCGGAACACATGCAGCAAAAAAAGTCTTCCTCACAGCTGGTAGATGACATTCGCGCGTACCTGGACAAAAACTTTACACAGCAGATCACCTACAAAGTCTTTTACGATATCTGGGGCTATAACGAAAAATATATTACAACCCTTTTCAAAGAAGCATTTGGGATCTCACCCAGTAAATACATTACTTCACTGCGCCTGGAAATGGCTAAAAATATAATGAAAAAAAATCCGCAGATACTGTTAAAAGATGTTGCGGAACAGACCGGTTACACAGATGCACTTTATTTCAGCAGGGTATTTAAAAATAATGAAGGAATGTCACCCAGCGCTTTTATACAATCACTGGCGTAATAGTATTGAATATAATAGAAAAGAAGAAAATTAAAAATGAATATAATTTGACAATTATGCAAAACTCTGATAGGATATAGATATAAAGTGGTGTTGCCGATAAACGGTCAGCCCAATATAGGAATTACTTAAAAAGTGACTTTACCTTTGGACTCGGGCGGTCACTTTTTTATGTTGTTTATGTATGCTATTAAGATTGTCACGATGATTGCTAGAATCATCAATACAATGGAAAGCATTTCATAATCACTCATAAAGCAAGCCCTCCTTTCTTAGATTTCTCTTTTCAGAGATTTCTATATAATCAGAGGGTTCAGTCCCTCTGTTGAAGGCCTGACCGCTACCGTTATGGCAACACCTGTTTTTATTCTAGCAGACTTCATTACGTTTTGCAATATTTTATTATTTTATTGCAACTTAATATAATGCAAATTCACAAAATAAGAGTTGACATCCATATATCTTTTTGTTAATATAAAACAAGATATGGTGTTGCCGATAAACAGTCAGCCCAATATAGGAATTACTTAAAAAGTGACTTTACCTTTGGATCGGGGCGGTCACTTTTTTGTGTGGTTTATGTATGCTATTAAGATTGTACTGATGATTGCCAGAATTATCAGTACAATGGAAGTGCGAAAGGAAAGTATTCTTATGATACACGTATCATAAAGATTACTTTCCTTTCACATTTAAAACAGAGTGCTATATAAAATAATTTACAAAATGTTAATCTTCCCATATTACCACAGATTTCGGTAAATCTGCTCCAAATCTTCTTTACTCAGTTCTTTTCTGCTATTTTGAGGACTTCCGCTGTCCATGGCATCCAGTGCCATTTTATCCACAACACCCATAAACTCCTGTTTATTGATTCCGTATTCCTCCAGACTTGGTGTTTCCAGTTCTCTGCAAATGGTTTCTACTGCTTTTAAGAAGTTCTGGCTTGCCGCTTCATCCGAGTCCAGGTCGGTAGCTACCCCAACTGCTCTGCCAAGTTCCCCAAACCGATCATATGCTCCATCCAGCACAAAACCCAGACACTCTTTCAACAACATGGCATTGGATAAACCGTGTGCGATGTGGAACAGTGCTCCGATGGGACGGCTCATACCATGCACAATCGTAACCGATGCATTGTTAAATGCTATTCCTGCTTCCAGCGAAGCGATAGACATCTGCTCTCTTGCCGTCAGATCTGTTCCCTCCCGGAAAGCTACCGGCAGATAAGCAAAGATTCTCTTTACTGCGGAAAGCGCAAACGTATCGGAAAGGGGCTGTGCCTTTCTGGATGTAAATGCTTCAATGGCGTGAGTTAATGCATCCAGTCCGGTAGCTGCCGTTATCTTGGGCGGTGCCGTCATGGTAAACTGCGGATCTATAATTGCAAGAGCAGGCATCAATACCTGACCCTTTAAAAGCATTTTAATATCTTTTTTTGTATCTGTTATAATGGTAAACTGCGTCGCCTCCGAACCCGTGCCTGCCGTTGTAGGAATGGCAGCCATGGGAGGTGTTGGCACTTTGATAACTTTTCCCATATAGTCAGAGATTTTACCGCCGTTTGTCGCCAGTGCTCCGATAGCCTTCATGGAATCAATGGGACTGCCTCCGCCCAGAGCAATGAGAAAATCACATTTTTCCTTTAAATACATGCTCAGCCCGTTTTCAATCATTTTGTCGGTGGGCTCTCCGACTATTTCTGAATAAATTGCATACTCTATTCCCTGGTTTTTCAGAGCTTCTTCCACATGCGCTGCATTTCCCAGCTGAATCATTACCTTATCCGTAATGATCAGCGCCTTTTTTCCAAACCCTCTTAAAATTTCTTCTGCCATGGTAAGTGCGCCGCTGCCGGTAATCATCTGTCCCGGTACAATAAAATCTCTTCCCATTTTTACACCCCCTGCATAATACAGGCTTCCCTGTGATACTGTCTTATTTTTTCTTTCAATCTTTCATTACGTCTGAATCTAAAATTCTGCATCATACAGCCAGGTATAACGCTCATCGTCGATACGGTCCGTCCAGGGGTTGCCTTCCAGATGGCGGATCATCCAACAGGTATACATCTGATATCCAGGTGCCGCTGCCTGGGGATGTGTCTTTCCCCCTGGTATAGCTGAGAAACTGCCATCTTTAATTTTGTAGACGTCATCCCCTACGAAACTGGCACCAAATCCTTCCGGACGGTCAAACAGGAAATAATACGTTTCCGGCTGGGGATGCTGATGCGGAATGTAGCCCGACCAGTTGCCTCGGTCATTTAACACTTCTCCTAATACCATATTGGAATACGGTGCTGTTTCGTAATCAAAAACAGTACTTACCCGGCGAACGGCTGTATCTCCAAACTTTCCCTTGCAGGAATAAATCCATGGAGCATCTTCCGGTCCGTAGAACCTGCTGTCAAACGTTCTGTCATTGTAAGTAGACTGGATCAGGATCTGTGTATCCATAGAAGCCTCAACCCGGACTTCCACACCTTTACATACATGAAGGCACCAGAGCCCTTCTGTAAATACATCTTTTCTGCTGACTGTCTTCTCCTTCTCTTCCCACTTAATGGTTATACAGCCATTTAGCAAAAGCACTGCAGTCTCTTCTTCGGGCTTCATTAATTTCTTAACATCGCCATCTTTCATTTTGAACACACGTATATCCATACACATGTCTTTATAATCGTTGTCATAGGTAGTGAGAACCTTTTCCCCTGCCTCATTAAATTCTGGATAACCAAATACCTTACTCATTCTATCCGCTTCCTTTCGATCAAATGGTATTTATATACAGTTTAGGAGCGTGCCCGAAGTCAAAGCACGGCACGCTCCTGACAATCAATGGTCTATAACTGAATCTCGGAAATCTTAACAGGTCTGTGCTCTTCTACTGATTTTTTTGCTGCCAGCCCCATAATTACAGGCTTCAAACCATCTTCTACTCCAAGAGGTGTATCTGTATTATTTTCAATTGCATCAATAAAGCAATTCATTTCTTTGGCAAAGGAATCCATGTAACGTTCCAGGAAAAAGTAAAGTGGTTTTTCTCCGGTTACGCCGTCGGCTGTGCTGATGACTGCGCTGGACTGTGTATCATTGGCAGTTGCAACCATTCCCTTAGAACCAAATACTTCTGCACGCTGATCGTATCCATAGACTGCCTTTCTGGAATTGTCAATTACTGCAATTGCACCGTTTTCCATCTGAATGGTAATGACTGCTGTATCCACATCCCCTGCTTCACCAATACTTGGATCTACTAAAACTGCGGACTGTACATAAACTTCCGTAGCATCACAGCCAGCCAGGAATCTTACCATATCAAAATCATGAATTGTCATATCCAGGAAAATGCCTCCGGATACCTTTACATATTCAGCACTTGGCGGTTCCGGATCACGGCTGGTCACTTTAATAATATGCGGATCGCCAATCTGTCCTGCTGTTACGGCATTTTTTACCGCTTCAAAGTTATGGTCAAATCTGCGGTTAAATCCTACCTGGTATTTCACGTCTGAATCTTTTAAAGCCTCGATAACTTCTTTGATCTTAGCCACGTCATGATCAATTGGTTTTTCACAGAATACATGTTTGCCGGCTTTGATTGCTTCAATTGAAATCGGGGAATGGGTATTTGTGGATGAGCAGATCAGTACTGCATCAATTTCCGGATCTGCAAGGATTTCCTTGTAGTCTTTTGTTGTATTTTCAACACCCATGCTGTGTGCCCATTTCTCTGTCTCTTCATTCATAAACGGATCTGCAATTGTTTTGATCTCCGCATTTTTTACCAGATTACAAATACTCTTTGTATGTACTTTACCAATTCTTCCTGCGCCTATAATACCAACTTTAACCATGATAATTCTCCTTTTCTTTAAATGGATATTTTTTTATAAACCTGTCTTTTCCGTGATAAATTTTCTGGCTTTTAATGCATACTCCAATGGATTTGCTTTTGCAGGATCCTGCTCCGCCTCCACTACCATGTACCCTTCATATCCGGCATCTTCCAACACCTTGAAAATCGGGTCAAAATCAATACATCCGTCTCCCGGTACCGTAAATGCTCCCATTCTCACTCCAGCCAGGAAGCTTAACTTCTCTGCTTTGACCTTTTCTACTACATCCGGGCGTACATCTTTTAAATGTACATGTTTGATTCTGCTGCAGTATTTCTGAACCATTTCAAGTGGGTCTGCGCCGCAGTAAGTAAAATGTCCGCTGTCAAACAGGAGATTCACATATTCCGGATCGGTACCGGCCATCAGACGTTCCACTTCGTCCGGATCCTGGATTACCGTTCCCATATGATGATGGAAAGTCAGAGTAATTCCGTACTCTTTTGCAATCTTACCAAGTTTGTTTAAGCCGGTGCATACTCTATCCCATTCTTCATCGTTCATCCTATATTTGCAGCCAAAGATCGGTGTTGTAAGCTGACCCTGCACACTGTGTCCCTGCTCTGAGACGCCGATGATCTTAGAACCCATCGCCTGTAAGAATTTTACCTGTTCTATAAATGCTTTTTCCGTTTCTTCATATGGCTGTGTAGTTAAAAAACTGGAGAACCACTGATTACAGATCTGGATGCCGCGAAGATCCAGTGCCTTTTTTAATACAACAGGATCAGAAGGGTATTTATTTCCCACTTCGGATCCGGTATATCCGGCAAGTGCCATCTCGCTTACACACTGTTCAAAAGTGTTTTCTTTTCCTAAATCCGGCATGTCATCGTTGGTCCAGGCAATTGGTGCAATTCCTAATTTTACTTTTTCTTTGTTAAACATCACTGTGCCTCCTATGGCTTTTTATTTCAGCTTGGTGCCTCCCGGCGTAAATACGTGGATAGATCGTGCACGATATATACGCCTAGAAAGCTATTTTCTCACACGCTCAAGCTGATGATTTATAAGATTAATAAAAGATCATCTATATTAATAACGTCTTGCCTTGTATCTCTCTGCTTCCAGCTCCGTATACTTTTCCTGTACACTTTCCATCCCGGAAGTACTGGCGAGACCTACATTCCACCAGGACTTGTAACCGTCCGTCATCGTCTTTGGAATTACTTTTAGGTCAATCAAGACTGCATTATCCTGGTTTTTCGCATCTTCCAAAGCAGCTTTTAATTCATCAATTGTCTTTACGGTGTAAGCTTTCAGCCCATAACCTTCTGCCACCTTTGCATAGCTTACCGGAATCAGATTTCCTTTTGTTTCATTATTAGCATCCCGGTACCGGAATTCTGTGCCAATGCTTCCGATTCCGTTATTCATTTGCAGATTGTTGATACAGCCAAATCCGCAATTGTCAAATACCAGAATATTGATCTTGGCTCTTTCCTGCATTGCAGTCATAATTTCACTGTGGAGCATCTGAAACGAAGCATCACCCACAACGGCATACACTTCTTTATCCGGCTCTGCCAGTTTCACTCCAAGGGCTGCTGCCACTTCATACCCCATACAGGAGTATCCATATTCCGCATGATAGCCGCCTCTCTTATCTGTAGTCCAAATTCTCTGCATACAGCTTGGAAGACTTCCCCCTGCCGTTATAATGGTTGCATCTTCTGCAATAACCTCCCGGATTGCACACAGTGCAGCAGTCTGGGTAATCACGCCACCTGTCAGTTCCACAAACTCCGGTATCGTTCTTGGATCCCTGGCTTTTACCATTGGCTCAAACTGGTCGTCATAAGCATATTTTGCAAGACGCTCCATTTCTTTATCCCAAGCGGCTTTCGCCTCTGTGATCTCTGTTGTATAAGCCGATGTAAATTTACGCTCCCGCAGCTTCTGCGAAAGTGCTTCTATCGTTACTTTTGCATCTCCCACAGCTTTTACAGCATCCATTTTGTAAGCATGGAATTTACTGTTGTTGATGGTCACAACCTTTACATTCGGATTTTTGTACTGGCTCTTGGAACCCGTTGTGAAGTCCGATAACCTGGTTCCGATGGCTATCACTACATCTGCCTCTTCCGCAATGGTATTGGAAGCCAGCGTGCCGGTTACGCCAATCCCTCCCAGGCATTTACTGTGACTGGATTTGCAGGCACTTTTACCTGCCTGGCTCTCTCCAAAGGGAATATTGAATTCTTCACAGAACTTTTCAACTGCTTCCCCTGCTTCAGAATATTTTACACCGCCGCCAACTACAACCAGCGGTTTTTTAGCTCCTGCAATTATGGCTGCAAGATCTTCCACTTCTTCTTCTACTGCCACCGGTCTTGTAATTCTGTGCACTCTCTTCTGGAAGAAATAATCCGGGTATTCATAAGATTCCCCTTCCACATCCTGACAGATTCCAATACATACGGCTCCTGTTTCAGCCGGATCTGTCAATACGCGCATGGCACTTATCATTGCTGTCATCAGCTGTTCCGGACGGACAATGCGGTCCCAGTATTTACACACCGGCTTAAATGCATCATTGGTTGTAACGGATAAACTGCTGCTCTGCTCCAACTGCTGCAGAACCGGGTCCGGCTGCCTGTTGGCAAAGGTATCTGCCGGGAATACCAGCAGCGGAATATTATTCACCGTAGCGGTAGCCGCTGCCGTAACCATATTTGCAGCTCCCGGTCCTACGGAAGATGCACAGGGAATAATTTTTCTTCTGTTGTGCTGTTTTGCAAATGCAGTAGCCACATGACACATTCCCTGCTCATTTCTGCCCTGGAATACTTTCAGTTCACCGGGATTCTCATCTAATGCCTGACCCAGACCTACAGCAATTCCATGTCCGAAAATCGTAAAGATGCCTTCTACAAATTTCGTTTCCACTCCGTCAAATTCTACATACTGGTTATCCAGGAACTTTACCAATGCCTGTGCAACCGTCATCTTCGTATACTCCATTTCCTATCCGCCTCCTTATACTCTTGCAATCATTTCACCATACTGGTCTTTGGTTTCTTTTATAAACTTCTTAACTTCATCCGGGTTTGGAAGTTCCTCAGAACAGGAATGGCTGCGTACCATCATCGCTGCTTCTGCACTTCCGAATTCCAGACATTCGATCATATCCCATCCTTCAAAAATACCATACAAAAATCCGGATGCATAACCGTCTCCGCCGCCAAATGACTTCAGTGCAGTAACCGGAAATGGCTTTATACTGTAGCTGTTGCCATCATTGGTATATGCCGTGGAACCTTTTCTTCCATGCTTGATTACTACAATCTTGGCATTTTCTTTCTGCCAGCTTTCAGCCGTTGCCTTATCATCTCTGCCCGGCTGTATCAGCTTTTCCGTCAGGTCAAATTCTTCCCTGGAGCCAAGAATAATATCTGCTTCTCTTGCTACACTGGCATAGTAAATGGAAATCTCATCCCTGTTCTTCCAG
Organism: uncultured Robinsoniella sp.; assembly: GCA_900540475.1. Classification (GTDB taxonomy): domain Bacteria; phylum Bacillota; class Clostridia; order Lachnospirales; family Lachnospiraceae; genus Robinsoniella. The sequence goes on along the minus strand of UQGG01000003.1, from coordinate 161,492 downwards.
TTGTATTCCCGGTAGTCAATATCAAAGATAATAACTGTATTGTTTTTCTTAGCCAGCATCACCGCCTTTAATGCAGCTTCCCTGGAGGGGCTCTGTGCCAGTGCGGTACCGGATATCAAAATAGCCTTTGCGTTCTTTATGTATTCTTCATCCACATCATCCACCGACAGCTGAAGATCTGCGATGCAGTTTCGGTACATCAAAATGCTGCTTTCCTCTGGAGAAAGAATTTCTGTAAATGTAAGCCCCAGCTTTTCTCCGTTCCTGCATCTTGTGATATGTGAAGTATCAATTCCTTCTTTATTAAAAAACTCTGTAACGTAATCGCCGAACTGGTCATCAGACACTTTTCCGATAAATCCAACTTTCTTTCCATGTCTCGTAACGCCTACAGCGATATTCGCAGGAGAACCTCCCACGTACTTTTTGAATGTGGTTGATTCCGATAATGGATGAAAATAATCCACCGGATTAAAGTCAATTGCCACTCGCCCTAACAGTACTAAATCCATCGGTCTTGATTCATCAAACTTAACATACTTCATTCCATTCACCTCATACTTGAATTTCAACACAGACAGGAAACAGTTTTCATTCCGTGTTTCATTTACAGTTTTCTTTTCTTGCGTTCTTTAGCACGCTTTTCTTTCATGTACTCATAATAGCACACACATTTATTGCGTGCAAGTAATTTTTCTGTTCTCGGGGTACTTTCCCTGTATTGTACAATTTTTCATCTGTATATTTGTAACGTTTTCACAAAGATTACAGCACGCAAAAGCACGCATTCCAAGCTGTGAAATCCTTCCGCTTTTTATCCACATAGAAAAAACGCTATGCTCTCTATTACCCAAGAGAAAACACAGCGCCCTTTTTATAAACCTTATAAATTATATTTTGTTTTAATATTAATATCCGTATAAACAAATTCACGGTCTGCAGACACGCCCTTTGCGATCATGTCATACAGCAGAAATGGCGGGCGGTACCCCTGTTCATATCCTTCCTGATCGATCAGGAAGTCCACATCATCTTCCAGCAGCGCCTTTTCATTTCGGGGCGTTAAGTCATAGATAATCACATAAGGCCGCTTCTTGGGACTTAATTTTTCAAATGCCTGGCGCACACCTGCCTGACCGCCGGACGCCACAAATATTCCCGCAAGATCCGGCACCATGGAAAGGGTGTTTTCGATAATGCGTTCCACCTCTTTTGCCTCGTCAAAGCTGCTTTGCACGCCCAGAAGCTCCATATCCGGAAATGACCGTTTCGTCTCTTCTATAAATCCTTCCACACGCAGGCTGTTAACACTGTTTGTAAAATATCCTGTGATTATCAGAATCTTACCCTTCTTCCCGGCAAGCATTCCCATAAGCCCCGCCGCTGTATAACCGCTTCTCCTGTTGTCCAGTCCTACAAAGCAGCAGCGCTTGGTACCCACAATATCGGAGTTAAAGGTAATCACCGGAATGTGCTTCTCTTCCGTCAGCTGATTAATCTTTGCCCGGATCAGGTCACATTCCACCGGCATAATTGCCAGCCCGTCAATTCCCAGCCCCTCCAGTTCTTCAATTGCCTGAAGCTGCGCCTTTTCGTCAATGATCACACTGTCCCTCAGCAGGATCTCCACTCCCCGTTCCTGAAGTTCCTTTGCTGCCTGGCCAATCCCCTTGTTCACCTGAATCATAAAGGAAGACTTCGATAAATGTGTCACAATGCCGATTTTTAATTTCATCTGTTCTTTATCCGGGTTTCTGATCCCCCGGTTAGACTGATAGCCCAGCTCATTGGCTATCTCTTTAACTTTTGCTGCAACCTCAGGCTTAATTCTGCCACGGTTATTAAGCGCCCTGTCCACCGTCCCCCTGGAGACACCTGCCAGATCTGCAATCTGTTGTATCGTTCCCGCCATAATTTTCCCTCAATCCTGTCCTTTTTTCATATACTTTTTTATTCACGCCCGCGTTTTGCGTTATATGCACGCATTTTTTCTTTTATTATAGACTATAATATATGTTTTGACAAGTGGGAATTACCGATCATTTCCGGGTAAAGATTCTGGACGGACGGTGCCCGGCATTCCCCGTCATCTTGCCGGTGTCCCGGATCTTATCCGCAATTGTTCTTCGAAATGCAGGAGCAAGCAGCTTCTCATCCAATATAATTTCATATACTTCCTGAAGCTCACTTATGGTGAATTCTTCGGGCATCATGTGGAATACAATGTCTGTATAATTTATTTTTCCTCTCATGCGTTTTAGCGCTTCCTCAAGAATAACATTGTGGTCAAAGGCTAACTGCATATTTTGCGCCTCTTTCAGATCAAACCATTGCGCCCCGTTAACTTTAACCTTCCCTGCATCAATGAGGGAAATATAGGCACAGCTGATGATCCGCATTCTGGGATCCCGGTGAACATCGCTGAACGTATATAACTGTTCCCGGTAAATCTTTTTCAAGCCTGTCTTACTTTCCAGTGTGCGGTCCAGCGTGTCTTCCAGCGTTTCCGAATTTAAAACAAATCCTCCCGGGAGTGAGTAACAGTCTTTATAGGGATATTCATCCCGCTTTACAAGCAGTATCTTTAATGACTGCCGATCCCGCTTTCTATAATTGCCGCTGGCTGCTTTCATAATTCCAAATACCACTGCATCTGCCGTAATTGATACCGTTTCATAATCTCCCGGATTATATTGATCCAGAAATTCCTGTTCTTCTCTGCTTTTTGCAATATATTTTTTCATGTTCTTATCCATCAGCCGTCGTTCTCCTTAATATAAATCACTATCTCCAATCGGGAAATGCCACCGTTTCCCGGATATCAGACACTTTTGCCAGAGCCATAACCAGTCGCTGTAATCCTATGGCAAAGCCTCCTGTTGGGGTTCCCTTATATTGTGCCAGTTCTTCAAGATAACTGCAATATCTTTTTTTGTCCACCGAAAAAATTTCCATCATTTTTTCCTGCAGGCAGGCATCCATGATCCGCATATCCCCGCCGCCAATCTCTATCCCATTTAACACAATATCAAAGGATTGGGTTCTGGTATTCACCAAATCTTCCGCTTTTCCAAAATTCTCAGGAGCAGCAAAAATATGATGATTCGGAATCAGAACATGATCCCCAGTCCGTTCTCCATTGGTAAGGGGCATATGATCAATCACCACAAGAGATATCTCATCTGGATTTTCCCTGAGATCCGGTTTCATCTCTTCCCCAAAGTTTTCCCTGCACCATAGCCCATCCATGAAGCGGACGCTTATCTTTCTTCCTCCATCGGCGCAGATAGTTTCCAATAAAGCAACCGCTTCCCTAATAAGTGCGTGCAGGTTTTCTACATGCAGCTCCACATCGATCTGTACAAATTCACACAGTCGGGTTTCCTTATTCTTCTCATGGGCAATGGGCCGGAAACAATGGGCAAACTGATAATACCGGTCATATCCTGCCAGCATGAAAAGCATTTTATATACCTGGGGCGAATCCGACAGGGATCGTTCCTCCCCTTCTATCTCTACCGGAAAAGTCGGATTATATCTCTCCCCGCCGGGAACAGCCAGCACCGGCGTATCAAATTCCGTAAAACCCTGTTTTTCCAGATAATATCTGGTTCTCTGCCGGATTCGGTTAGTCAGAGCCAGACACTCCATCACTTCTCTTCTCTGCAGATGCTCTGCCGCTTTCATCCCTTTACCTCTCCTTCAAACCATTTTTCAAAAAGAACTCCTGCCCCGTATGGTCAACTCTCGTAATTGCATTGAGTTGATTTATATACCGGTCAGCAATACCGCTTTTTTCATCTCCTGCAAGCAAAGAACCAAGCTTTGGATTATTCGTGGGACATACACTGATCCAGCCGCTTGCTGAATGCTTCAGACTGTAGATTCCTTCCTGGCAGTATTCCTTACAGGTATCGCACAGGGCACTTCTATGCGTACAGGAAATACTGTCCTTCATATTGACCAGTACACCATTCCACCGGCAATTGTAAGAATCACAACCTACCCGGAGTCTGCGGTTTATCTGAATCCCCATCTTCCGGATATCTGCTCTCAGCTCTTTCAGATTGACAAACTGTTCCTCCCAGAACTCCTGGTTCCCCCTGGAATAATACAAATCCAAAACACTTATGTAAATATCCGTCTGATACTTTTCATTCAGTCCTTTTACATATTCCACAAGGGCTGGCAGCTCCTCCCGGTTTTGTTTCATATAGACAAAATTCAATCCAACAGACTCCATACCGGCTTTACAGCATTCTTCTATTACCCTTAATGTATCTGCAGCATCCGGATTGTGTGCTATATTCACACGCAGATCACGATCTACAGCATCGATGGAAATCTTTAATATATCCACATTCTTTTTAATCAGATCCAGATGCTCAAGCACTTTTGACCCATTTGTAGTAATTTCCACTTTCTTAAATATTTTTCTGCCAGCCTCAAGCAGCTGATCAATGTCTTTGGCAAGCAGCGGTTCTCCACCTGTAAACGAGATGATTTCAAATCCATGTCCGGCTAACAGTTTTAAATTTTCAATATACGCTTCTGCGCTGAGAAGCGGAGCATTCAGGCACTTCGGTGTATGATTTTCCATCCCCAGGTCTGTGGCGCAATACTCACAGGAAAAATTGCAGACATCACAAACAGATGCTCTTAAAAAGGTTCCTTTTCTTTCCAACGATAATCTCTCCATAACAATACCTCTCTCCTTCTTTGCTAAGACTTCTTTGTTATACCACTTTGTTATACATCCTTGTTATTACTTATTTGTTAATATCATTTTGTTAATATCATATTACATCAGATCTGTTTTCATGTCAAACCTTTTTTGAGATCTTTTTCAAATAAATAAAAACACTTGATTCCAGTGCTTATCCATAAAAATATCCAAGAATATTGCAGATTTCTACATAAAATCCCGGTAGAATACAATCCATGCAGAGAACCGAAAGATTCAATGAAAGCCATGTAACTACTTAACATACATGTTGACAGTATTAAAACACAAACCTACAATTAACTTGTAGTTAAATAAATGCACTTTAAATTAAAATGCTGTTCAATAGTCACAGCCGTATCATTTCGTTATAATAGAAACTAATAAAGGAGGAGATGATGGTTTTGAAAATGAATGAGATCATAAAAAAAAGAAGAAAAGAGATGGAACTGACGCAAGAGCAGGTAGCAAATTATTTAGGGGTTACCACTCCGGCTGTTAATAAGTGGGAACGGGGCAATTCTTACCCGGATATTTTACTGCTGCCGGCACTTGCCAGGCTCTTAAAAATTGACCTGAATACACTTTTTCTTTTTAAAGAAAATCTAACCGAACCTGAGATTCGCATTTTTTGTGCTGAACTTGTTGAAATAATGCAGGAAGAGGGGTTTGAAACCGCCTTTCATACTGCGTTAGAAAAGACTTATGAATATCCGCGCTGTGACAGCTTGATTTATTTAGTGGCAACGGTTATGGACAACTGCCTGACTTTGAATCCGGCAGATTTAGACGATAAAGAAGAGTATGAACAACAAATCATTTTGTGGTATCAACAGGCAGCGGCTGGTCAGGATACGGCTATTAAAAACTCTGCCGCCTATATGCTTGCAAAAAAGTATATCAAAAATTCTCAGTATGACCAGGCAGAGCAGCTGTTAGAAACAATCCCTGAAAATAATTTCGATAAATCGGTCTTACTGGTGGACTTATTGCTGCATCGGGGACAATGCGATGAAGCAGCCGAGATTATCGAGCAAAAGCTGCTAACTTCATTGAGCAGTATGCAGCCCCTTATGCAAAAACTGATAAATATTGAATTGACAACCGGAAATAAAGAGAAAGCTGAACAAATTGCCCAAATTGCAGAAAGTATGGTTTCTTTATTTGGTCTTTGGGATTACGGAGCCTTTGTGCCAAAATTACAGCTTTCTTTGTTTGAAAATGATGTTGATAAAAGTATCCTTCAATTGAAAAAAATCATCCATGCTATTCATACATCCTGGGATTTAAGCAAGCTGCCTCTCTATCACCGAATCGCCCAGATGCCCGGCATCGATATGAAAAAGGCTCTTGTTCCGGCGTTGGTACATGAATTTGAAAATAGCAAAGAATATGATTTTCTTCGCGATAACAGAGAATTTCAAAAAATTATTTCCGTTTTATCTCAAGAGTGCTGATGATCCTGCCTGCTAAATACGCCCGCTGCTGTTCTTCCTGTAATCAGCGGGGCTGCAGTCATTCAGCTTCTTGAATGCTTTTGAAAAATAATGATAATCATTAAAACCGGATTGTTCCGCTACTTCTTTGATCTTGCATCCGGTGTCACGCAGCAATTCCCTGGCACACTCCATGCGGCAATCCAGCAGATAGTTGGAAAATCCAATCCCCATTTCCTGTTTAAAGAGATAACTGAGGTAGGCATGGTTCACTCCCACTGCTTGCGCAGCATCGTTTAGTCCGATCTGATGACGGTAATGGTTGTGTATGTACGCTAATGCCTGCTTTATTACAGCGCTGACATTTTTGGGTATCTCTTTTGACCGCTCCGAGAGCAGGCGTCTGGAATAATCCTCACAGATTCTGCCCAGATCCTCGATCCTTGTAATCGCTGCATATTCATCTGCCGTTCTTTCCACTTTCAACTTCGCATCCAGATTTTTCAGCCAGTGCACAACGGCTTTGCTGTCCGTACAGCTCTTTTGGCATGCCGCCATAACCTTTTCAAAGGCATCCCGAAGTTCCTCTTGTTTTTTTCCTGCAATTATTCCCGGCATATCTTCCAGAAGACTTTCTGCCTCCAAAGGCATCTGCTTTGCTATGGTTCTTGCCCCGTCAAAATACAGAATGTCATTATCTTCGTAAAATTTCAGCTTAATCATTTCCCTTGCCTGCTGGTAAGCCTGACGTATTCCATCTTCTCCGATGCAGATATTGCTTACCCCTACCGCATACCTGTACGGCTCCTGTTTACAGCATTTAAAACAGGCGGATGCCACACTGGTCAGCTTCTGCTTCATCAGACTGCTTCTGCACATGGCAGATAAGTCTAAGAAGCAGCAGAAAATCCCTTCTCCCAAATAGATCTCTTCCACGTATGCACTTTCTGTTCCCAGGAGCAGTTCAAGCTGTTGGGTGAGCGTATGTAAAAAAAGCCGGCTGTACTGATCCGCCTCCAGGGGCGACATCTGTGCCTTTACTACCGCCCAGTCCGGGATAAACATATTTATTACTGCACTGTTGATAAACTTCCCGCTGATTCCTGCCTCCCGCCTCTTTTGTTCTCTTTCCTCCCGGGTCATCGTTCCTGACAGCAGCTGATTGAAAAAATGATACTTCAGAGAATGGCTTCCCATTTTGATCAGCTTTCTGGTCCGTTCCTCTTCATCCAGCCTGACTTGCATATGCGCCATCTGATGTCTGGCATTTTCCAAAAGCTCATACAGGGAATCTTCATCCAGGGAATTTTTCAGCACATATTCATTTGCCCCAAGCTTCATAGCTTCCTTTACGTAGTTAAAATCATCGTGGCAGCTCAGCACAATGATATATATTTCCCGGTCTCTTTCCCGGATTCTCCTGATCAGTTCAATACCGTCCATAAGGGGCATGGAAATATCCGTTACCACTACATCCGGCAAAGCCTCTTCTGTCAGGCGGAGTGCTTCTTCCCCGTCCCTTACATCCCCTATAATTTCATAGCCCGCCCGTTTCCAGGCTTCCAGCTGTTTTAAATATGTCCTGACCAAATAATCATCGTCTACAATTATCGTTCGAAACATCCCACACCTCTCCTTTGCCGCTATGCGTTTTTATCTGTCTTCAACCGGCATATTGGATTATACCGAGTATTCGTCCACCTCTCTGTATGCCGGCAGAAACAGACATGCTTTTGTTCCATGTCCGCTGCTTTCATAAGAAATTCCGCCCTTTTCTCCATAGTACAGTTCCAGGCGGTCCCTCACATTCGCCACACCGATGCTGCTTAGTCCGCTGGTCTTTCTTGCTTTCTGCGTCAGCAGGCTTTCGATCTGCTCCGGTGTCATACCTCTGCCGTTATCTTCCACTTCCAGACAGAGCATCTCTTCTTCTACGCCTGCACGTATGATGATTCTGCTGTCCGGATTTTTCATGTCCAGACCGTGAAGCAATGCATTTTCCACAATTGGCTGCAGCAGCAGTCTTGGTACAAAGCATCCGTTTGCCTCCTGTTTCGTTTCGATGTCCACAGAAAATTTCCCTTCATAGCGGAATTCCTGAAGCCGGATATAATTTTCCAAAATATGCAGTTCATCAGCCAAAGTAATAAATGTTCCTTTTTTATTAATACTAGCCTGCAGCAGTTCAATAAAGTCACCGATCATCGTCCCCAGCTCTTTTTCTCCCTTCAGCAGAGCCGCATACTTGATGGAATTGAGGGTGTTGTACATAAAATGGGGAGTAATCTGATATTGCAGCGCTTCCAGCTCCGCATCCTTCTTCAGCATTTCTTCTTTAACCAGCTGGCCGATCAGTTCATTGATATGATCCAGCATGCTGTTAAAATTGCCGGACAATTCTCCGATTTCATCATTTGTGTCAATTTCAACCCTTTTATCCAGCTCACCGCCGCTGACTTCTTTCATAGTGTCTGTAAGGCATTTAAGCGGCTTATACATAGCTTTCGTAATAAAATAGGCAATGAATACTGCCGCCAGTACAAATATGGCTAAAAACACCGCCAGAAAGTATTTCAACTGGTTCAGATCCTTTAGAATCTCACTTCTGGCAACGACCATAAAAAACTGGCAGCCACTGAAAGTCCCTTTATAAAAGACACCCAGTTTACTTTTATCCAGGCTGTTGGTGAACCCATTCTTGTATAGAACGTCAAAATCTCTGCTCTTATATACACTTCCCATATCTTCCGCATTTTGGGATGATACAATTTCCCCCTGGTCATTTAAAATCATGGCAGCGGTTGTCTTCTGGTCATAGAGCCCATCCAGATATTTATAAAATATCGTCCGCTCTTCCACATTTGCCATAATATAGCCCAGAATCTCACCGTCATCACCCTCTATGGTATCTATATATGATAAAAAATCAGAGGACGATCTGAGTGGATCCGGTACAATCGCAGGCATACTGCCGGAAACCGCCGCCTGTGCGATCGCAGCTGTCTTTTCTTCTGAAAGCTGCTTTTCATAGATGGGATAATCCTGGGACGTGACCATGATTCCATCCTTTGGGAGCACCAGACAGACAGAACCGATATCACTGTAACGCCGTTTATAAGTTTTAAGCCTGGAAGCAATATCTTCCAGAATCAGATCCTGTCCGGTCCTTAGATATTCCTGAATCTTCTCTTTCATTTCCCCGTCACAGGAAGCCTGTACCGTAATATAATAGATTTCTTTTAGCGAATCATCAAATACCTTCCCCATTTGTTCCATGCGCCCATACAGATTTTTCCCATAGTTGTCTTCCACCATTTCCGAGGATTTAAAGTAAAAGGCGATGGTGATGGACAGCGCCGTAATCAGGGTAATGCCAACTATTGCCAGCAGGATTTTACTGCGTATACTGTGAATCATAGATACCCCTTTTCCCGTAATAATATTTCAAACACGCTCTGGCAGGCTCCGTCATGTTAATTGTATTATAAGAACTCTTGACGAAAGAGTCAAGATAGCAGCATCTTAAAAGACGGGTATTTCCCAAAATGACTCAAAGCCCCGTCCCGGAGCATGCATTCTCCAAAGGACCGGGGCTTTTACAGAGTTTAATATTCGATTTTTACAATGCCGCCCTGACGGTATGCTTCTGTTGTGGCAAAGCCGATCTGCGTGGATTTTGTTCCGTCATAAACGGTAACTTCCGGTTTGGTATTGTTTTGTACAGAATTAATAAATTCTTCCATTTCCAGGCGGTAGGATTCCGAAAATCTTTCCGGGAATCCGCTGACACATTCCTGAACCACGCCCTGGTTATTATAAAGCATACACAGGTTCTTAGCCGGAACAGGACTGACGCGGATAGAGCCTTCCGTACCCACGATTTCCGTTTCCACGTGATACCCGTGAGGGGCTGTACGTCCCACATGGACAAATCCTACGGCACCATTTTCACATTTATACATCGCCACACCTGTTTCATCATCACCTGCCGCTTTGAACTCCGGATGCTTAAACGTAGATCCTGTGGCGTAGACTTCCACCGGGTCGGAGCCAAGGAACCAGCGCATCAGATCAATATCGTGAATAGCCATATCAATAAAGATACCACCGCTGGTTGCCGCAAATTTAATAGCACCATCAACCATAGCTTCCGGGTCGATTCCGGTTGCCTTTACCATATAAGGAGTCCCGATGGCTCCTTCTTCTATCTTCTTCTTTGCATAAGCGTAAGACGGGTCGAATCTTCTCATGAAACCAAGGAAAAATATGAGTTCCGGATGGCGTTCCACGGCTTTTTCTGCAATTTTACATTCCTCTACATTTACGCCCAGAGGCTTATCTGAAAATACATGTTTGCCTGCATCTAAAGCTGCTTCTATCTGCCAGCAGTGCTCTCCGCTGGTTGTGATTATCGCAACTGCATCAATATCAGCCTTAGCCAGCATCTCCCGATAATCGCTGTATACCTCTTTAACTCCTAACTCTTCCTGTGCATAGGTGAGCTCTGCGGGCATAATGGAACATGCTGCAGTCAATTCTGCATTTGGAATCTTAAACGCCAGATTTCCTGCATGTACCTTTCCCAATCTGCCTAAACCTGCAATTCCAACTTTAACCTTTTTCATGAATAATTACCTCTCTTCTTCTATTATTTTTCACTATTTTCCAAGTCCCAGAGGGGAGAAGATAAAATATAATACCACAAGGCCCGCAACACAGAATACAGATGCCAGTTTCATATGCTTCCAGGGCGTTAAGTCTACCGCTTTTACATCCTCCAGGACAAAATCTGTTTCTCTTGGATGAATCTTTCCAATAAACAGCAATACCAGTACATCTATAATGAATAAAACGGTTAAGATATATAAATAATGGACATTCAATGGTAAAAACTTCGAAATACTATAAAGGATAACATGCGACACCAAAACTACCTTGGGCGCTGATGCAGGCACCTTTTTCGAGAAAATTCCCACAATGACCGCCGCCAGAATCGGCATGTTATAAAATCCGAAACAAGACTGCAGGAAATCATATAATCCTGTAGGTGCAAAACTTACTAACGGCGCTACTACGATAGAAAGTGCAGCCAGCCCGAATCCAAAACGCCTTCCGATTTTGACCAGATCTTTATCTGTTGCCTTGGGATTGAATAAGGGTTTATGTATATCCAGTGTGTACATTGCAATCGAACCGTTTAAAGCACCATTAAAAGAGCTTAAGATCGCACCGAATAAAACAGCTGCAAAGAATCCCAGCAATGCCTTTGGCAGTACATCCAGTACCAGCATTGGATAAGCCAGATCCGGATTGGCAAGTGAAGTTCCGAATTTCCCATATGCGATAATACCGCAGAAAGTGATAAACAGTGGTGTAAGCAGCTTAAATGCCCCAGCCAGCAGTGCCCCTTTCTGTGCTTCTTTTAAATTTTTTGCAGCTAGTGCTCTCTGGATGATGGACTGGTTGGTACACCAGTAAAACAGGTTATTAAACATCATCCCCGTGAAAAGCAGCGGCCACGGTACCATGGGTGCCTGAGCATTTGCCGGATTTATCGCATTAAATTTTTCTGCAGGGATCAGTTCAATCAAATGCTGGATTCCTGCAAGCGGATTCCCCCCGCCAAGGGACGCCAGCCCCAGCAGCGGAATCATAAATCCGCCGATAATTAATCCAATTCCAAAGATACTGTCCGCTGATGCCGAAGCCTTCAGCCCTCCGATAACCGCATAAGCGGCTCCGATGAATCCCAGCGCCGTAGCTGTTACAACCACGCCCATAAACTGGGAACTGCCAAGCATTTTGTCAATTCCAAAAATCTGGTTAAACACCAGTGCCCCGGAATACAATACGGTGGGCAGATAGCAGAATAAATACCCCAGCAAAAACAAAACCGAAACAATTCTCTTTACTCTTCCGTCATACCTTTTTTCCAGAAACTCCGGTATGGTTGTAATTCCCGCCTTTAAATATCTGGGCAAAAAGAGTGCTGCCAGAAAAATAGTTGCGATACAGGAAGTCGCTTCCCATGCCATTGGTCCCATATTTGCCGCATACGCCTGACCGCTTTGCCCGATTAGCTGTTCGGTAGACAGATTTGTCAAAATAATTGAACTTGCAATAACCGGAGCGGTGAGTGATCTGCCGGCCAGAAAGTAACCATCCTGGGTATCCAGGCTTGACTTTCTCGTTTGTCTTACAACGTAAACCCCTACCAAAACCATACAAAGTAAAAAACTAAATACCGTAAATAACATTTCCTTACCGCCTTTCTTTTTCCATCTGATATCTTTATTCTACCTGATTTCAAAAGCTTTCCCAGTAAGGTATTTTTTAGATTAGCGGGTACTTTTTATGGGTTATTTTTTAAGTATTCAAATAAATTACCATATTCATAATCTCATCATTATCATGTTGTAATATTTCTATATTTTTGTGTCTTATTTTTAGGTTTGGATATATTATGATAAAGTTTCTTTTACCTTTTCATAATCTTCCACATTTTCATGGGTAATTACTTCTACAGGAAGGATCGTCTGGTCCTCCTGGTCATTTCCATTTTTATATTTAACGATATAACGGATCGTCTCCTCTCCAATCTCATAACCGGACTGGGATGCCAGTGCCGCAATGCCGCCGTTTTTTACTGCCTCTATAGCATCTTCCTGAGCATCCACCGTAACGATGGTGACCGGGCTCCCTTTCATATACTCCATGATGCCAAGAGCAGTTACTGCGCTGGTGGCGAGAATTCCGGAGATATCCGGATTGTCATTCATAAGCCTGCTTATTTCCCGTTCAGACATCTGAAGGTTACTGTATCCGCTCTCCACAAATGACACCTGAATATCCGTATTTTTTTCTATATAGTCCTCAAATCCTTTGATTCTGCTGGCATGTGCCGTCTGTTTCAAATCCCCGGATATAATTCCAACTTTCCCCTTACCACGTAATTGTCCAGCCATGTACTCAGCCAGATCCCTTCCTGCCTTTTCATTGTCAATCCCAATATAAGGCACACTGGCATCCGCAATCTGCGTATCATAGGAAAATACCGGTATCCCCATATCCTGCGCCTCTTTTATGTAATCAGCATTGCTGTAGGAATCTATGGGAGATACCGCCAGTGCATCCACCTTTTTATCCAGAAGATCCTGTATCATTTTTTTCTGAAGCCGGACATCGGTTTCCGTATCCGGCGAAACAATTAAAACGGAGACGCCCTCCTCTTCGGCTGCTTTTTCCATGCCGGAACAAACCGACATCCAATATTCACTGTCTCTGGATTTCGTCACAACCCCGATCACATACGGATCCGTTTTCGATACCGTCTCCTGTCTTTTACTGCACCCTGCCAAAAGTACCATACACAACACTCCCATAAGGAGCAGCCCTGTTTTCCTCATACACTTTACCCCGTCAGCCAATTTTATATATAGAAAAGAGAGGTTAAAATAACATTCCTGCCTCCCAATTGTCTTTTTTCATTATATCCAATATCGGGAAGGTAAACAAGTGAAGATTCATGATGATACTTCTGATGTCTCCCGGGGTAAATACAATAGAGCGCATTTGAAAATTCATTCCTGCCATCTGCACGCCCCAGTCTCATCCCGTAAGCCCAGAAACAGAGAGCTATTCCGAAGTATTCGTACCCTTCATCTATGATTGGTATATCGTCTGGAATACCCCTATATGCCGTTTTACATTTTCGTAAACGCCGGTTTCCATAGCCGTATTTAAATCAAAATAATTGTGTTTTCCCGGAGTACCCATATACGCCTCAACTTTTTCCATCAGGCTGTTAAAGCTCGCCGTAGCTATGTTCACTTTACAGATTCCCAGAGAAATTGCCCTTTGGAAATCTTCATCTGTAATTCCACTTCCTCCATGTAGTACCAGCGGGACATTGGTATTGTGATGGATTTTCTCCAAAACATCAAATGCCAGTGTCGGTGCAACCGGATAATTGCCATGGGCATTCCCGATAGCAACAGCCAGTGCATCCACGCCTGTTTTTTCACAGAAGATCTTAGCATCTTCCGGATCGGTACAGCGGATTCCATGGTCACAGCTTCCATCTTCACTTCCCCCAACCAGTCCAAGTTCCGCTTCCACAGTAGCTCCGTATTTTTTAGCCAGCTCCACCACTTGTTTTGTCTTTGCTATATTATCTTCAAAAGGGCTGGTAGACCCGTCAAACATCACAGAGGTAAATCCCAGTTCTAATGCCTTATTTACGGTTTCCATTGTGAGACCGTGATCCAGATGCACGGCTATATCCACCTTTGCTTCTTTTGCCGCCTGCACCATCATAGGTCCCATTAATTCCAGGGGTGAATGTTTTAACCTCACCTCTGCGATCTGCAGTATAATTGGAGTATTTGTCTCTTCCGCCGCCCGCAGGGCACCTTTTACCATTTCCATGTTCCCCACACTGAATGCCCCGCATCCTGTTTTTGCTGCCTTAGCTCTTTCCAGCAGGTCTTTCATTTTTACTAATGCCATCGATCATTCCTCCTATTCTATTATCATTAAATTTGATTTTATTTTGATGCAATTATAATTACTTTGCAGTAATTACTCTTGCCTGTTTCTTTTCTTCCTGATTCCCAAAGTCTTTTCCTGCCCGCTTATCCGACAGTTCTCTTTCCAGAAGAAGGATAAACAGAACGGAAAGCGCTGCACAAATTACCCCGACTATAAATCCCATGTTGGTATCAAAGCCATTGGCTGTCAATAAATTTGCCACAAAGGGCGCTCCAAGGGTAGCAATTACAATTCCTGACATGACAAATCCGTAGTTTTCCCCGGAATGGGAAAGTCCGAAAATGGAACTTGTAAGGGAGGGGAAACTTCCCATGATGCCCCCATAGCAGCCATACATCAGCACTACCGAAACGGTGGTGAGAGCAGTAAACATAGATTTCGATACTGCCAGCATAATCATCGCTGCAACCGATACCACCAGCACTCCTTTTACGCACTTCACTCTTCCTATTTTATCCGCCATAGAAGGCAGAAACAGTCTTGCGGATGCATTCATGATGGAACCTAACATGACCGCCGTCACAGCAATGGATACGTCAATTCCCCGTTCTGTCTGAATCCCCTGTGCAACCGGGGAAATCATGAAATAAGAAATCAGCCCAAAAAGCATTGTTGCAACCAGATAGTAGAATTTTCTGGTACGTATCATCTCTTTGGATGTATATTGTTTTTCCTTTTCCAAAGAGGGTGTCTCATCTGCAACCCAACCGGGACGATCTGTCTCCCTGACGCCAGCCTGCCGGGGATTTTTAATAAATATGCAGCCTAAAACCCAGGAAATGGCTATTACGCTTCCAATCAGCAAAAACGCCGTTTTCGGACCATCCTCCGCTAAAATCACTCTGCTGACCGGAGCAAGAAAGAATCCGCACAGACCATTTGCCGTAACCACAACGCCTGATGCAAATCCAAGTTTGTGTGGAAACCACTTCTGTGCTGTGGAAAGAATCGTGGTATACATCATTCCCTGTCCAAATCCCTGCATCACACCATATGTAAAATACATGGGCAGCGGCGACGGTATAATCAAAAACGCCGACAGCAAAATGCCCGCCGCAAAAATACCTCCTCCAACTGCAATTGCTATTTTGGGACTATATCTGTCCTGAATACGTCCTCCAAAAATATTGCCAAACACAAAGGTTAACATAGACAGATAAAAACACATGGACGTCTGTCCCTCTGTCCATCCTGTCAGTTCCCGGATATACGGCTGATATACAGACCATATATGAGGATAACCGGTAAAAAATATCGCAAATGCTCCAAATATCATCATCAGCACCCGCTGCCTTTTCTGCCTGCTGTTTAAATACATCTTTTTCTCCTCCCATAACGCCAAAATCGCAAATCATTAATTGTTAAATAATTATTAAAGAACTTTTTATTATCTTTAACCTGGTTTTGGATATGTATTGATCATTTTTATGCATTTATCCTAGCATGTTTTGATATTGTTGTCAATTGTTTTTGGTTATATTTTAACTTCATCGTGATAATATTATGGTAGTGTTGCTGAAATTTTCAAAAATATACCGTTCTTGTACTCTATAATTCAAACAGATCAAGGGAATACACTTTGTATTTTCTGGCATACACATCCATAAAATTAAAAATATTACAAAATACACCTTTTCAACTTACCCAAAATATACTATAATATACTCATCATTTAGGAGAGGGAATGGACTATGCGTACAAAAAGAATTGACTCAATCGAACAATACATATTAGAACAAAAATCAGTTTCTCTGGATACGCTCTGCGAGCAGTTTGCGGTATCTAAGAATACCATACGAAGAGATATCGACACCCTGGTTAAAAAAGGGACGATCAAGAAAGTTTACGGCGGCGTAACTGTTGCAGAGGCTCCGCCAATCAGCGACGTCATACCGTTTGAAGAACGTCATACAAAATACGCTGCTGAAAAAGATACCATATGCAAGATGGCTGCGGGATTTGTCAACGATGGAGATATTATTTATATTGACACAGGCACAACCTGTATTAATATGATCGATTATATTTCCCACAAAGAATGTACCATCATCACCAACAGTGTTCAGGTCTGCCTGAAAGCAATTCCTTACCCGAATCTGACTCTTATCTCCCTTCCGGGTACCTTAAAACGGGAAACTCTGTCATTTGTGGGCAATGAAGTCATTGACTATCTGAAAACCTACAATATCACAAAAGCATTTATGGCATGCACCGGACTCACCATTGCAAACGGACTCACAAATGCAACAAGAGAAGAATATACGGTTAAAAAGGCAGTCATAGAAAACAGCCATACGCATTTCCTTTTAGCTGATCATACGAAATTCGGTCACTTCTCTCTCATGACCTACTGTCCTCTGAGTCAGGTTGACCATATTGTTACGGATGAAATGCCACCACAGGAATATAGTGATTATTGTCGTGAAAACCATATTGAAATGCATTATTAAATTCATCTGTGAATAAGAAAAGCTCCCACCTGGCGGCGAGAGCTTTTCCTGACTATATTTTTAATACTTTGTTATTCATGTAATTATTCTCTGTGCTGTCTGCGTTTTGATCTAGTTCTTACAACCAATACCACGATTACTGCACCAGATACTACCAGTAAGATAACCATCAGCATAATCGGATTTACATCTCCGGTTTTAACTCCGGTTTTATTGGTTGTATTCTTGTTGGTAGATGAAGTTGTAGTTGATGTTACAACCTTATAGGAAACTGATTTAGTATCCTTAGTTGTTGTCTCATTTACCCAATTTGTTCCATCATATTTCTGTTTTTGGAAAGAAACTGACAACGTATAACTTCCGGAACTATTCAGCTTAAAACTGCCGCTGTTGGATGATGCATTATTATCCCAAGTTCCATTTACATATGAAGTCCAACTTACCGGAATATATCTAATATCATCTAACGATGGTGACTGGGATGGAGATTTAATCTCTGATCCTGCTCCAGTAGCTGTAAATGTTAAAGTCGAACCTGTTTTGTAACTGGTTGTGGTCTGTACGCCTGTAACCTTATTATTCTGCGGATTGCTGATAATTGGGTTACGCAGTGTTGTTTGCTCTACCGATACAGATTTGGATGCTTCATAATTGGTTGATTCTTTGAATCTTGCTAAAATTGTATAAGAGGTCTTTTCTTTTAAGCTCTTAAAGGAACCGCTGCTCCAGTTATCACCATCATCGATGGAATATTCCACTCCGGAAGCGTTCTTCATTGTGATTGAATTGTAGGTAAAGGAAGAAACTTTAACATCTTCCGGCTTCTTGGTGTTTTTCGCTTTGTTGATCTTAGCAGAAGTTGTTTTATTCTTAATGGATGTTGAACTTAATACGTAATTCTTATCAAATCCACTACCCAGTTTAATATCGGAAACACTAACTTCTTTTTTCGATCCAGCGTCAGCACTGTCAAATACAAATTTTCCGGTTGCTGTAGGCTCGTCATTTCCAAAACTGTAACCGTTTGGAGGTGTGAGTTTCAGCTTTCCTTTTGCATCTTTACTCTTATCATATGTCTTTGATTCAACAGAATCAATTGACGGTGTAACTTTCATTTTGTTTACAGTCAACGATACTTCTGTAGTAGCTGTTTGACCATTGTTATAAGCTATAACTACCGATGCATTATATATACCCGTATCTAAGCCAGTTTTAATCTGTACAGCACCTAATACCTTACCTGTAGTTGTATTAGCCGGTACTGTTAAATCCGTGCTTTTATTGATAATTTCAAATGCATCTTTACTTGCACCATTTAACGTAATATCTGTTACAACTGCATCGGCATCTCCGGTATTTTTAACTGAAATATTTAAAGATGCTGCTTTATATCCATAAGACTTTTCAGAAAAAACTGGTTTTGCTATGGATAATTCAGCTTTTGCGTTAACGCTTACCGTAGTCGCTGCTATATTACCTGCAAATGCTGCATTCGTAGCCTTTACACGAACTTCGTATGAACCTGCTGCTAAACCTGTAACTTTACCAGCTGTCATATTTCCCCAAGTACCATCTTTTAAACGATACTGATATTCTGCAGTTCCCGGATTGGTTACTGTTAAAGTACCATCTTTTATATCTTTAGCTGATGCATTTGTAGCTGTTACTTTAGGCGCATCAGTCTTCCCAGGAATTACAAACTCTTTACCAGTAGCCTCTGTGCTCATTTTAATCAGAACAGATTTTCCGAACATCGTATCCATGATCTTCATGCCCTGACCTTCAATTGTACAGGTAAGCCAGTTAGCACCACCATCAACACTGTACTTCATATCCGCCGTAACATTCGTCAGCGTCTCATTCGGATAATCAATTTTAATATTATCGATTGCTGATGCTTTATGAGATCCATTCGTATCAGTCGTTTCTGATTCGCTTGGTGTCGTCTTATTGCTATCTGTCTGACCCGTAGTTTCAGTCGCTTTCTGGCTCTCTGTAGTAGCTGGCTGCGTATCCGGTGCTTTGCTTTCTTCCGTAGGCTTCGTATCCGTTACCGGCTCAGTTTCCGGGGATTTCTTATCTGTTGCTTCAGTAGCTTCTGTAGCTTCTGTAGCAGCCTCTGTTCCCTTTGCTGTTTCTGATTCAGAATCTGCAGTTGTTTTTTCAGTAGCCTTTTCGGTTGCTTTTTCAGTTGCTTTATCTGTCGTCTTCTCAGATTCTGTCTTAGCCGGAGGTGCTGCAAATGCATTGTCATCATTCGCGTTTACTGTTCCGGAATAACTAACGTCATTTACGGTAATCGATGTTGTCTGGCCTTTGGCATTTGCCGGAAGCTTTAAATAAAGGACTCCTTTATCATCCGTCTTTAAGTCTTTGTAATCATATGTATAATCTTTTCCATTTTGTTTAACAGATAAAGATTTTACACTTGTTGCCGCTGTGATACCAGGTAATGTGAGTTTTACTTTGTAAAGCGTTGATGTATTACTTGTAGCTTTCTCTGTTGTTGCTTCGGTAGTAACTGTGGTCTGTGGCGTATTATCGGTACCAGCTGCTGTAACCGGTAATCCTGTTCCAGCTATCATGCTAATTGATAAGCAGATCGCCAACAGTTTATTTACGATCTTTCTCTTCATAACGACACCTTCTCTCCTTCATATTTTATTTTTCGATGACATTCGTCATAAAGCCTGAAAACAAATTGATGCGGTTGAATATAGATCTGTTAATCAGATTTCTAAATCCAGCCGACTCATGATTTTAACATTCGAGTCTTAACAAGTACCTGTCTGCATACCTATCCCTCATCACAATTGTTTCTATATTCATATAATACCCGTTACTATCCTGTTTGTCAACAATTCCCAGACATTATAGGAAAAATTAAGAAAAGGCTTTCTTTAATTATAAAAAATTAAGAAAGAAGGGCCTGCATAGTCTGACAAAACATATAAATGTCACAACAGACCACGCAGTACCCTCCTGCAGTTTAATCTTCAAAAGTTTCTTTTAATTTATCCATAAAGCCTTTTTTCTTCGGCTTTTCCGCACCCGCATTTTTCTGGTTTAAAGAATTTCCGGTTGCTGTATCAAAGCTGCGAAGGGCTTCCTTTGCATCTTCGCTCAGCTTTGTCGGCACCTGCACCACCAGCGTTACATAGTGGTCTCCACGGACAGATTTGTTACGCAGTGAAGGCACACCTTTGCCTTTTAAACGTACTTTGGTATCTGTCTGGGTACCTGGTTTTACATCGTATAAGATGTCTCCATCCACAGTGCTGATCCGAACCTCACCGCCCAGTGCTGCCTGTGCAAATGAAATCGGCGCGGTTGAGAAAATATTCATATCCTGTCTCTGGAAAATAGGATGTCTGGCAACTCTTACTTCTACCAGAAGATCCCCTCTTGGTCCGCCATTTGTTCCCGGCTCGCCCTTATCCCGGATACGGATGCTCTGACCGTCATCAATACCTGCCGGCACGCTGACTGCAATTTTCTTTCTGCTGGATGTGAAGCCGCTTCCGTGGCAATCGGTACATTTATCTTTTACAATCTTACCAGTTCCGCTGCAATCCGGACAAGTCTGCACATTCCGAACTGTGCCAAATAAAGACTGCTGTGTAAATACAACCTGGCCTTTACCACCGCATTTCGGACAAGTCTCAGGACTTGTTCCCGGTTTCGCCCCGGTACCGTGGCAGGTTTTACACTCATCTTTTAAATTTAAATCCAATTCCTTCTCACAGCCAAATACAGCTTCTTCGAAGGTTATACGTACGCTGGCACGAAGATTGGCACCTTTCATAGGACCGCTGTTCGCACTTCTTCTTCCGCCGCCAAATAAATCGCCAAAGATATCTCCGAAAATATCTCCCATATCGGCGCCATTGAAATCAAATCCACCGAAGCCGCCAGCTCCGCCGCCTCCCTGGTCAAAAGCTGCATGGCCAAACTGGTCGTACTGCCTCTTTTTGTCAGCATCACTCAGAACTGCATATGCTTCTGAAGCCTCTTTAAATTTCTTTTCCGCCTCTTTATCTCCGGGATTCATGTCAGGATGATACTTTTTGGCTAACTGTCTGTATGCTTTTTTAATCGTAGCATCATCAGCGCCTCTGTCTACGCCGAGGACCTCGTAATAATCACGTTTGCTCTCTGCCATTGTGTTCACCTTTCCTAATACAGATTCTGCCTGCTGTTATTTCAGACAGTTTCCCTGTTAATTCCATTCATATCAATGACTTCAGCAGCCAGATGGTGCTGAAGTCATTGTTTCAAGTATCTATTCTACACTTCTTTGTAATCGCCGTCAACTACATCATCTGCCTGGTAAGCTTCGCCGCCTTCCGGAGCCGGACCTGCACCTTCTGCTCCTGCAGCTCCCTGAGCCTGCTCATATACTTTTGCAAATAATTTCTGAGCGCTTTCCATTAATTTTTCTTTTCCGGCTTTGATTTCAGCAACCTGAGCTTCTGTCATTTCTTCCGGATTGGATTTTTCGATCAGTTCTTTTAATGCTGTAAGATCAGCTTCTACTGCAGTCTTGTCGTTCGCATCAATCTTATCGCCTACTTCTTCCATTGCTTTTTCTGTCTGGAATACCATAGAATCAGCATCGTTGCGGGCATCAATTGCTTCTTTACGTTTTTTATCCAGTGCTTCGAATTCAGCTGCTTCTTTTACAGCCTTATCGATTTCATTATCGGACATATTAGAACCGGAAGTAATGGTGATGTGCTGTTCTTTTCCTGTTCCAAGGTCTTTTGCAGATACGTTAACAATACCGTTTGCATCGATATCGAAAGTAACTTCGATCTGTGGAACACCTCTTCTTGCTGGCGGGATACCATCCAGTCTGAACTGTCCAAGAGATTTATTATCTTTGGCGAACTGTCTTTCACCCTGTACTACATGGATGTCAACTGCTGTCTGGTTATCTGCTGCTGTAGAGAAGATCTGGCTCTTCTTTGTAGGAATTGTTGTATTTCTTTCGATTAATCTGGTAGCAACACCGCCCATTGTTTCGATAGACAGTGACAATGGTGTAACATCTAATAATAAGATATCGCCTGCGCCTGCATCTCCTGCTAATTTACCACCCTGTACGGAAGCACCTAATGCAACACATTCATCCGGATTCAAAGTTTTGCTTGGCTCTTTGCCTGTCAGGGATTTTACTTTATCCTGAACAGCCGGGATACGTGTAGATCCACCAACTAATAATACTTTAGAAACTTCGCTTGCTGTTAAACCTGCATCTTTTAATGCTGTTGTAACAGGTGTAGCTGTTCTTTCTACTAAGTCATGTGTCAGTTCATCAAATTTAGCTCTTGTCAGGTTCATATCAAAGTGTTTTGGACCTTCTGCTGTAGCTGTGATGAATGGCAGGTTAATATTTGTTGTTGTAGCGCTGGAAAGTTCTTTTTTCGCTTTTTCAGCAGCTTCTTTTAATCTCTGAAGAGCCATCTTATCGTTAGATAAGTCAACACCTTCGTTTTTCTTGAATTCTGCTAACATATAATCTGTGATCTTCTGGTCAAAGTCATCTCCACCCAGTCTGTTATCACCTGCTGTGGATAATACTTCGATAACGCCTTCACCGATTTCAATTACGGAAACGTCAAATGTACCGCCTCCTAAGTCATATACCATGATTTTCTGTTCTTTTTCATTGTCAAGACCATAAGCAAGTGCTGCTGCTGTTGGCTCGTTGATGATACGTTTTACATCTAAGCCTGCGATTTTACCAGCATCTTTTGTTGCCTGACGCTGAGCATCGTTGAAGTAAGCAGGAACTGTGATAACAGCTTCGGTAACTTTTTCTCCAAGGTAAGCTTCTGCATCTGCTTTCATTTTCTGAAGAATCATAGCAGAAATTTCCTGTGGTGAATATTTCTTGTCATCAATTGCTACTCTGTAGTCTGTACCCATATGTCTTTTAATAGAAGAAATTGTTTTGTCAGCGTTTGTTACTGCCTGACGTTTTGCAGGTTCCCCTACCAGTCTTTCACCCGTTTTTGTAAATGCCACTACGGATGGTGTTGTTCTTGCTCCTTCTGTATTGGCGATAACTACTGGTTTACCACCTTCCATAACTGCTACACAGCTATTTGTTGTCCCTAAGTCGATACCGATAATTTTTCCCATTGTTGTTTCCTCCTAATTTAATATACTATGATTTGAAATTGTTATTTACTATTTAAAAGAGGTGACTGTTACATCACACTATTTGCTTAATTTGCTACCTTTACCATGCTGTGTCTTACTACATTTTCACGGTAGGTGTAACCTTTCTGAAATTCCTCGGCTACGATATTGTCGCCCAGCTCTTCATCTTCAATATGCATTACCGCATTGTGGAAATTCGGATCAAATTCCTGTCCCACAGCCTCAATTGCCTTTACTTCTAATTCTTCTAATGTTCCAATCAGCTGTTTGTAGATTTTTTCCATTCCTTCTACAAAAGGATCATCCTTTTTGTCATCCGGAACTGCTGCCAATCCACGTTCAAAATTATCTACAACCGGAAGCATTTTCTCAATTACACTTTTGGCTCCCACTTCGAACATTGCGCTCTTTTCTTTTTCCGTTCTCTTACGGAAATTATCAAATTCTGCCATCTGGCGTTTCAGCCTGTCTGTCAGCTCTTCGATCTGAACGTCTTTCTTATCTTTTTTGTCTTTCTTCTTGCCAAAAAACCCTTTTTTTACTTCTTTGCCGTCTCCCGAATCTTTGTCAGCATCATCTTTGTCTGCCTCTTCGTCAGCTTCATCACTTTCAGGATTTTCGTTTGCAGATTCTGCGGTTTCCTCCGCAGTGTCTTCTACTGCTTCTTCTGTAGTCTCATCTGCCTGGTCTTCCACAGTTTCTTCCATTTCTTTTTTTAAATTTTCATCTGCCAATTTTGTTACCGCCTTTCCCTAGCTTTTATCAAATAATTCATCCAGCTGCGCCATTAATGTTTTCAATGTATTCACAACTTTCTCGTAATCCATTCGCTTTGGGCCGATAATACCTATCGTACCCTGCATTCCTTCACCTAATTCATAGGTAGCTGTTACTACACTGCAGTCTTTCATATTCTTGACCGGTGTTTCATCACCGATATAGACTTGTATGCCATTGTGCTCGCCCTCGGACATGGTTTCATGTACGAGACTTACCAGCTGCTGCTTCTCTTCCAATGCACTGATCAGCTCACTGGCCCTTTCACTGTCGCTAAGCTCCGGATATTTAAAAATATTGGTTGCGCCACTGGTATAGATCTCCAGATCGTCGTCATCCAGCCTTATTGCTTCTGCTACAGCATCCAGAACACTATTTACTACCTGGCTGTGAATGCCTGCCTGTTCCTTTAACTTCGCAATCATCCCCAGATTGATCTGTTCTATGGTCAATCCGTTTAAGCTTGTGTTTAGTAAAATATTCAGCTTCAGGATGGTCTCATTATCCAGGCAGTGTTCTATATGAAGCATCTTATTCTTGACTACATTACCTTCTGTCACAACGACGGCCAGTATCTGATCATCGCTTACCATGGACAGTTGAATGAACTTAAGCTTCGTCCGGTGATACTGAGGTGCCGTAATCATGGTAGCATAATTCGTATTTAATGCCAGAACCTTTGCCACCTGCTTTAACACCAGATCCATCTTATCCTGCTTTTGAATCATCAGTTCTTTCATTTCGGTAACTTCCCGCTCTTTTTCCTCCATCATCCGGTCAACATATAGCCGATAACCTTTATCCGAAGGAATCCTGCCAGCTGAAGTGTGAGGCTGAACGATATACCCCAGTTCTTCCAGGTCTGACATTTCATTGCGAATTGTTGCGGAACTCAGATTCAAATCTGCATACTTAGATATCGTTCTGGACCCTACCGGTTCTCCGGTCTCCAGATACGTTTTGATAATGGCGTGAAGAATTTTCGTCTTTCTTTCATCCAGCTGCATCCTTAAATCCTCCTTCCTTTTATGTTGTTGTTAGCACTCGTCTGAGTGGAGTGCTAACATCTATGTACATAAAATAGCACTCTGCCTTTTTTTTGTCAATAGTATTTATACTTTTTTTAGAAATTATTTTAATTTTTATATTTAACAAATATTCTTGTGGATTTAAAAAAGCTTGAACTATTTGACATTTATAGGTAAAATAGGAAAGGAAATTTCAACAATCTATAGGAAAGGATACTGCCTTCCCGGCAGCATGAACATTATGAAAAAAGGAAATACACTGATTGTGATTTTTGCATCCCTATCTATAGCAGCTCTGCTGGCGCTGTCCGCCATTCTGACGCTCTATATGATGGAAGATACAAATCCTCTGAAGAAATACCTCCCTTTTTATGAAAACGCCCTGAATGGAGGAAATAACGCTCTTGAAAGCGCAGACGGACAACTGGGGGATAACAATAATCCCGATCAGGCTAAGAACAACACGGCATCAAAAAGCAATACCTCTTTTATTCTGGTAGGGGATTCCCGTACCGTTGCCATGAAAGAGGCCATGAAATCTTCTGTTGATTCTACTGTATATATTGCAAAAGAGGGAGAAGGTTACAAATGGTTCAGCGAAACAGGGCTGACGGAATTAAAAAGCGCACTTGCCGAATCCCCGTCTGAAACAGTAGTCTTCAATCTGGGGGTAAATGATGTGGAAAATATCAGTCTTTATCTGACCTTATATAAGGAACTGATTCAAACCTACCCCGATGCAGCTTTTTATTTTATGTCTGTGAATCCGGTAAATGAAGAAAAAACCAAAGGAATCACAAATGCACAGATCCAAAATTTTAACGGATCCCTGCAGGAAATATTCAGCACCCGTTACCTGGACTGCTACAACTACCTGATTCAAAATGGGTTCGATACGGTGGATGGACTGCATTATACACAGGACACTTCAAAAGTCATACATCAATACATGACAGATCAGATTTTTCATTCATAACAAAATGCCTTAGCAAAAACCATTTGGTCTGTGCTAAGGCATTTTAAATTTAACTACTTATCTTATATTAAGTATATGTATCCTAAGATTCTTCTTCCTGCGCCCCATTCATACATATTTCCATAATGGAAAGATATATTGGAAGCTGTTGGTTTTTTGCTGCTCATACTGTACCCTGATTCGGATACGTATGGTACACCATTGATAATTGCCTCTACCATTGCGATATGTGCATCTCCTGAAGAGTTGTAATCAAAAACCACTAATGAACCAACCTTTGGAGTGGAACCATATGCATATACCTTGTCTTTCTTATTGGCATTCCAGATACCTACCGGATCCGGTCCGAAGATAGACATATTCGGAGACTTTCCTGCCTGCAGCATCACTTCTCTTGCTCTTCCGCATGCATACCAGGTACAATTCCCTCTGTTATAACCACCGCTTGTCTTCTTACCCGTTGGTGCTAGATAATCAAAATTAAAGTAAATATTGTAGAGTCCTGAATAGTAGCTTCCATTATTCAAATCCGGCGGAACCGTTCTCTGAACAAAATTAGCTGTGGATCCACTGGAACTTCCTCCTGAACTTCCTCCTGAAGAACCTCCGTTTGAACCGTTATTCGGATTTGATGGTGTATTGCTTTTTACGGTCAGGGTCCTTTTCACTAATGTCTTGGATTTTCCTGATTTATCCTTTGCAGTTACAATATACTTATATGTACCTGCCGGGAGTGTATTAAATGACATCGCACCGTCAATTTCAAAACCAATCTTAAAGGTCTTGGTATTTGGCTTTACTGATCTGGAGAACTTAGTAGCCCCTCCTGCATCCGTAACCTTTGCTGTTACATTCGTAATCTTGTAATTCGAATTAATCGTTCCGCCTACCGCATAGTACCCACCTGCATTGATTGCAAAATCGGAACTTGGTACCGGACTTGAAATCTTTAGCTTCGAAGTCTTCGTAACCACATTGAATGTCTTTTTCACTAAAGTTCTGGATTTCCCAGACGCATCTTTTGCCGTAACCTTGTATAAGTACTTACCTTTTTTTAACCGGTCAAACTGTAAAGCATAATCAGCCGGTGAGTTCGCCAGATTGAAACTCTTCGTATTCGGATAAATATTACTCTTATAATACGATTTCTTACCAGAAGAATTGTATATTCCAGCGGTTATCCTTTTGATCCTGTAATTAGATGAGATCATTCCCTTTAGTGAATAGCTGGATCCTAACTTGTGTGATACCGGATATTTATGTCCGCGAATCTTTAGTGTGGAGGCAGCCGCTGCTTCCGGCTTCATTGGTATTATCATGCCAATTACTAGACAACACATCAAAATTAAAACTTTAACCTTTTTGTTCATATAAATTCCCTTGTTTTCTTCATACTCCATTTCAAAGTTACGAGCTAATTATACACAATATATTACAACTTTTCAACCACTATTTAACATTTCTTTAAAATTTAATTAATTTCCTTCAGAAATTTGGTTATATTTTGCAGTCAAAAACCTGGTTTTACCGCTATTGCAAAAACTGCGCCAGTGTATAATTACTTAAATCAAATCCCTTTTCTGTTAAGAAGAGTCTCTCGTCTTCAGTCTGCACCAGCCCTTCATTTTTTAAATCGAGTACTGTCTTTCCATAGACAGCAGAAAATGGAGTATGGAAAACCTTTTCAAATGCTTCCATGGAAACCCCGTCTTTCATACGGAGTCCCAGGAACATGGTTTCTTCCATTTGTTCCTGTACAGACAGCACCTCTCTTTCTTCTTTTTTAAATATTCCCCGGCTGTATAGTTTCAAATCTGCTGTATTGCAAAAACGTACATTATCAATCAGTGATGAGGCTCCAAGGCCAAACCCAAGATAATCCTGGCGCAGCCAGTATGCCTGGTTATGCCTGCATTCATATCCGGGTTTTGCATAATTGGAAATCTCATACTGTTCAAGCCCGTACTCCCCGGTTAAGCGCCGTGTCTCATAGTACATGCTGCGTTCATCCTCTTCAGTCGGAAGTATCCGGCAGTCTTCTCCCAGATCCCGCAGTCTTGCATCCTCGGCATACTTCTCGTAGAACAAAGTTCCCTCTTCTATAATAAGGCTGTAGGCTGAAACATGTTCCGCTTTCAGACGCAATATTTTGGTCAGGCTTTCCCTCCAGGAATCCACGGTCTGTCCTGGCAGTGCCGACATTAAATCCACATTTATATTTGAAAATCCTGCTTCTCTTGCCATGTGAAAACCTTTTAAAAAATCTTCATAAGTGTGTATTCTGCCAAGCAGTTTTAATTCCTGGTCGTGAACAGACTGAAGCCCCAGGCTTAGCCGGTTAATCCCCTGTTCCCGGTAGGCGTACAGCTTGTCCTTTGTAAGCGTACCGGGGTTGGCTTCCGTAGTAATTTCTGCATCATCATCCACCTGGAACTTGTTGTATACTGCCTCCAGTATTCCGGCGGTCTCCTCTTTCTTTAACACGGATGGTGTCCCTCCTCCTATAAAGATGGAGGTGATATGCCATCTTTCTACATCTTCCCACTGCCGGATTTCAGCGATCAGTGACTGGATGTATCCTTTTCTGGTATTCTCTTCGGATGCAAAAGACAGGAAATCACAATATGCACATTTACGGATGCAAAAAGGTATATGAATGTAGATGCCTAAATTTTTCGTCTGTTCCATTTTAATAATCCTCTGGGGTCTTTATTTTACTTTTACTGATTTTACTTTTGATATACTTCCATCGCTTGTTTTCGAATGATAAGCGCGGACTTTGTAATAATACGTTTTACCTGATTTTATTCTCTTTCTATCTTTATAGCTTATTTTTGTGGTTACTGCAACCTTTTTATATTTGCCTTTTTCTTTATCTGCACGGTAAACCACATATTTTTTTGCTCCGGCAACCTTCTTCCAGGATATTTTGACCTGTTTCTTTTTTGTTGATTCCAGGTTCATCCTGGGTGCGGAAAGAGGTTTTGTTTTTAGTTTTGTAACTGTGGAATATTTTCCAGAGCTTTTATTAACAGCCTGCACTTTATAATAGTAGGCTTTTTTCGGAACTACTTTTGTATCTTTGTAACTGGTCTTCTTCGTCTCAGCCAGCAATTTATAAGTTCCATTTTTCTTTTCTGAACGATAAACCTTATAAGAAACAGCATTTGAAGCCTTTTTCCAAGTCAGCTTCAGGCTGGATGCCTGAATGGAAGTACCTTTTAACCGGGCGGGTTTTGATACTGCCGGTTCTGGCTTTTGCTCCGGCTTTGGCTCTGGTTTGGGTTCCGGCTTTTGCTCCGGTTTTGGCTCCGGCTCTGGATCAGGCTTCGGCTGTGGATTGGGATCCGGATCGGGCTTTGGCTGCTCCTCCATCTTCCGGAACTCAGCCAATAATTTTCTGTCTGCCGATGCTGTAAAATGATAAGCCGCCTCTGAGGATACTTTTTGTTCTTCACTTACCGTATCTTCATACCAGCCATTAAAATCATATCCCTCATCTGCAGCTGCCATTACCGTGACTTCACTGCCTTCCTGTACTTCCATTCCAGTCAGTTCCCCTTCTTCAGATTGGATATAAGCTCTGCCACCTTCTGATGCTGTTACTGAGATCTGATAACTGGTAATTACAGGCTCTGCTTCTTTTGTAAAAGACTGATATTGATAGTATGTCTGATTATTCATATCTTTTCCACAATAGACAACAATATTCTCAGCGTTGTCGCCAAGCTTCACGAAAGTGTCATCAAAGCTGACCGTTATCTTGCCGTCTTTCACTTTCCCGCCGCCTGCATATATACCATTTACAGTCAATGACAATTCTGTAATCTCCTTTGGCACGGTAACAGACGCTGTGTTGTTGTTATTTTGTGAAATATCTAATTCTCCCGTTATGCTGTTAATAAATCGATCTGTATTCCAGGAAGCCATCAGTGATTCTACACTAGCGAACTGCTCATCCAGCCAGGAGATTCTTGTTGTGAGAAATGTTTTCAGTTTATCAACCTGATAGTCAAATCCATCCCGTGGAAAACCTCCACTGCCATTCCATCTCTCTGTATTTGCCTGGGCTGCACGGCTTAAATAACTGCTGTTTGCATCTATGATGCCATTCGTATTAATGAGATCCTGTAGATAAGTTTCTCGGAGTTCCAGATACAGTTCTCTTGCTTTTATGGCAAAGTAAGGATCCTTGGTTATATATTTATACCACTGGTTTTTCTGCCCCTCTATATTAAAATGAAAGGTCTGCCATTCTTTAGGAAAATTGGTAGCGCTGACATCTGACGCCGAAGACCAGTCCATGTCCCAGATCGGTCCCATGTAAAAAAGACCATCTAAATCCTTATACATATAGGTACTTTTCTTCATGGCATCTTCGTTCATAAATAGTTCATTTACCAGCCAGAACTTTACAAGAGAATCCATATCGAATAACTGGGCGTAACTTACTTTGTTCTTGTTCCAGGTATCTGAAAAATCATAGGACTGAATTGCATTTTCAAAAGCATCCATATAATCACTGGTGTATCGCATCAAATTTTCATTTGTATTCACAAATTCAGGACTTTTAAACATTAATGGCTGCTGAAGCCTTGTTTTAAATTTGGATACCTCATCAAAATATGAATCCATTTCGATTAAAAATCCTCCTGTCAGCTCCGGAATTTTAATATCATATTTTTCATTATCCAGATCATAAGTAACACCATTGAAAAAAACCTTATGAGTAGATGCCCAAGTCATATCCACAAGCATTGTATTTTCCAAATCTGCTTTAGCCGTTTTGTCAAATCCTTCTGCCTTTGCAATTGCACCGGCAAAATCCTCGGATGCTTTCTCCCAATCATAAATATCCACACGGTTACCTTCCGACTTATAATCCACCCTGATCTGCTCACAGAACTGATAGATCCCGTCATATCTGCCGTTCATGATCAATACCACGTCTGTCGACTGCATATAAGGCATACCCAGGAATCCCGACAATTCATATGCCAGCTTATTACGCATCAGGGCACCGTCCAGATGGTTAGCCAGGAGAACCCAGTGTTTGTTCTTTCCAAATCCAAACATATCTGTCTTTTTATCCAGTTTAATTTTGTATGGCTTTTTGTCATATCCCATGGTACTGTTGCCACGGTACCTTATTTCAATATCTCCATTATAAACAGTTGCATCCTGATTCATATATTCTTCATTCCGCTTCGTGGTCAGCGTGCCTGCAACATAATCCTCTTTGTTCTGAATCTCCGCCTCTGTGGTTATGTACATAACCGGAAGCTGGCTGCAATATAAATTACAGGAATAACTATTTTTTCCGTCATCCGTATAAACCGTCACTTCAATAAAAGATTCCAGATCTTCTTCTGACGGTATGTAGGTGTTTGTGTCATTATCGATTGCATTGCCATTCACAGACCACTTATACAGGAGCTCACCTGATACAGAATCCCCCTGCAGTTTCACCTCCAGCGGCATTCCGGGCTTCGCATATTCCGTTGTAAATTCCGCATATGTCTTAGAGCCCTTGGCATTTGCTGTCAATGGCATCACCATCATCCCCAGCAGGAAAATCCCCAATGCAAAAATCATGTAAACAGAAACGGCTGCAGTTAACTTCTCCAGTAAATGCTCCCTGGATGAATACGTTCTTTCTAAACCCCTTTTCTTAAAAAACCTTCTCTCTAAAAACCTTCTCTCTAAATACCTTCTCTCTCCCATCTTTTTTCTCCTCTCACATTATTTTTTCTCCTTGCTTACCCCTTTTCCCCTGCATTTCTTTAGCTTTATTTCTGTTTGGAGTATAACATTTTTCCCTTTATTTTACAACGGAATACAGCCTCATATCAGGGAAGTATAACAATGCATAAAATATAAGACAATATTTCTAAAACTCATTTAAAATGTCTTGACTTTCAAACTATTTAGAGTTATCATAGTGATATCAAATTAATATCATTTTAATCATCTGAAGGAGGATGGGATTATGGAGATCAACAAACAGAAGATAACAGAAGAAAAAGACTTAAAAGCGGCAAACGGCATGGGGATGTTATTTCTGTGCATTATCGGTCTTTTAGGAAGTGTTGCCCTATTTATTGTAGGTGTATCCGTTTTTGAAGGTGCTTTAACAGGATTTGTGGTTACATTGTCAATTATTATTTTCACTGTTGCATGTATTGGCTTCGGCGGCTTGAAAGTTATTAACCCGAATGAAGCTCTGGTTCTTACACTTTTTGGTAATTACTACGGAACCTTAAAAAATGATGGGTATTTCTGGGTAAACCCATTTTGCACTGCAATTAACCCCACGGTCAAAAGATATGTAACTGCTTCAGCCGGAAACGGTGGAAACGTTAATATCGGAGGAGACGGAAGCAAAAAAGTATCACTTAAGACATTGACCTTAAATAATGAAAAGCAAAAGGTAAATGACGAACTCGGCAATCCCATCGAAATAGGAACTGTAGTGATCTGGAAAGTAGAAAATGCAACAAAGGCCGTATTAAATGTAGATAACTACAAAAAATACCTTTCTATCCAGTGTGATGCCATCACCCGAAATGCAGCCAGAAGATATCCTTATGATACCAGTGAAGGCGGGGATGAGAGATCACTTCGGGGCAGCAGCCAGGAAGTTGCTGATATTATGAAAGGTGAATTACAGGAAAAAGTAGCAGATGCCGGTATTAACATTATGGAAGTTCGTATTACCCATCTCTCCTATGCTCCTGAAATTGCTTCTGCAATGCTTCAGAGACAGCAGGCAGCCGCTATTATCGATGCCCGTCAAAAAATTGTGGAAGGCGCTGTCAGCATGGTGGAAATGGCTTTACAGAAATTGAGTGAAAATGAGATTGTGGAATTAGATGAAGAAAGAAAAGCAGCCATGGTTAGCAATCTTCTGGTTGTACTCTGCGGCAACAAAGATGCCCAGCCCATCGTAAACAGCGGCTCACTTTATTAACGCAAACACCATTAATTCTATAATTTAAAAGGGGAGGATGGCAGCATTGGAAAATAAACCAAAAGACAAAAGTAAAAAACAGGTTCCGTTAAGGCTGTCTGCCAGCCTCTGGAATGACCTGGCCCAATGGGCGGAAGATGACTTCCGCTCTATTAACGGGCAAATAGAGTATTTACTGACGGAGTGTGTAAAACATCACAAAAAAAAGGATTCCTGAGAGTTGGAATCCTTTTTTTATTTCATGTTCTAAATTTTACTTATCGTCCAGCTTCAGCACGCTCATAAAAGCTTTCTGAGGAATTTCCACATTACCAATCTGTCTCATACGCTTCTTACCTTCCTTCTGTTTCTCAAGAAGTTTTCTCTTACGGCTGATATCACCGCCGTAACATTTTGCAAGGACGTCTTTACGCATTGCCTTTACTGTTTCACGGGCAATGATTTTACTTCCGATTGCTGCCTGAATCGGTATCTCAAACAGCTGCCTTGGAATCTCTTCTTTCAGCTTCTCGCACATTTTACGCCCTCTTTCGTAAGCGGTAGCCGCATGTACGATAAAGGACAGTGCATCTACTTCTTCCCGGTTTACCAGGATGTCCAGTTTTACCAGTTCCGAACGTTCATAGCCCTTCATTTCATAGTCAAATGAAGCATAGCCTCTGGAACGGGACTTCAGTGCGTCGAAAAAGTCATAGATGATTTCATTTAAGGGCAGTTCATATTTTAACAATGCTCTGGTCTCTTCCATATATTCCATCCCTAAGTAAACACCCCGGCGTTCCTGGCACAGTTCCATAATCGAACCTATGAATTCCGTTGTTACCATAATCTCAGCACTTACTACCGGTTCTTCCATATATTCGATTTCGGAAGGATCGGGCAGGTTAGACGGGTTGGTGAGTTCAATCACATCGCCATTTGTCTTATATACCTTATAGATAACACCCGGCGCCGTTGTTACCAGATCCAGGTTATATTCACGCTCTAAACGTTCCTGAATGATTTCCAGGTGTAATAATCCCAAGAATCCACAGCGGAATCCAAAACCAAGAGCAATGGATGTCTCCGCTTCAAACTGCAGGGAAGCGTCATTTAACTGTAATTTTTCTAAAGCATCCCGTAAATCCGGATACTTGGCACCATCTGCGGGATACATGCCGCAATATACCATAGGATTTACTTTTTTATAACCCGGAAGCGGTGCTTTGCAGGGATTCTGGGCGTTTGTGATGGTATCTCCCACCCGTGTGTCTTTAACATTTTTCAAACTGGCTGTGATATAGCCAACCATTCCGGCGCTTAATTCTTCACATGGAATAAATTGTCCAGCACCAAAATAACCTACCTCAACTACTTCCGCAGTTGCCTTTGTAGCCATCATAAGCATCTGGGTGCCGCGTTTTACCGAACCTTCCTTGATTCTGCAAAATACGATAACCCCTTTGTAAGAATCATAGATAGAGTCAAATATCAATGCCTGTAAAGGTGCTCCCGGATCGCCTGCAGGCGCCGGTATTTTATTTACGATCTGCTCCAGAACTTCATCTACATTCAGTCCTGTCTTGGCTGATATGCGGGGTGCATCCTGGGCTTCTATTCCGATTACGTCTTCAATTTCATTAATTACACGTTCCGGATCGGCACTTGGGAGATCAATTTTGTTGATAACCGGCATGACATCCAGATCGTGATCCATTGCCAGATATACATTTGCAAGAGTCTGTGCCTCTATTCCCTGTGCAGCATCTACTACTAAGAGCGCCCCGTCACAGGCTGCCAGACTTCTGGAAACCTCATAGTTAAAATCCACATGCCCTGGCGTATCAATCAGGTTGAAAACGTACTCTTCCCCGTCTTTCGCCTTATAGATGGTTCTTACAGCCTGTGCTTTAATCGTAATGCCTCGTTCTCTTTCTAAATCCATATTATCTAATACCTGAGCCTGCATTTCACGGCTGGTTAACAGTCCCGTTTTCTCTATAATACGGTCTGCCAATGTTGATTTACCATGGTCAATATGAGCGATAATACAAAAATTCCTTATTTTGCTCTGATCTATCTCTGCCACGTCTGTTCCTCCTCAGTGGGTCGAATCGCTATCCGTCGACTTTATTTCCCCGGGCAGCGAGCCTGGCGGACATGCCCGTATGTCCATCCGGCGACTGCCGCAAGGGTCAAATACTCCGCCGCTTAGGGCCGATTATTTGACTTTCCAAGACAGTGTATCACATTTATTCCCCTCTTGTCTACTCCCCACTGAGTACCTGATGCAAAATATCTGCCAGGGGCAGCATGGCATTGCGCTCTTCCTCTACCGTGCTTAACTGGGTCCCGGATTCCACAAGCAGGGTCTTGGGACGCAGATGCATGTTAAACCGATATGCCATCAGATAATTATTTCTCGTAAAGTCAGGATAATATTCCATTGCCTTTAACTTCATCTGAAATGCAAATGCCAGATTATCCGGAATATAAGGATTGGGCAGATAGGTTATATCTCCATTCTGGGTTGTTCTGCTAAGTCCGTTGATAAACATAATCTGGGCGGTAGGCTTTCCATCGATCTCTGTTACCATTTTCTTCCCATCCACACCATCTCTATGTAAATCAATGACCACTTCTATAGAGGGATTATCCGCCAATACCTGTGATACTTCCTCAAAAGCCAGATCATATGCTTTATTCCGGTCCAGTTCCCCATCAATCAGATCATAGACACCGGTATTATGAATTACATTGTAACCATATTTATTCCGCAGGATATTGGACAGATACTCTCCGATACCTACAATTGTAGTACTCACATCCCCCGGTACACTGTCAACAAACGCCTCCTGGGAATGGGTATGATAGATTAAAATCTGAGGCTTGGAATTGTCCTGTTCCAAAGTCATCTTCTCATTCATCAGGTTATTTACATCCAGATGCTCTCTGTCAATGGTAGTCGTCATATCGATTGCATAGAAGTTATTCAGGACGTAATCATAATCCAGCAGTTTATCCATGGGGAATTCCACAACCGGCGACCGCTTAATCACGCCGGCATCTGCTGCAACGCTGTCGGAACTGTCCTGAGCAGCATCTCCTGTCTGGCCTTGCGTCTCCTCCTGTGCACTTGCCACCTCCGATTCCGGAGCAGCAATCGTTTCGCCGGTATCCTGCGGCATCTCTTCTTTTGGCCTTGGTACCATATTGTCTTCCGCCGCTGCTTCCGCCGCCAGAATCATTTCATATTCACTTTTACTTTCTATATTCTGTTCGTATCCTTCCTGCATGTTCACATACTCATACAAGGGAAAGCTTTCACTAAACAAATCAGACAACCAATGCTCCCCATTGCTTGTCTGATTTGCTGAGTAAGAAAGCCCGGGCATAAAAGTGCCCACAGACATTTCCTCAATCCCTTTGTAGATACTGGAAACCACAGATGATTTCTCAAACCATCCGTTTTCCGATGCAATCCCGATTCCTCTATATATAATGTAACCCCCCAAAACAAAAAACAGCAGCCACAATATGATTCGTATCCATTTCTCTGTATGCTTCATATTCTCACCCCATATTCTTTAATATATGAGATGAAACTTTCATTTATGCCAACTGCAATGCAATATTTAATGCTTCTGATATGGTATATCCGATTCGTTTTACTGTTTCGTCAATATCCTTGGGCGTTACAAACATCGTATTCAGATGTGGGGAAATCAGTTCGCTGATCATCTGGTGCTTCTCCATCTGATTCATAGTTCCAAGTACACCGCCCAAATCCTGCATCTGAGGAGTGGCATCCATGGTTGCGACCAGGTTTTCCATAGTGTCGTTTACAATTGTAGCCGCATCCACAACGGTAGGTACACCGATTGCGATTACCGGAATGCCCAGGGAATCTTCGTTAATGCCGCTGCGGTGGTTTCCAACACCGGAACCTGGATTGATTCCTGTATTCGTTAACTGGATTGTCCTGCTGAGCCTTTTGGTGCTTCTGGCTGCCAGGGCATCAACTACAATGGCGAGATCCGGTTTCGTTTCATCTACAACACCACGAATGATTTCCAGTGTCTCCATACCGGTCTGTGCCATAACGCCCGGAACAAGTCCGC
Source organism: uncultured Robinsoniella sp. (assembly GCA_900540475.1). Classification (GTDB taxonomy): domain Bacteria; phylum Bacillota; class Clostridia; order Lachnospirales; family Lachnospiraceae; genus Robinsoniella. The sequence continues at coordinate 124,314 of UQGG01000003.1, read as the reverse complement.
TGACCTGGTTTGCTTTATCCATATCCATGGACGCTTTTCCGTATTCTTTGATTACATGGCGGGTGATTTTTACATTGTTTACAACATTGGGACCAATCGCATCAGGGGTTACTTCCCGGTTGCCAAGGCCGACAATCAGGACCGATTTTTCCTCTTCCCCCATAAGCTCTTTTAAATGTTTGGCGAGTTCTTTACTGATCTCCCGGTGATAATCCTCATCTGGTACAGACATGTTGGGGGCTTCCAGTGTGATATAAGTTCCAACCGGCTTTCCCATGGACTTAGCACCATTTTCCGTCTCAATCACCACTGTGGTGGTTTTGATCTCCAGTTTCTCATCTTCCTCCTCCTCGATCCTGACACCTCTAATCTTTACGTCATCCTCTTCAAAACTTTCTTTTGCCTCTAACGCAAGGTCTGTTCGGATATTAAATTTACCCAGCATATGTTCCTCCTTCTATGGGGTGCGCTGTTATAATAGAAAAAAATCCATCGTCAGACACACCATCTCTTGTTTTTACTATTTTTTACATAATTTTGCGAATTATGTATTGACAAGTAAGATATCTTGGACTAGAATATATGAGTATGTTTACATTAGAACGTCCGTGTCCGGCTTTAATGTAACAATAAAAATAATCATTTCAAATTAAAATATTTTGGAGGTGTACGGATTGGCTAACATTAAATCTGCAAAAAAAAGAATTTTAGTAAACAGAACAAAGGCTGAGCGCAATAAAGCGATCAAATCTGGCGTTAAAACAGCGATTAAAAAAGTAGATGCTGCTGTTGTTGCACAGGATAAAGAAGCTGCAAAAGCTGCTTTATTATCAGCTACTGCTATTATTGATAAAGCTACTTCAAAAGGCGTTTATCATAAGAATACTTCTTCTAGAAAAGTTTCTCGTTTAGCAAAAGCTGTAAACAGTATCGCATAATTTTATACATGTATAAAGAACCTTCGGCACCGTCAACCGAAGGTTCTTTTTTTATTCTTATTCTCTTCACAGCCAAGTATCACCACATCTGCCAATATTTATACACTGGAACATGTCTCTAAATTGCTTTTCTGCAAATACTGGTGTCGCTAATGGCTATACTTCACAATTAACAATTCCACACTCATAACATCGTTCATCTGCCCTGTTTTAACCGCCTCTTCCGCCTCCACGCAGTCATTTACCGCCTCTTTCAACCGCTCCAGGGTAAAAGATTCTGCCTGACGCACGTAATTCCTTACAATAAAACTCTGGAGTCCGATCTTAGGCGCCAGTGCCTGGGTATCAAATCCCTGATTGCGCAGTTCTTTTACCTGCATTAACAAATTAAACTGTCTCGTGATCAGAAATAGAATTCTCATTGGAGGTTCTTTCAATGCCAAAAGGTCATAATACAAGTCCAATGCTTTTTTCTGCCTCTTTTCCGCAATGGCGTTAATCATATCAAAGATCTTATTTACCGTGCGTGTCGTGCAGACAGCCTCAACATCTTCTACTGTGATCACATCACGCCCCATAGTATAGCAAATCAGCTTTTCCAGCTCCCTTTGAATATTTTCCATATCGGTGCCTGTTTTTTCCATAAACAGATGCATCGTTGATTCGGTAATGTTTCGATGCTCTTTTTTCAGCGTTCCCAGAATCCATCTGGTCAGTGTCCTCTCATCCTGTCTGCCAAGTTCAACTACTCTTCCAGCACTTTTAACAGCCTTATAGACCTTTCCCCTTTTATCAACCTCATCCTCCACAAATACAATACAGGTGGATTCCGGTATCTGGGGAACATATTCCGCCATCTGGACATTGGCATTTTTAAAGAAACCGCTGTTTTCTATTAACAGAAATCGTTTGTCCGCAAAAAAAGGCATGGTCTCAGCCTGATCGATCACTGCCCGCACATCTATGCTCTTTCCCTCATAAGAAGAAAAATTCATCGTGTCCCCTTCCGGAATCAGGGCATCTTTCAGCTTATTTTTGTAGAGATGCTTTAAGTATGACTCTTCTCCAAATAGCAGGTAGACCTTCTTAAATTCTCCTTTATTTAAATCTTCCAGTAAACTTTTCATAAATATGTATCCATCCTAACTTTCATCATTTTCTTATTATAAAAGAAATGCAGATGGAATTCAACCATTCTTTCTGTTATAACACTGGAAAAGCTGGGATGTTACTGTTCAGACCGTGCGATGCACCCTGGCTGCACGGTGTCGAAGCCCATTAAGTAATGACATTCCGGCATCTGCTCTATGTGTTGCTTCGATCGGTGCGAAACGTGCGCCAATGGCGCACAGCACCTTCGCCGAAGGCAACTTTGAATGGGCAGATCCAGTTACTGTGAGCACCCAATGGATGTGAACAGTGACCTGAGGATATCCCTACCCTTGTAATGCTTCCTTTTTCAGCTCCCTTTTCCGCTTCGTCATTAATCCTCCGATGCGCCCGGTTTCTTTCGCTGACAAGGTTTTCCACCCGGATTCTAAGACTTTATCTAATAATCCTAGTTCCTCTGCGATTTCATATTTTAATTCTTCCTCTGGCGTTAAGTTATCTAACTCAATTGGTTTTTCTTTTTTCTTTGACATAAATTAAGCCATACCCCTTTCTGTATTATCAGGAGTATGGCCTGTTTCACTGCTTTTATTCAATTTTTTTTGCAATCTTTTTATTATCTTTTTAATACTCATCCGGCATAATGATTGCTGCAACAATGTAGATGATAATTCCGGTGGTGGTACATCCAAGCAGTACCATCAACAGACGGATGATGGTAGGATCCACCTTAAAATATTCTCCAATTCCTCCGCATACACCACATATCCAACGATTACCTTTTGATTTATATAATTTTCTGGGTTCCATACTGATTTCCTCCTTATATTTACTATTATTATGCGTTAACATGTTCTTTCATTATACTAAAAACTTACTTCAATGCTTCCAACACCGCATTCTACTTTCATTTTTTTATCTGCGCCATTATCAATTTTTTTGTCCTTGTCCAGGGCGGAATAATTTTCACCGTCAATATCCACGTTACCGATACCACAGTCGATATCATAGTCAAAATCTTCTGCTTTTCCGGTCAGGTTCATCTCGATTCGCCCAACGCCGCAATTTAAGTCAGCATCACCTGTGATGGTTCCTTCTAATGCCATACTGCCCACACCACAATCAATGGAAACTTTCTTGCCCTCAAAGCCAGATACGTCCAAACGTCCCACACCTACTTCAAAATCTGCTTCCTTGAATACCGTCTTTTTCGGAATGCGAAGTGTTACTTCTGCCGTTTCAAAATTATTCCCTATGTTATAGGAATGATTGCTTTCTTCCTTAATTACCAGCGTGCTTCCTTCTTTTTTACACTCAAATCCTTCCGGCACGTTTCTGGCTTCCAACTGAAACTCGTTTCCATCGTATTCTTCCATTATCATATCCACAACACCGATGTCGATTTTGAGTTTATCAATATCCTTAAAAACTTCATCCACATCTTTTACTTTCTGGCTCCCTTTTGTTCCCCAGAAAAAGTTATGATTTGACGAATCCCATCCCCAGCCATATTTGGAAGCAAAAGATACATTATCCAGATCACTGAAACTTACACCAAGGCTTACTGCCACTATGCAGAATGCCAGGCCCAGTGCTGCTAATACACCGCTGATTATTAAGCAGACCTTTGTAAATGTTTTCATAATTAACCTCTCCTTCTTCTAAATAATCTGCCGCAGAAACTTGTGATTCCCCGAAGTATCCAGGGTACTACTCTTCCCACTACCCAGAATGCCAACAGCAGTAAAAGTAAGCCAACCGCCAGGGAAAATAAGCCAAATCCACAAAGCAGAAATCCTACCGGGGGTGCCACAAACATTTTTGCAATACCAACGCCCACTAACACCACGCCTGCTACAAAACTTGCAAATGTTCCTGCTATTACTGCAACACCTACGCCAAAAAGTACTCCTAAAATCCCCATTACCAATCCGAACCCTGCACCAAGAATGGGAATCCCCACCGGCACTGCAAAGATGCAAAGCAACACGATTAATATAATTTTCCCTGTGCCAAATCCTTTTTGCTCTCTTCTTCGTTCATCCTCATATCCGTATCCCTGTGCGTTTCCACCATAGGATTGACGGTCATATCCCTGTCCGTTATATCCGGCACCATTCTGATAACTGCCGCTGTTTTGATAATCACTGCTCTTCTGATAACTGCTGCTCTGGTATCCGCCGTTCTTCTGATAGCCGTCTTCTTTGGACTGTGTACCCTGCTCTTCTTTTTGGTATCCGCCTCTTGGTTCCGGCACCTTATTATTTTCACGGAAACGGTCATCCTGATATCCGCTTTCGGTGTACTCACCTGCTTCATCATCCGAACCATTCAACCCGTCTTTTATCATTGCTGCTACCTTTTCGGGACTACCCAGAGTAGCAATCACATTTGCTTCTTCCGACTCTCCTGCATCCTCAAAATAATCCTGGTAATACGCAAGAGCCTCTTCTCTCTCGCTGTCAGGTACATCCTGCAGCAAGTATTCTAATTGCTTTATATACTCTTCGCGATTCATTCCTATGCCCTCCCTGTAAATATCTTCGTAATATTTGAAGAATATTGCTTCCATTCTGTCTTATACAGATTCAGTTGTACGGTACCTTTTTCAGTAATTTTATAATACCGTCTGTTTCTTCCTCCGCACTCCATATCATATACTTCCAGACAATCATCTTTTTGCAGCCGTCTAAGTACCGGGTATAAAGTAGATTCCGAAACATCCAGCGCACTTCGTACATCCTGGGTTATTCGGTATCCATATGTCCCATCCGGTTCCTTTGATACAACAGCAAGTACGATTGCATCCAGCAGGGCCGCGCCTGTGTTAAATACCATGCCATCAACTCCTTCGTTGTTATTTGATAAACAATACTATTTAAGTTCTTATATTATTTTTATCTCAATACTATATGCTGTATAGTATTGCTTTGTGACTATATTATATGACATATAATATTAGTTTGTCAATAACTATTTGCAAAAAAATAAAAAAATCCACAAACGCCCAAAATACGGTACATTTGTGGATTTTTCACTACTATTTACTCGTAATACTCCCAATATTCTTAATCAACACCGAAATGCTCCCATCGGGATTCGTAATAAACTCAACAGCATTTTTATTATTATACTCTTCCATAGGAATCTTAATTTCTATCCCGGTATCGGTCATCAGATGCTGCTTGCCAAATTTCTTTGTGGTATTTGGGTTCTGGGGAGCAACCGGTTCGCTGGTCAGATTGTACTTCTCCATCTTTTCCTGCACTTCTTCTTTTAATTCCGCTTTCTCTTTAAAGATCTTATCCATTACTATAGGTATATCCAGGCTGCCTTTTTCCGCCAGTTCCTGGTTAATAATACTCTTTGTTTCCATCTGGACTTCAAACTGTTCCGATTCATTGTAGTATTTTTTCTGAACATCTTCTACTACTCTTGCTACGATGGCAAGCTTTGTCTTGGAAGATAACGTTCCCTTACACTGAAGGAACAGGGAAGAAAAATAATTGGTTTTTACGCCATTTACATCGTACTTCTTCTCGATTAGGGAAATTGCAAAGTCCTCCATATTTATAACCGCCGCTTCTGTAAGCTTTTGTGTCTCCCCGGGAAGAATTGCCTTCTGTTTAATAATATCATTATTATTCCCCCATGGATCTTCGTTGGTCATATGGGTATAAGAGGTCTTGTAGTTCATTTTCAGCAGCGCCAGATAGGGGTGCTGCTCTATTGTATATGTAACCACCATCAGATCGGCAGGTGGTATTTCGATGTTTGCGTTCATGATTGTATATAAAACCTTTCCGATTTCCTGGGAAATGAAGACAAATTTCTCTTCGTCCCATTCTTTTAGAAGTTCATATACTTTTGACTCTTCTTTTATAAAACTGCAATGCTTGATTTCATCTCCGGTTATGATACGATGTATATGGCTCCGTAAAAAATCTCCCAGATCGGAACCATGATCCAGTACAGCATCGGATAAAACCGGCATACCAATGGTGGAATCCATGATATGAATGATTGCATTCGTTATCCGGATATCTTCTTTTTCCATAATTATACCTCCTGCAGCCACAGACAAGTCTGCGGTACTGCACCAATAAAATGTATGAAACGATTTTTGTTTCACACTTATACCTCTTGCATACCGCAGACGGGTCTGCGGTACTGCTTCAATAGAAAGTATGGAACGCTTTTGTTCCAAACTTATCTCCTATTACCTTCATACTTACTGCACCATCCTCACAATACCGTTACTGTACAGATGAAGCAGTATGGGGATTGTCGGGTGCGTTGAGTTTCCCAGGTTTGCGGGATTTCCGATAACAGAAAACGCTGATTAAGGCACCAAGAACCACACCCCCGAGAATCATAACAGCACAATGAAGGAAAAATGTGTCGGGCAATATTGTAATCACCGGATCTTTAGCCGGATCGAATATCCAATAGTCATTGTTGAAAAAAATGTGGTGGAACGTCACAAATGCCTTATCCCAATTGGCTGCAATAAAAATCCCCAGAACAGCAGGCACCGCTACTGTAAGAATACCTGCAATTTTCAGAAAACCAAACTCTTTTCTTTTTCGTTTCCAAATGGTACCTGCAATTCCTAAAACAAGGGTTATGACTCCTATAGCCTCAAAAGCCACAAAGATTCGTTTTACTTCAACAAAATGAATTCTTCCAGGTTCTGACATGGCAAGTGTGGGAAATTTCAGCTCACTTTTTCCAGGCAAAACATTATAATCGATTAAGGCATCGTAATTTTCCTTTATCTCCTCTTTCGGAAGTCCTGATAATTCACTGATGTTCAGATGGTCAATATCAAAATAATATAACGGTCTGAAATTCAGTGTCAGTATAACCGAACAAGAGATGATAAATAACATATAGATCAATGCCAGTATCCAATTGCTTATGGTTTTTTTCATAATTATACTCCTGCATATTGCAGGCAAGCCTGCAATACTGCTGCCAATAAATAGTTAGAAAGGGATTTTCTTTTAAACTTTCTTCTTTCCTGCAAAATAACCTTTTATGAGATCCAGTGTCTGTTCTAATTCCTGCTTTGTATGTGCAGCAGACAGAAACATCGCTTCAAACTGTGAAGGTGCCAGATATATTCCATGCCCCATCATATATTTACAATAGCGGGCAAATTTCTCTGTATCCGATGTTTTAGCCGAAGCATAGTTATCCACCGGATTCTCCGTAAAGAATACACATCCAAGTGATCCTGTGTGATTGATGGTACATCCTGCATTGGCTTCTTTTAATATATTGCCAATTTCTCCGTAGAACCAGTCACCCATAGCATTTAAATTCGTGTAAATTTCCGGATGATCTCTTAAAATTTGCAGCTGGGTAAGACCTGCCGCCATTGCAACCGGGTTTCCGCTTAAAGTTCCTGCCTGATATACAGCACCTACAGGAGAAACCATCTCCATAATTTCTTTTTTACCGCCATATGCACCAACAGGCATACCCGCACCGATGATCTTGCCAAAAGTTGTCAGATCCGGCTTTACACCGAAGTATCCCTGTGCCCCATCTAAAGCAAGCCGGAAGCCGGTGATCACTTCATCAAAGATCAAAAGACTGCCATGATTATCACAAAGTTCACGTAGACCCTCTAAAAAACCTGCTGCCGGAGGGACTACACCCATATTGGCTCCTACCGGTTCCACGATGATTGCAGCAATCTCATTTCCCACCTTATCAAACAGTTCTTTTACACTTTCCAGATCATTATAAATTGCTGAGAGGGTGTCTTGTGTACATCCCGATGGAACTCCCGCACTGTCCGGTACGCCGCTTGTCATAACACCGGAGCCTGCTTTTACCAGCATAGCGTCGGAATGTCCATGATAGCAGCCCATAAATTTAACAATTTTATTTCTATCCGTAAACCCTCTTGCCGTACGGACTGCACTCATAACGGCTTCTGTTCCGGAGTTTACCATACGCACCATTTCAATTGACGGCACGATATCGCAGATCAGTTCTGCCATTTCTACTTCTTTACGGGTGGCAGCACCAAAGCTCAGACCATCCTTACAGGCTTCTATTACGCTTCCCAGGATTTCTGAGTGATTATGTCCCAGTATCATTGGTCCCCAGGAACAAACATAGTCCAGATACCTGTTGCCGTCCACATCTACCATATATGCACCGTCCGCCCGTTCAATAAAACGGGGCGCCTCCCCGATGGAGCCAAATGCACGAACAGGACTGTTAACCCCGCCAGGAATATAATTCACGGCTTCCTTAAAAAGAGATTCTGATTTTGTCATTAGCCTATTCTCCCTTCATCCATCATTTTCGCCAGTTCTTTCGCAAAATATGTAATATAAATGTCACTACCAGCACGATATGCGCTGACAGCCATCTCCTGGATAATTTTCTCTTCGTCAATAAATCCCATTTTTGCAGCCGCTTTTACCATTGCATATTCTCCGCTGACACTATAGCTTGCCACCGGTACATTTACTATTTTAGAAACTTCGGAAATCATGTCCAGATATGACATTGCCGGTTTAACCATAACGATATCGGCTCCTTCTTCTATATCCAGAAGAGCTTCTTTCATTCCTTCTTTTCGGTTATGGAAATCCATCTGGTAAGTTTTCCGATCACCAAAGGATGGGGCAGAGCCGGCAGCATCCCTAAACGGTCCGTAAAATGCGGAAGCATATTTCACTGCATAGGACATAACAGGGGTATTTAAGTATCCTGCGCCATCCAGTGTTTCCCGGATTGCACGCACACGGCCGTCCATCATGTCAGACGGTGCCACCATATCGGCTCCTGCTTCTACATGGGACAACGCTGTTTTTGCCAGGAGATTCAGCGTTGCATCATTATCCACATCCTGTCCGCAAAGAACGCCGCAGTGTCCATGGGAAGTATATTCACACATACAGACATCGGTAATCAGATACATATCCGGAAAGTTCTTTCTGGCTTCCCGCAATGCTCTCTGCACGATTCCATTCTCGTCATAGGCTCCGCTTCCCACTTCATCTTTTTCATCCGGAATTCCAAAGAACATCACACTTTTTACGCCGGCATTATTTAACCGTTCCAGCTGGGAATTCATTCGATCCACACTATAACGATACTGCCCTTCCATAGAAGGGATCTCTTCTTCAATCTGTTTTCCTTCACGAATAAAGATGGGATAAACCAAGGAAGATTTATCCATCCTGGTCTCACGCACCATCTTTCTCAATACTTCATTACCTCTGATTCTTCTTGGCCTGATTAACATATCCATTTTACAATCTCTTCTTTCTGCTTTAAAATATTTGTTCCTATTATATTTTCGGATGTTTTCCGATGCTGCTCCTCACAGCTGCCAGAAAGCATTTCTCATTTACGTTCTTTAGAACAGAGTTCTTCCAGGCATTCCACAACGCTGTCCATGGTTGCCATCCTGGCAACTGCTGTCTGCATCCCTAGTTCAGCGGCTGCTGCCTGCGTCTGCTTTCCGATACATACGGCCTTAACCTTGCTGTAATCTATATCTTTCACTGCCTGGGCAAATCCTCTGACCGTAGAGGCACTGGTAAATACCGCATAGTCTATATTTCCCTGATTGAATTCTTTTTGTTCATCGATCAGTTCCTGGCTTTCATATACCGTATCATAGGTGGCTATATCCTGAATCTGGATACCCTTTACCGCTTTTAATTCTTCCAGTAATTCCTGACTTCCCATTCTGGCTCTTGGGATCAGTATTTTCTCTGTTCCACTGCAAATTTTTGCAAGAGCAGCTCCCAAAGCTTTTCCATCATAGATTTCCGGCATCAGGTCTGCATAAAAACCCCTGTCCTCAATAGCTTTTTTCGTTCCCTGTCCGATGACTGCAATTTTCGTCTCAGCTAAACTTCTGATATCAATCTTTTCTTCCTTTAATTTGTCAAAAAACACCTGCACCCCGGTAGGACTGGTAAAAACCAGCCATTGGTACTGCTTCATGTCCCGAAGACATTTTTTCAGTTTCTCATTTGTGCGGACGGATTCCGTGCGGATAGCAGGCAGTTCCAATACCTCTGCTCCTTTTTTGCGAAGCTTTTCGCTCATTACAGACATGAGCTGTTTCGGCCTCGTTACCAGAATCTTGCTTCCAGCCAGAGGCAGATCTTCGTACCAGGAAAACTCATCTGCCAGTGCACATACTTTTCCTACTACAATAATTGCAGGGGTTTCAATTCCCTGCCGCTCCACTTCTTTCTCCAGATCAGCTACTGTTGCTACAATCCGTTTCTGTCTGGCAGTAGTTCCCTTTTGTAAAATAGCTGCAGGCATATCGCTGGTCATCCCGGCATCCATAAGCCCCTTGCATATATCTCCCAGGGAACTCACTCCCATAAGAAAAACCAGGGTTCCTTTCGTTCTTACCAGCGCTTCAAAATCGATATCATATGGCTGTCCCTGCCTTTTATGTCCCGTGATTATATGTAATGAAGAACAAAAATCCCTGTGAGTAACCGGAATTCCATTATATGCCGGAACAGACAGGGCACTTGTGACTCCAGGTACCACTTCATATGGAATGCCGTTTTCTTTCAGCAATTCCAGCTCTTCTCCGCCGCGTCCGAATAAAAAAGGATCACCGCCTTTTAGCCTCACCACTTTTTTTCCGCCCAGGGCTTCCTTTACCAGAACCTGATTAATTTCTTCCTGAGGCATGGTATGACGGTTCGCCCGTTTGCCTACATCAATGAGCTTTGCAGCCTGTGGAATCATCCCCAGTACTCCCTGTCCTACCAGTGCATCGTATACCACAACCTCTGCCTCTTCTAATACTCTTTTACCTTTTATTGTAAACAGCCCAGGATCCGACGGACCTGCACCTACCAGCCATACTTTTCCAGCCATATCAGTTGCCTTCCTTTCTGTATTGCTCCCGCAATTCCCGCGCTAAAGCTTTTCCTGCTTTTGCGGCATTTACAGCAAGTTCCTCTTTGCTGCCTTTGAGATAAGTATTGGATTCTTCATCATAATAAAGCCCTGTCAGGAAAATTTTATCTTCCTTTATAACTGCATGCGCCGCTACCGGGGAACTGCATCCCCCGTTTAATTCCCTTACAAAAGCCCGTTCTGCCTCCGCCGCATAACCAGCTTCTTCATCTGCATAGTCAGTTAGAAATCCGTAATCCTCTCCTGCTCTTCCCTGTATTGCAAGGATACCCTGCCCGGCTGCGGGAATCATCTCCTCCGGCTCAAAATACCGGCTGATCCTCTCTTCCAGTCCCAGTCTCTTAAGACCGGCTGCCGCCAGAATAAGGGCACTGTATTCACCGTCATCCAGTTTTTTCAAACGTGTCAGAACATTTCCCCGCACAGTCTTAAATGCGGCATCCGGAAAAATTTCTTTCATCTGGAGTATTCTGCGCAGACTGGAACATCCGATGGGAAGGGATGAATCCCACTGTGCAGCACCCTCTGGCAGCACCAGAACATCCCGTGGATCTTCCCTTTTGGAATAAGCTACCACTGGCAGCTCTCCCGGAACTTCCATAGGCATATCTTTTAAGCTGTGAACGGACAGGTCACTTCTTTTGTCCAAAAGCGCTTTATCCAGTTCTTTTACAAATAGTCCTTTACCGCCAATTTTATCCAGGGTTTTATCCAGAATAATGTCCCCTGTCGTCTTCATAGTCAGCATTTTAACTTCTATTTCCGGATGGTTATTCTTTATATGTTCCATCACCATTTCCGTCTGTATTACAGCAAGCCTGCTTTCCCGGCTGCCAATACATATACTTCTTTCCATTTTATTATCCCCTCTAGTTTTCATATACTTTATTTAAACCCTCCACACATTCCCGGAAGGTTTCCTTACTGACTTCATCCCGCAGGCCGAACATCATCTTATTGACCACTTTTCCTGCAGCCGACTCAATGCTTTCCTGCAGGCTCGCCTGAATATCCATTTCCACAGGCAGATCTCTTACGATTTTCTGAATCCGAAGCTTCAAATCGATAACGGCACTATTTCGGATATCCTGTATTTTGGGTATGACATCCCTGCATTCGTACCATTCATAAAATTCATCGATCTGTCCCTGCAGGATTATCTTTGCATCTTCAATATTTTTTTTCAATTTCTCGTTCTGAAGATCTATATGAAAATAATCGATGTCATATAACTTGATATATGGAAGTTCTCTGGCTGCCGGATCAATATCTCTGGGTACTGCCAGGTCAATCAGCACCATATCATGACAGACTTTGGCCTCCCTGATGCAATGTTCTTTCAGAGTGTAATTGGGACTTGCCGTTGCGCTGACCACATAATCACACTCACCAAACAAAGACATGCGTTCTCCGTAATCGATTCTTTTGCATCCATGAGGGATCTCTACAATTCCACTTCGATACTGCCTGACAGTAACCGTTACATCGGCTCCTTCCCGGCACATTACCGTAGCCGTGAGCTTGCCCATCTCACCATTCCCAATAACCATGCATTTTTTGCTGCTAAAGGAATACCCTTCTTTCTTCAAGACTTCTATCGCCTGATGAATCACAGATTGGTTTGCGGTGGACATGGTCACGTTGGTCTTTACCTTTTTTGCCGCTGTAACCGCCATTCGGAACAATATTTCAAGCACATTATCAGTAGCATAGTGTTCTCTGGCAAAAGAAAGCGCCTCTTTAACCTGGGTAATGATCTGGTCTTCTCCTAAGATCCTGGATTTCAGGCCACAGGATAACTCAAATAAATGCCGTACCGCCTCCTCTTCCCGGCGTTCCACAAAATATTCCCGGTATAACTCCTTAGGCACCTGGCGTATCTCACACAAAATCTCATACAAAGAACCTTCAAAATCTTCCCGGCTGCTCACCCATAATTCCATCCGGTTACAGGTAGAAATCATAATACTTCCCTGTATGCCCTCAATTTTTTTCAGTTCCTCAAAAGCCTGGGCAGTACTCTTTTTTGTAAACGAAAAAATCGTCCGCACATCCAATACTGCCCTGCTGTGGTCAATACCTATCATCTGAATCCCCATAAAACATTCCTCAACATTCTTTTTCTTAAGTTTAAACAGGCTCTATCAATTTATAATTGATTAGTACCGCCCGGCGCAAATACGCCACTCTATAGCACCCGCTATCTGCGCCAGCTGCACGACTGTGAAGCTAGCCATAGCCCGCTACGCCGTCGATTCACAGTCGCACACCTGACACAGATATCAGGCACTATATATCGACGTAATTACGCCGAGCGGCACTCGTAGCAATCTTTAATCATCATAGCACAACATTTTACAAAATCAAACAATTAATTTAAAATAATACAATCCCACTCTATAGAGTGTTTTAAAATTGCTTTCTGTCAGCTGTGTGTCACCGTTTGTGTAAGATTTATCCGGGATGAAGGGCACACAGCGGGCTGCATAAGCTGAATTCGTATCAAATATACCGCACAGTGGGGCATGCTGATAGCGGTAATAATTTTTCAAACGCACTATAGCTTTATATAGGTAAAACAGGATACAAAATCCCGTGAATTTCCTTATAGATAAAGGACCGTACCGGTTCCCCTGTACGGTCCCTTTGACTTAACCGCTTATCCTGAAAATAATGAATCTGTAATTCATTGCCGTTTCCTCCCTTCTGATTTTTATTCAGCCTTTCTCAGCTTTTCTATTCAGCGGTTTTATTTCAGAAAAGCACACCCTTATTTATGAATTAACATACATGCATACATTCTTGTTTTCATCGAATTCAATTTTGGCAAATTGGAAAAATTCGTAGAGAAATCTACTTGATTTATTTTGACTGCTCTAAAGCGGGTTCGCTTTAGGCAGGTGATTTTTTGAGCAAATGCGCTCTGGTATGGATGTGGTTTCTGTTTCATTTCCGCTTGTTTTTGATTATATCACATGTTTTAGTTTATATCAACTGTTTATTTTATAATATCTCATATTATACGTTTCTATTTATTATCCACCATGTTGCTTTCATTTTTCATATGCTAATGTAAACATAAGAAGTACCACTTTCAAATGCCGGAAAAGTCAAGATATTTTATTGACTTTTATATCGGTACATGGTAAAATTTTGTCATAATTGAATATCGACAGGTGCTGCTATTAAGCAGAGAATAGGAAAGCCGGGTGAAATGCCCGCACGGTCACGCCGCTGTATAGGAATAGTATCCGCTCAAAATGTCACTGTTAGTTATTAGAATGGGAAGACGAGCCGGTATGTTAACGCCTGAGTCAGAAGACCTGCCTGCGATAAGAGATTTACACATAGTTACGAACGATGGCTAGGTGTGCCCAGATCATTTTGTCGATGTCCATAGATTTCTATGTTCGTCCTCAAGATTTTCTGACCATACGCCTATCTTCTAACTTAGTTGAAGATCAGGCGATTTTTTTATGTAGGAGGAAAGAAGAATGAGTTTGAAACAAAGAAAACTGGTTGTATTAGCCGGCGCATTTGCATTAGCCTTTGGTATTGCTCCTGTTGCTAATGCAATGCACATTATGGAGGGTTACCTTGCACCTACATACTGTATTATCTGGGGTGCGTTATGTGTTCCTTTTTTAGTAGCAGGATTTTTTTCCATTAAAAAAACCCTTGCTGAACACCGCAAAGTCCTGGTAATCCTTGCGATTGCAGGCGCATTTGCATTTGTATTGTCATCCTTAAAGATTCCATCCGTAACGGGAAGCAGTTCTCATCCCACCGGAACCGGACTGGGTGCAATCTTATTTGGACCAAGTGCTATGAGTATCATCGGTATCATCGTTTTATTATTCCAGGCAATTCTGCTGGCACATGGAGGGCTTACCACATTAGGAGCCAATACCTTTTCTATGGCCATTGCAGGTCCTTTCCTGGCATTTGGAATCTACAAACTCTGCCAGAAATTTAATGTAAATAAATTAGTATCCGTATTCCTGGCAGCTTGCCTGGGCGATTTATTTACCTATATGATTACATCCTTCCAGCTGGCAATTGCGTATCCTTCGGAGGTTGGCGGATTTATGGCTTCCCTCACGAAATTCATGGGCATTTTCGCTGTAACCCAGGTACCACTTGCCATTATCGAAGGTATCATTACAGCCGTTGTTATGATTGGTCTGGAATCCTATGCTAAATCTGAATTAACAGATCTCGGTTATTTTAAAGGAGGTGTCGTTCATGGGCGGTAAAGGCAAAACAGTTATTATTCTGCTTTTGATCTGTGTATTGATTGCAGTTGTTCCTCTGGCTCTGAACAAAGATTCGGAATTCGGCGGTGCTGATGGTGCTGCTGAAGAAGCGATCACACAGATCGATCCCAGTTATCAGCCTTGGGCATCTCCTATTATGGAACCACCTGGCGGAGAAACAGAAAGTCTTCTCTTCTGTCTTCAGGCTGCTCTTGGCGCAGGTGTATTCGGCTATTGTATCGGTATGCTGCGTGAACGCACAAAGCATGCGAAAAAGGAAGAAGAGAGCAAAGGAACTTTTAGCAGTTCGAAAAAAGCGAAAGCTTAATTGCCAGGTTCTCTTAAATACTACATAATGGGAAGGTTCATAAAATGATTATCATAGATAAGCTATGTTATACTTCAAAATTAAGATATACAAATGCTTCTGTCAAAACAGCTCTCGCAATAACTACACTTTTAGTTTGTGTAGTAGATCGTTCGATTGCATTGTCTGTCTGCATTTTATTTGCAATGGGATATCTCACCATACACGTTGGGGGGATATCCCCTTCCCATTATATCAGGCTGATGCGGATACCGCTTATCTTCCTGTTTTTAAGCACCATCGCCATTATCATTAATTTTTCCAAAACACCCCTCTCGGCTTTTGCTGTTCCGATTGGGAATATTTATATTACAAGCAGCCGGTCATCTCTGCTATTTGCAGCACAGCTGATCTTAACTGCCCTGGCAAGCGTTTCCTGTTTGTATTTTTTATCCCTTTCCACCCCCATTACAGACATTTTAACCGTATTTCGAAAAGTCCGTTGTCCGGAAATATTAATCGAGCTTATGCTGCTCATTTACCGTTTTATTTTTGTATTACTGGATATCGCAGATTCCCTGACCTGCGCACAGCGCTCCCGTCTTGGAAATGTGAATTTGAAAACTTCCTGCAAATCCATGGGAAACCTGATTTCGGCATTGTTTATCCGTGCTTTTAAAAAATCTTCCTTTTTGTTTGATGCTATGGAATCCCGTTGTTATGACGGAACGATTCATGTTCTGGATGAAAATTATCCTGCTAAGAAAAATCATATTATTTATCTGATTGTATTTGAACTGACTTTGATTATTCTATCCGTGATACTGCGTATCTGCGGATTACATATATAGAGGAGAAAACTTATGAACGATATTATCCTGAAAGCCGAAAATGTGTGTTATGCCTATGAAGACGGCAACCAGGCATTGAAAGGAATCAGCCTGGAAATCCGCCGGGGCAGAAAGATCGCTTTTATGGGAGCCAACGGTTCCGGTAAATCCACTTTTTTTCTCTGTCTGAACGGCATACACCGCCCTAAAAGCGGTACGATGTACTTTTATGGCGAACCTTATGACTATAGCCGGAAAGGTCTTTTAGCCCTTCGCAGTAAAGTGGGCATTGTATTTCAGGACCCGGATAACCAGTTGTTTTCAGCCAGTGTATATCAGGAAATTTCCTTTGGCATCCTGAATCTGGGCGTTGATGAAGAAACCGCTAAAAAAGAGGTGGAAGATGTGATCGAACATCTTGAAATTACCCCTTTTCGCAGCAAACCTACCCACGCCTTAAGCGGCGGGCAGAAAAAGCAGGTATCGATCGCAGATATTCTGGTTATGCATCCCGATGTAATAATATTTGACGAACCGGCTGCAGCACTGGACCCCAAGCACACCACCCTGGTAAACCAGATCATTGATCAATTAACCAATCAGGGAATCACGGTCATTATATCCACACACGACGTTGATTTTGCTCTGAAATGGGCTGATGATGTGGTATTGTTTAAAGACGGTACCGTTTATATGGAAGGAGCACCGGAAGAAGTCTTTGTAAATAAGTCCGTGCTTCACCAGACAAATCTGGAACAGCCGGCTGCAATCCAGCTATTTGAAAGTCTTTGCAAGAAGGGAGTCCTTCTCCCCTCTCTCCCACTGCCAAAAAGCCTGTCTACATTGGAGGGCTATATTGAAAAAATAAGTACAAAACCACATTATGGAGGAACGAAATTGGAAGACACGAACAAGAAACAGGCAATTCTGGTAGTTAGCTTTGGAACCAGCTATGACGAAACCAGAAAGGTGACCATTGATGCCATCGAAGATTCTATTCAGGCGGCTTTTCCTGAATTTAGGGTTTACCGTGCCTGGACAAGTAAAATGATTCTGGCAAAGATTAAAAAAAGAGATGGAATCCACATTCACAATGTTAAAGAAGCAATGGAACAAATGAAAGCAGATGGGATTACGGATGTTATCGTTCAGCCAACCCATGTTATCAACGGCATTGAGAATGACCTGATGCAGGAAGATGCACTTTCCTATCAGGAATCCTTTCATTCCATACGCTTTGGCAACCCGCTGCTCACGACGGAGGAAGATAATCAGACGGTAATGCAGGCCGTTGCAAGTGAATTTTCTACCCTCTCTGAAGATGAAGTACTGGTTATGATGGGACATGGTACCACCCATTATGCCAATGCAATCTATGCTGCGCTGGATTATGCTTTCAAAGATTATGGTCACGAAAATATATACCTGGGTACTGTGGAAGCCTATCCTTCCATGGCCTCAATTTTAAAAATGATTGCAGCAAAACAACCGAAAAAAGTTGTGTTGGCACCATTTATGATCGTTGCCGGCGACCATGCCCGGAATGATATGGCAGGAGATGACCCCAAGTCTTGGTACTGTCAGCTGAAAGAAGCGGGCTATCCCGTGGAATGTGTATTAAAAGGTCTGGGTGAATACTCCAGTATTCGTAATCTGTTTATCAATCATATTCTAATGACTTTAGATGAAAAATAAAGATGTACCCCTAAAAATCCGATTGTTAATGACAGTCGGATTTTTATTATATCCAAATCAAATGTTGTGTGTTTTCTCTATCTTTACAGGGCGGATACTACTTTATAATTTTTCAACCCCTTGTATTCACTATCCTTTGGTGATATAATATTCATATCCCCCCATAGGGGATATGAATGGAAAGGAAGTGCGGATTATGAAAATAACTTTCCAAAAACACATTGCTGTATTTAGCGCCATCGCTGCAGCTGTTCTTTATTCCATAAGTTCCCCGGTTTCCAAACTGCTGTTATCGGAAATACCGCCTGCCCTTATGGCATCCCTGCTCTACCTGGGTGCCGGATTTGGAATGGCATCCATTAATCTGATTCAAAAAAAGGCTGCTCCCCCTTCCAAAGACACGCCTTTTGTAAAACGGGATTTTCCCTACATTGCCGGTATGATTTTACTGGATATTGCGGCTCCTTTTTTATTAATGACGGGACTTTCAAAAGCCTCCGCAGCCAATGTATCTCTTTTAAATAATTTTGAGATTGTAGCTACTTCACTGATCGCTTTTACCCTGTTCCGGGAAAAAATCACAGGAAGGCTCTGGTTTGGCATCGGGTTGATTACGCTTTCCAGCCTGATTTTATCTCTGCCCGAACCTGGAAGCCTCTCATTTTCCTACAGCTCACTCTTTGTCCTGGGCGCATGTGTATGCTGGGGATTTGAAAATAATTGTACCCGTATGCTTTCGAAAAACAGTCCTTTGAAAGTGGTTATCATCAAAGGCTTTGGTTCCGGGACCGGCTCCTTGCTCCTATCCTTTCTTCTACATGAGAACGGTATTCCCGCCCTTTATATCTTCTGTACCCTGATCTTAGGCTTTGTATCCTATGGCTTGAGTATTTTTTGCTATGTATATGCCCAAAGAAGCCTGGGGGCAGCAAAAACCAGTGCCTATTACTCTATTTCACCATTTATAGGGGTATTTCTCTCCCTGATCATTTTCCGGGAAATACCCCATATAAGTTTTGT
Organism: uncultured Robinsoniella sp.; assembly: GCA_900540475.1. Taxonomy (GTDB): domain Bacteria; phylum Bacillota; class Clostridia; order Lachnospirales; family Lachnospiraceae; genus Robinsoniella. Next base: position 105,230 of record UQGG01000003.1, on the reverse strand, counting down.
TCTGGCATTTCTGGTAATGGCTGCAGGTACATACTATACCTCAACAGATGCTAAAAAGAGCCGCTTCCCGTTCTTTCGTAAAAAGCCAATTACTCATGTTCAGATTTAATATTGGTTATTTCCCCAATATTTTATCTACAACACCGTCTAACAGCAGATCCTGCCCTCTGGTATCCAGAACGTAGCTTGCCAGGTACTGGTTATCGGTAATAATACCATCTACGCCCATATCCACATATTTACGAATAGATTTTTCGTTATTTAAGGTCCATACATAGATTGGCTTTCCACTGTCTTTCAGGCGGCTTATCATATTTCTCGTTACAAAGGTAGCTTCCACACTGAATGCATCCGCTTCCTCCATATTTTCCAGGCTTCCATACGCAACGGCTGATATGGAACCTGTTTTTATTTCCGGGGCAAGCTCTTTTATCTTTTTCAGTATTTTACGATCCATGGATACCACGATACACTGCTCCTGATATTGGTATTGCCTTATAAGGTCAACTGTGCTCTGTTCCAGGTTCTGCTCATGTCCGGTACTTTTCAATTCAATCATTAATTTTATATTTCTTCCTGCTTCCTGAATCATTTCCTCCAGAGTAGGTATTCTTTCGTCTTTGTAGCGGTAAGCAGTGCGGATTCCTGCATCAAACTGCCTTACTTCACTATAATCAACATCCCATACATTTTTTCCAACTCCGGCTGTCCTTTCAAAATTAGCATCATGCATGACAATCAGCTGCCCGTCTTTTGTTTCCTGCACATCAATTTCTGCATAATCTGCTTTACTGTCTATAGCTTCCCGCAGTGCTGCTATTGTATTTTCCGGGGCGAACATAGCGCCTGCACGATGGGCAACAATATCAACATGATCATGATCATCCCGCAGCATGGCAGCGCTTACGGCATAAGGTGTATAATCAATATACATGCCCAGTATCAGAAATACCATAACAAGAATGACCACCTTTTTTGACAGCCGCAACAGCAAATGCCTGTCATCTTTTTCGGGCTTCTCAATGCTGCACCCGCTCTGTTCGTAATAGTATACCGAGATAAAACCCAGATTAATGACCGCGAGGCCAATGGTGCTCAGTACAATTCCAATGCCGCTCCAAACCGTTAGATTGAACCAGAAATAGTCCTTTGCTTCCAATCCCGTGCGGCAGAACTTTGCAACTGCCAGAAGAACGGCAATTACTGCTGCTGCTGTAATGATTTCAAAAATAATGTAAAGTATATTCCAGATAATGAATGAAAAAACAGAGCCGAAAAATTTATGCTTAGTTTTTTGAATACTCTCTTTGCATCCCTGAAAGAAACTTTTCTTTTCCAGGACTACTTCATGCAGGCTGAATACCAGCCGAAAAACAATTACCATTACCATCAGCATAGCCGCCACAAATATAATATTTAAAACTTTATTCTCCAAAATGAAATCCAGGATAAACCCCGGTATTTCGAAGCCCTGGAAAGGTCCCGAGGTAAAAGGGATACCAGCCAGAGGCATCAGCAGGATGACAAAGAACAGCAACGGCAAATTAAATGGCTTAAATACGATAATTGCTTTTTTCATAGACTGGAACAACAGTCCCCGCACCTTAATCGGATCATGTCTTCTGCTGTGGTCAAAATATATAATGATTCCCGTTATCTCCATATAAATAAAAAATGCGAGTAAAAACAGCAAAAATAACAATCCCAGAATCAGGATCGGGGATGAAAACAGACGGCCTGCATTATCCATGGTTATATAATATAAATCAGCCCGGGTCATCAGCTCTTCTAACCCTTCCTGCAAGAAAACAAGACCGGTCATCCAGACCATTTTATAAATCGCTTCAAATAGAAGTAACGTTGTCCAATCCCAGCTTATTAACTGTAACGTTTTTTTATATTTTTGTATCATAACTATTCCCTCCCAGTGTATATACGCCGGACAGTACCGCTTCTTAATCCAGGATTTTTTTTAAAAAAAACTGGCATACCTATGCATAAGGTACACCAGTTAGTATTCCATTTTTATGGACATAAACTCCTGTTATATAAAAGAAATTTTTACGCATCACCGGAACGGTTGAACTGTATGGCATTTACTAATACCGCACCCAAAATCAGGCCGCCTCTGACAATATACTGGATATATTCGCTTACGTTCATAAGCGTCATGCCATTTAATAAGATGCCCAGGAAAATAATACCCACAAAGGTTCCTCTTACTTTGCCGATTCCTCCGTTCATGCTGGCTCCACCAATAATTACAGATGCTATGACATCCATTTCCCATCCTTTTCCAAAGTTATGAGCAGCAGACATTACCTGGGAGGAACACATAATTCCGCCAAGAGCCGCCAATACCTGTACGCCCACCATGACAAGAATTTTTACTTTTTTTACATTGATTCCGGACAGTCTTGCAGACTCCGGATTACCACCAACCGCATAGACAGCCCTTCCAAATGTGGTATAAGACATAATGATATGTACAACGATAAATATAACGATTAGAATAATTGCCGGTACCGGCACAGGACCGATAGATCCGGCTCCCAGAACATTATACCACGCCGGAAGAGACGTTAGCGGAAAGCCTTTTGAAAGAAGTGCCGCTGCTCCATATAGGACATTCATCATTGCAAGTGTTATAATAAACGTGGGGATGTTGAACCTGGTTCTCAGAAAACCGTTAAATACGCCTATGAGGGCTGCTGCTGCAATAGCCAGTATCATTCCCACAATGACTCCATATGCCAGAGGCATAATCCCCAGAGATTCCAGTTTTCCCGCGGTAAGAGCCGTAATAATTCCCGACAGCGCCACGGTGGATGAAATGGAAAGATCGATCTCCCCGCAGATGATTACCATTGTCATACCAAATGCAATCACACCTTTTAAAGCGGAACTTCTCAGAATCCCAAGTAAATTAGAGCTGGTGAAAAAGCCTGTCGCTGTGAATGCGATTATAATTGTAATGATCAGCAGAACGACTTCCATTACATTGGACTTTAAGATTTTTTTAACATCAACACTTTTTGTTTTCATATTGACCTCCTAGCCCATACATAACGTATATAATTCTTCCGCAGTCACGTTTTCTGGGTATACTTCATTTATGATTTTTCCTTCATACATAATTAAAATTCTGTGACAGACCTCCAGGAGCTCCTCCAGTTCCGAAGATACCATAATACTGGATACCCCTTTTCTGGACTGTTCCCAGATAATCTGAAAGATCTGCTGTTTAGCATTTACATCAATTCCTCTGGAAGGCTCATCAAAAAACATGATCTTCGGGTTTGTATTCAGCCAGTTCCCCACAACAACTTTCTGCTGGTTTCCTCCGGACAGAGATAACACCGGAAGCTGAACATCCGGAACCTTGATCTGCAGTCCCTCAACCTGCCTGCTTACGTATTTCTTCTCTTTGTTTCTCTGGATAAATTTGTGCCTGCCAAGGTAATCAATACTGGCTACACACAGATTACCATAGACGGACATTATCTGAACCAGTCCTTCTTTTTTTCTATCCTCCGGTGTCAGGGCAAATCCTTTATTTCTCATTTTTACCGGATTTGGATTTTTGATTTCCTCTCCATAAAATTCGATTCTTCCGGAATCAAATGGATCGGCGCCGAAGATTGACTTCAGAAGCTCTGTTCTCCCCGCCCCTAACATTCCCGCAATCCCCAGTATTTCATTTTCTTTAACGGAAAATGTGATATCTGAAAATACATTTTTTCTCGTTAACCCCTCTATTTTTAAAATCTCTTTTTTACCCGCAACCAGATCCTTGGGTCTTGTCTTAATTTCCACATTTCCAAACATCATCTTTACCAGTTGTTTATGGCTGGTATCTTTCATTACCGTTTTACCGATAAATACACCGTCCCGCAGAACTGTACAGGTATCTGCAATCTGCCACAGTTCCTGAAGCCTGTGAGAGATATAAATGATAATGACGTCTTTTTCTTTTAGTCTCCGGATCATGTCAAATAGCAGTGCGATTTCATGATTGGCAAGAGAGGATGTGGGTTCGTCCAGCATTAAAACTTTTGGGCTTGCACTCATTGCTTTTACGATTTCTACCATCTGGCATTGCCACAGACTTAAGTTCGCCACTATCTCTTTGGGTGAAATGTCTACTTTTAAATCTTCCAGAACGGACTTGGCACGCTTATATGTTTCTTTCCAGTCGATAAACTTTCCTTTCATAGGCAGCCTTCCCATTAAAATATTCTCCGCTACCGAGAGTCCCGGAATCAGGCTTAATTCCTGATAAACGGTGGCTATCCCCTTGCTGAAGGCTTCCTGTGGGGAACTGAGTTTCAGCCTTTCATCATCTAAATAAAAATTACCCTTAGTGGGTTCTACTGCTCCCGAAAAAACTTTAACCAACGTAGACTTTCCGGATCCGTTTTTGCCGATAAATGCATGCACCTTTCCACTTTCAAATGATACTGTCACATCGTTAAGGGCAATTGTTCCAGGGTAAACCTTTGTTATATTTTCCGCTTTTAAAACACTCATGGTTTCACCTCTCCTAATCCAGGGCTGACTGAGCCCAAAGCCTATTTGCCTGTCTTCTCAGCCAGATCTTTTTCAAATGCCTGTACAGCCGGGATATCGTCCCTGGTCAATACAATGCCCGGAACCACAACTTCTTTTCCGTAAGAAGCCTCTTCCCCCATAATTGCTTTAATCAAAACTTCCATTGTATTATATCCGATGGTATAGGGATCCTGCCCCGTTACGCACTGCAAAATGTTATCATCTGACTGAATAAATGCTGCCTGCTGTTCTGCCGCATCGGTGCCAAAGACTACCGTTGTCCCGGCTTTTCCTGCATTTTTCACAGCCATAGTAGCCCCGATTGTGCCACCGTCATTAGCTGCCCAGATCATGTCAATTCCACCTTTTGATTCATTTGCCGTTAAAATGTCTCCCACTACCTGGATCGCCGTATCCTGAAGCCATGCATCCTGATCCGCTACGATTTCCACATCCAGTCCTTCTAACTGATCAACAAATCCGGTTCTTCTCGCCGTAGACTGCTCGGGAAGGAGGGATTTGTATTCTACGATAGCAATTTTTGCTTTTCCGCCTAATTTTTCTTCAATATACTTTCTTGCTTCTTTTCCCGTTAATTCTCCTAAGTTGTAATTATCCGATGTAAATCCACCACATACAAAGGGTGCATCTTTCAGCTGGGTATTGCCCACTGCTATTTGAAGCCCCTTCTCATTTGCCATTTTCAGGGTCTGGATGGATGAAGTTTCATTCAACGGAGATATTGCAATTCCGTCTATCCCCTGTGTTACATAGGTATTAATCAGCTCTGCCTCTTTTGCCTGGTCGTTGTTGGTATTACTCAGCATGCAGGTTACTCCATAATGATCAGCCGCTGCCTGATACCCCATCTGCATCAACATCATAAACTGATCCTCCTGGAATACAACCCCTGCCACTTTAATATCCTTTGGATCTTTCTTTGCTTCCTTTGTAGACCCCTGTTCCGTTTCCGGGGCTTTCGTTTCGTCCCCCGCCGCTTTTGACTCTGAGGTGTCCGCCTCAGTTTTCATTTCTGTTGATTCCTTATTTGCTTCTGTTTCTTTCACTGTACCCTGACCCGCTGTGCTCGCTTGTGTTCCTTTCGTACTCTCTGTCCCGCTTCCACATGCTGCTAATGATAATGTCATCCCCAATGCCATCATAACTGCCAATACTTTTTTTACCTTCATCCCGTTTTCCTCCGCAATTTAATATTTACCCGACTGAATCTGTTCCTTCCGGTATTCCTGTGCCGCATCATAGATCGCAAGTATTTTTTCAGGCGGTACATTTGCCTGCAGGTTGTGCACCTGGTTAAAGACGTAACCGTTCTTTTTTGAAAATATCTGTATTAACTTTTTAACCTCTGCCTGTATCTCTTCCACCGTTCCATAATTACAGGTAACCTGGGTGTTGGACCCTCCGCCCCAGAATACCAGATCATCACCGAATCGCTCTACCAGCGCCTCGGGATCCATTCCTTTAGCCGCAATCTGAATGGGATTTAGAATCTGAACACCTGCATCGATTAAGTCGGGTATTAATTCTAAAATGGCACCACAGCTATGTAAAAATACTTTGACCTCCGGATAATTTTCTCTGATATAATAAAAGATTTTTTTGTGATAAGGCTTTATCATCTCCCGGTAAACCTCTTTGGAAATCAGCGTAGACTCCTGGGAGCCCAGATCATCCCCAAACTGTATGATCTGAATATACTGATGTACTCTTGGCATAAGTCTTTTCAGGCTTTCGATATAAGAGTCAGACAGCCTATTCAGGTAAGCATGTACCAATTCCGGTTCCGCCAGAAGATTCATAAAGAAATTTTCAAAACCAAAATCAGATTCTCCTGCCTCTAATATATTTCCTCCGAATTCCATTAACACTGCCCTGTCTGTGTTTTCATAAGCGTCTTTTGCCTGCTGCTCCATATAACAGATTTCTTCTTCTGTGATAACCGGAAATGTAAAACTTTCCAAATCTCCTGCATCTTCCGCCTCCGCAAGCGGATGACAGGTCTGATCAAAATAATAGCCTTCTCTTGGCATTATGGCTAATACTTTCCCATCCCTCTGTATGGTTAATTCTCCATTTTCCATTGGTATCGGATGATAGTCTTCCGGTACCATACATTTGATCCCCCTTCCGTTATCTCCTGCTTTCCACCGGTCTATTTTCACTCCAAATGCTGCAGCCAGGCGGTGTACCTGAACCACATCTGCACCCAGCCTGTCGAGTATCTCTTTCTCTGGTTCCGCCAGCTGTTGAAAGACATCATACAATTTTGTAGTGGATGTATCCAGCCCCAGATGCTCTTTTAATTTCTGATATGCCCAGATACTGATGCCGGTAGATCTCATGGCTCCAAAATCAATGGGAATGACATCTAATTTCCGGTGGTTCAGTGCTGCAATTATTCTTTCCCGCGAATTCATTTTATTACCTCCCTGCTTTTTCTTAATAGTATCACCGTTATACTAATTAATCAAGTTGTTTTTCTTTTATATAATCATTTTGTACAAATATTACAATAATTACTAGTCATAAATATGCATATTTTACAAATATATTTTATTAATAATATATCCAATTTACTTTCATTCCAAGATTTGATAAACTCATTTTATAAATACTGGTTACGTTTTTGGGATGGATCAAGAAAAAGTATATACTGATTCGTATCTTTCAGTTATAATTAGAATGACAGAAATGCAACAGCGTCAGAACAATTTTATAAAGGAGGATTTTATGGAAACCATAGGATCTAATGCACAGGATTTAAAAGCAAGCAACCGCATGTTGGTTTTAAAAATAATAGCAACACATTTTGGACTTTCCAGGACACAGCTGGCTTCCATTACCGGACTGTCTAAAATGTCTATCAGCAATATTGTATCGGAATTAATCGCTTCCAGTTATATCGCAGAATTTGAAAATCAAAAAGAGGCCACCTCTTCCGGCCGCAAACCTCTTTCGCTGAAGCTCTCGGATGATTCACCCTGTATCTGCGGAATGTTAATTGAGCGGGATTTTCTTCAGATCGCCCTGGGGGATTTAAGCGGTACGCTGATTCTGCCACCTGTTAATGTCCCTCTGGACAATCATGCTCTTTCCAGCGATGAGGTGATTCAATATCTCTATCAGGCATTTATGACGTTAAAAGACCGGACGGGGCGCAGTATCATTGCCATCGGAATCTCTTCCATTGGTCCTTTGGACAGTAAAAATGGCTTAATTCTAAGGCCTCCGTTCTTTCACAATATTGAAATTATGCCTATTATTTCTGAAATGATGAAATTGACAGAGATTCCAACTTATCTGATGAACGAATCCAATGCAGGTGCTTTGGCTGAAAAATTATACGGAGATGCTTCCGGCATCGCCAATTTTCTATACCTGCACATTACGAATGGCATTGGTGCAGGCGTTGTTCTGGACAACAAATTGTATGACGGGGAATTTGGACAAAATGGCGGACTGGGACATACGTCCATTAACTTTGCAGGACCCAGGTGTGAATGCGGAAATGCAGGCTGCTTAGAGCTCTATGCCAATCTCAAACAGCTGCGTTACCGGATACAGGAATTAAAATACTTATATCCCGCTTCTCCCCTGGCACCATTAAGTGCCCCCTCCTGGATACAGATTCTGGATGCCGCAAACACCCGGGATACGCTGGCTGTCCTGGCACTGGATCAGTTCTGCACCTACATCGCCCAGGCAATCACCAACACTTTAAATATTTTAGACCTCTCAACCATTATTATCGATTACCCCTTTCATGTTCCCGGCAGTACAATGGAAGATCTGTTAATGCAAAAACTTGCGTTATTGAGGCCCCAGCCTTTTTATCACAGTATAAAAGTACAAAAGTCCACTTTTATTGGCAAGGCATCCCTGATTGGTTCTATTTCCATTGTCGCAGATAAAATTTTTGATTTTGAACTGCCCCTCTGCTTTTCCTGCACTAAAACGGATATGAACCTGTAAAAAAAGAACTGCCGGTGCGGAGGGCACTGAAAAAGTGCCCTCCCGCACCGGCAGTTCTTTTTTAGCAGAAGGGGGTGGACCAGCTTCTGCTAAACCCACGCCGCTTCTCTATTCCCTGTTATCATCAATCATATATAACAGTGCATTACAGATACAGGCTGCAATATTGCTCCCGCCTTTTCTTCCCCGGGCAACAATATAAGGAACGTCACTGTCCATAATCAATTCTTTAGACTGTACTACATTTACAAATCCAACCGGAACACCGATAATTAATTCAGGATCTAACTTTTTCTCCTGAATCAGTTCATAAATTCTCACTAATGCCGTAGGCGCATTTCCAATGGCAAAGATTAGTTTTTTCCCCATTGCAGCAGCTTTATCCATACTGGCTGTGGCTCTGGTACTGCCATTTTCCCTGGCTGTCTGCGCCACGTCTTCGTCTGACATAAAGCAGTATACCTCACCGCCGTACTTAGCAAGGGCTTTTTTATTAATGCCGGCTTTTGCCATCTGGGTATCGGTAACGATACAGGCACCTGACTTTATTGCACTGATTGCTTTTGCCACTGCCTCTTCTGAAAAGCACAGATTATCTGCGTAATCAAAGTCGGCACTGGTGTGGATACAGCGTTTGATAATCAGTTCCTGATCTTCTGGAAGTATTCTTTCTCCAAGCTCTTCCGTAATGATTTCAAAACTTCTCTTTTCTATATCTCTGGGTTTTACATTTTCTAATTCTACTTTCATGATGTCCTCTCATTCCACTTATCTGCGTTTTTCAAACATACTCTAACGCACGAAGCTCAAATGCTCTGTTAAATGCCTTCTTCCATAATCTGGTATATTTTCTTCATATCAAAATGCTTTCTCAGCTCTGATGCCAGAATATCATACTGGGTTTCTTTAAATGCCTGGAAGTCTACACTGGTTATCTCCGTTGCATCTATCCCTTTTATTCTGCCCAGTGACATGATCACTTCCTTTGCCACTTCTTCCTTGTCAAAAATGCCGTGTACATAGGTTCCATAGACATGATCTCTGTATGCTCCGTCCGGTTTTTCTTTTGAATGCGTTACCCCGTCAGAGATAGCGGTTAGAGGTACACAGCCTTCTTTTAAAGTACTGCTGCCCATATGAATCTCATAACCTTCCAGCTTTACACCGGAGAGGCTGTCAAGGGGGCCGTCAATCCTGCCAAATGTTCCGGATACCCGGGTTCTTGTCTTTTCTTTTTCAAATACCGTATCCATAGGCAAAAGACCCATTCCTTTGATCTCTCCCCCGGCTTCCACACCCTCCGGATCAGACAGTGTCTCACCCAGCATCTGGTATCCGCCGCAGACCCCAAAAATAATTTTCCCTGCTGCTGCCCGCTTAAGCACTGCTGCCTCCAGACCGTTCTGGCGCATCCACAGCAAATCTTCCATGGTATTTTTCGTACCCGGTAAAATAATCATATCCGGGTTCTTAAGCTCTGAGACGGAATGTACATAACGAAGGGATATGCCCTCCATGCTCTCAAATGGATTAAAATCAGTGAAATTGGAGATTCTCGGCAGGCGTATGACTGCAATATCGATTAAGCCAACTTCCTGATTTCCCGAAAAGCGCTCCGTCAGACTGTCTTCGTCCTCCACCTCTATCTGAAGATAAGGCGCTACTCCCACCACGGGAATACCTGCCCGCTCTTCCAGCATTTCAACTCCCGGTTCCAAAATGGTCTTATCTCCCCGGAATTTGTTAATGATCAGGCCCTTTACCATCGCCTTCTCATCCTCTTCCAATAACATTACCGTACCGATCAGCTGTGCAAACACACCGCCTCTGTCAATGTCTCCAACAAGGAGAACCGGGGCTTTCGCCATTTTCGCCATGCCCATATTTACAATATCTTCCTGCTTTAAATTAATTTCTGCAGGACTCCCGGCACCCTCGATTACAATAATATCGTATTCCTCTTCCAGTTTATGATAAGCACGCAGCACATCAGGAACCAGATTCTTTTTATACGCAAAATATTCTCTTGCGCTCATATTCCCAATCACTTCTCCATTTACGATCACCTGTGAGCCAATATCATTGGTGGGCTTTAAAAGAATGGGATTCATATAAACAGAAGGCTTGATGCCTGCTGCTTCTGCCTGCATAACCTGTGCACGTCCCATCTCAAGCCCTTCCTCTGTAATAAATGAATTTAAAGCCATGTTCTGGGATTTAAAAGGTGCTACTTTGTAACCGTCCTGCTTAAAGATCCTGCAAAGCCCCGCCGCTAACAGACTCTTGCCTGCATTAGACATGGTCCCCTGCACCATAATTGCTTTTGCCATATTTTCCTCCTATGTGACTCTTTTGCTAACCTTTTTCTGATAGAGAGCTTAACCTGCTCCCTGATATGATCATGAACTTACGCTTTGATTTAAAAACGCCGCCAATCTAAGCCCCGGGTGCACAAAACCTCTAATGGTCTGCGTGGCTGTCCCGGGCTCTTATAATCTCCTGCATGATATCAATTAACGCTTCATTTTCTTCATGTGTTCTTACTGCAATTCGGTAATATCCATCACTCAGACCATAGTAATTACTGCAGTCCCGTATGAGAATACCCTGTTCTTTACACTCCTCTGCCAGATTCTCAGGTCCGTGAAAAAAAAGGAAATTGGCTTTTGAATTATAAACCTGAAATCCCAGTTCCTTCATTTTGGTTGATAAATACTGGCGTTCTTCCCGAATCAGTGCCTTGCTGTTTTCTACAAATCCCACCTCGCGCAGCGCTGCTGTTCCTGCCATCTGTGCCGGTATGGAAACGTTCCAGGGCTGGACGGAATCCGCCATTTTTTCTAAAAGTTCCAGATTGCTGCAAAAGCCATATCCCAGGCGCAGTCCCGCCATAGCATAGAGTTTTGTAAATGCTTTTAAGATAAATAAATGATCATTTGAAGTAATTTCATTCTTCATGGTATACACCGCAGCGTCATCTAAAAAATCATTAAAACATTCATCTACTACCATCCAGACATTGCATGCCCTGCATTTATCCAGGATCTTAGCCAGAAAATCCTTCGGGCTTACTAGTCCTGTTGGGTTGTTCGGAACACATAAGAATAACAAATCCAAATCCGGTGTAATGGACTCCAGGTAATCCTCCTGCAGTTCAAAACCCTGCTCTTCTTTCAGGAGATAGTACACTACCTCACACCCATTGATCCGCAGTGCCTGTTCATACTCTGCAAAACCAGGCGCCGCCAGTAATGCTTTTTTCGGTTTGATTGCCGCTGTCAGGGAAAAAATCAACTCTGCCGCACCATTGCCGCAGATGATATGCTCCTTCTGGATACCTTCCTTAAAAGACAGTGCTTCCCGCAGCTTCCCGCAGTGGATATCCGGATAATTCACCGAACTTAAAATCCCTTCATATGCCGCCTGGATGACCGCTTTCGGCATCCCCAGGGGATTGATATTCGCAGAATAATCCATTTTCACTTCCTGGGAATAGATGTCTCCACCGTGTTTGTGTTTTTCGATATCCATTTCCGAGGAATAGATGCCTCCACCATGTTTACGTTTTTCAATATCCATTTCCGAGGAATAGATGCCTCCATCGTATTTATGTTTTTCGATATCCATACCTTGTCCTCTTGGGAGCCATAGACGCTCCCCTCTTCCTGATTCTTTTCTTTATCGGATTAACAAAAGAGAAATCCCCATACCGCAAGCTTTATCACAGCAAATACAAACAAAGATAATATGGCAGTGGCGTAAAGCAGCACATTTGCCCGCTTAATATCTTCCGCCTCCACTGTCCGGACGGGATCTCCAATGGTTGGCTTTTTATACAGCTTTCCAAAATAGCAGGCATCACCTGCCAGTTGTATCTGCAGCGCTCCGGCCATTACCGCCTCTGTCTGTGCAGAGTTGGGGCTTGCGTGATTATAACGGTCTCTTTTATAGATCCGGTATGCATCTTTTACGGAAAGACCTGCAAAAAAAGATGCCCCGATCATCAGATACGCTGAAATTCTTGCCGGTATATAATTTACAACATCATCCAGCTTTGCCGCAAATCTGCCAAAGTAAAGATATTTATCATTTTTATATCCAACCATGGAATCCATGGTATTAATCGCTTTATAAAAATATCCAAATACGGCACCGCCGATCGCCATAAAAAGCATGGGGGCGATAATTCCATCGGATGTATTCTCCGCTACGGTTTCTACTGCTGCCTTTGTTACACCGGTTTCATCCAGGCTCTTGGTATCCCGTCCCACGATCATGGACACTGCATACCTGCTGCCTTCCAGATCATGCTGCTTTAATCTGTCGTACACTTTCATACTCTCCGTTTTAAGTGATTTCGTAGCCAAAAGCTGGTAGCACATAATCGTCTGTAAAACGAATACCAGCCCGCTGCTTAGAAGACCCGCCAGATATAAGATGAGCCAGGGTACCGCTGTGGTGATGCCTGCAACGATTACAACCAGTACAACGCCTGCTGCAAGCTCTCCCTTTTCCGATTTTGGAAATACACTTCGAAGTCCTTTTTCCGTAACGGAAATCAGATTCCCCACCAGCCGGATAGGATGATAGATGAAATGCGGATCTCCAATAATCAGATCCAGCAGAAAACCTAATATTAATGCTAATATGGATGATAACATCCTTCTCTTCCTCCACTTTCACTTCGTAATTCCCTGTAGGATACACACTGTTTCAGGAATCGGTACGGCACCGCCGGATTGGAATAATAATAGAGATGGGGAAATCCCGCAATCAGCTGCCCGCTGCCGCAGATACATTCCCACTCTCTTTTCCCGGCAGGTTTTCTTGCCTGAAAACTGCTGCCCGTATTCGTGCTGTCAAAATAATGAAATTCATGAGCCTTAATGGTACCAATATCCATTCCCAGCAGTTGATCCTTTCTGGGTGTCAAATCGATGTATCCAAATCTTCCCAGCTTTTCTGTACGGTATGCCCTGCCGGAAATGACTCCAGCCATTTCGTAAGTATTCCCTTCCATATCTTCCATCTGTTCATGGAGATACAAGAAGCCACCGCATTCTGCCATGCAGGGAAGACCGGATTCCAATTTTTCCTTAATATCCTGCCTCATAATTTTATTTTGATGCAGTTTTTTGGCAAACAGCTCCGGGTAGCCTCCGTATAACAGCAATCCGTCTGCACCTTCCGGAAGCTTCGCATCTGTAAGGGGCGAGAAATATACAAGCTTTGCACCCATTTCTTCCAGAATGCGAAGGTTATCCTGGTAGATAAAGCAAAACGCTTCATCTGAAGCTACTGCAATCACCGGATTGCCCGCCACCTTTTCAAACTCCGGCGGGTTGCCACTGATGGATGGTGCCGTACCAGCCAGTTCTATCAGTCCATCTATATCCAGCGTCTCTTCCAGAACTGACGCCAGGTTTCTCAGTTTCTCTTCCAGATCTTTGACTTCATCCGGCAGCACCAGCCCCAAATGCCTGCTTTCAATGAGGCAATCTGTTATCTTTGGCACATAGCCGTACACTTTGACGCCAATTTCTTCCTCAATGGCTGCCTTTATCCTGGGATAGAGCATTGGCGACATCTGATTGAGGATTACTCCTTTTAGATGGCTGTCCGGTTTATACTCCACAAATCCTTTGATCTGTGCAAGCACCGATATGCTCATGCCCCGGCAGTTTACCACCATTACCGCCGGTGTATCTGTGGCGGCTGCAAGTTCATAGGTACTGGCGGTAACGGATGTCCCCCCCAGTCCGTCATAGAATCCCATAACGCCCTCCATAACGGAAATATCAGTGTCTTGGGCTGTTCTGGTAAACAAATATCTGGTCACTTCCGGGTTAGTAAAAAACAAATCCAGATTGGCTGACTTTGCTTTGATGACCTTGCTGTGAAACATGGGATCTATATAGTCGGGACCGCTTTTGAAGGAGGAAACTTTTAGTCCCCGCTCCCGCAGTGCCTGCAAAATGCCACAGGTTATTAACGTTTTTCCGCTGCCGCTTGCTCCTGCGGTGATTAAAATTCTAGGCTGATGCATGCTATCTCCTTTCAGACAGGCTATTCCTGTGACAGGCAGTACCAGAGTGTGTTTCAAGATCATTCCCCTGTGCAGGAAATAATATAAACCGGATTCTGTCCCATCATCATATGATAATTGCCTACTTCTTTTGATTTTCCCACCGACACGGCAGCAATATCCGTATCCTTCACCGGCAGTTCCTTCAGGCAGTTCAGTGCTTCCGCTACGGTTTCCAGGGCAATGGCATTAATCACAATCCGGGCTTTTGGATTTTTCCCCAGGATTAATTCCATGATCTGCTTCAGATTTCCGGATGAACCGCCGATAAATGCATGGGTTGGTGCAGGCAGTTCTTCCAATGCTTCCGGTGCAAGCCCTTCCACTACATTCAGATTCGGGACAGCAAATTTCTTTTTGTTTTCCCCAATGAGCCGAACCGCTTCCTTTTTCTTCTCAATCGCATAGACAACGCCATTCCAGGACTGCAGTGCCATCTCCACGGATACGGAGCCGGTTCCTGCGCCAACGTCATAGATAACGGAATCCTCTTTCAACTGAAGCTTTGATAACGAAATACTGCGTACTTCACTTTTTGTCATTGGCACCTTATCCCTTAAGAATGCTTCATCCCGGGTTCCATGGGTAACCACCATAGAAGCCTCCGGATTTTCGATCAATACTACCGATAACTTTTCAAAGGTCTCTTCCGACATGGAATTTGCTGTACCGCTTAAAATACGTTCATTTGAATAGGACAGGTTTTCTCCGGTATGCACTTTTACATCCGAAAGCCCATAACTGCACAGATCCCGGCATACCTGATTTACACCATCCTGCTGCCCGATCAGGGCAAATACCTTTTTATGGCGCTTTACCGCTGCTATCAGATTCTGTTCCCTCCCATGGAGGCTCATCAGATAAACATCCTCCCAGGAAGTGTGCAATTTCCCACAGAAGTAAACAACGGAAGATATCCCGGAATAGACCTTTGTATGGTAATCCCCAAACAAATCCAGCATTTTTTTTGCCCCGCTATAGAAACCAATATCACCGGACAGTAAAATTGCAATCTTTTTATATGCGGGATGTGCTTGTACAAAGTCTTTGATTTCATTTTCTCTGTAGGAAACGAAAACAGGCTTTCCAAGATTCTCCACTGTTTTTAAGATTCTGGCGGCTCCAATCAATACATCTGCTTCCTCACAGGCTGCAAATGCTTCTCTTGTCATATTTTCTTGCGTTCCCATACCAATCCCGATCAGTGACACCAAGCGTTTTTCTTTCTTCTCTTCCTGGTTTAATGCCCCAAATCTCTGCCTTAGCATTTCTTTTATTTCTTCCATGGAAAATCCGGTATTTTCTACCGGTCTGCCAATCAGAACCACTTGTGCACCGGCACGTCTGGCTGCTGTTATTTTCTCTTCAAATCCTCCGGATTTCCCGGAATCTTTCGTAACCAGATAGGATGCACCAATCTGTTTTAACATGGCAACATTTAATTCTTCCGAAAATGGTCCCTGCATGCAGATCAGGTTCCTGCCCTGAAACCCTAATTCTGCACAGGCTGCTGCAACATCTGGTGTAGACAGAACCCGGGCAAAAATGCGGGACTGAAAGCCTGGGATTGCAGTAAATTTTGCCAGTTCCTTGCTGCCCGTGGTAACCAGCACATTTCCCTTTGTATTTTTAAGGAATTCCACCGCTTCCTCTATGGAAGCCACAACCGTAATATCCCGATCCACATTTAGATGACTGTTTCCTCTTAAGAGGCGTAAATATTCCATGCCGCACCGGGTGCAGGCAAGTTGAATATTCTCAGAAACAGCAACGGCATAAGGATGTGTGGCATCAATAACCAGGTCTATCTGTTCTTCCTTCATCAAGTCTGCCATCTGCTCCGTGGTTAAACGCCCGGTATGCACCCTTATACCCGGAGCGGATTCTTTTTGTGCATCCGATATCGCATCGAAGGAAATCAGCTGTCCGCCATACTCCGTTGCAACGCAGGCATGAATTTCCACAGCCTGATCCGCTGACTCCGGGCACAGGTAACTGGTACAGTGCTGTACCAGTTCACGCCCTTCCGTTGTTCCGGCAAAAATCAGGATCTTATCCATGTCTGTATCCTCTTGGGGTAACCATCTTCCCGTCTATTTCTTTTGTCTGGGAATTACCGATAAACACAGTGGTAAACATGTCCACTTTGGTATCACGCAGTTCTTTTAAAGTCATAACCTCCATGGATTCTCCCTCTCTGCCGATATTCATTACAATACCGCAGATTGTTTCTCCCCCTTTATGCTGCATCATAAGATCACATGCCTTCTGCAGGTAATCATGACGTTTTTTACTGGAGGGATTATACAGACAGATCACAAAATCTGCTTCCGAAGCCAAAACCAGCCTTTTTTCTATTTTTTCCCAGGGTGTTAAGAGATCACTTAAGCTGATTAATGCGAAGTCATGGATTAAGGGTGCTCCAAGTACGGCTGCTCCGCCGGTAGCTGCAGTTACTCCCGGAATGACTTCTACTTCAATCTCGGGATACTCTGCACCAATTTCCAGCATCAGTCCGGACATACCATATACACCTGCATCCCCACTGCAGATCATCGCAACATTTTTACCTTTTTTCGCCTCTTCAAAAGCAAGGACGCAGCGATCTACCTCTTTAGTCATGGGTGTGGTCAGGAACTCTTTTCCTGCAAAATGCTCTTTTACCAGATCTACATACACCGTATAACCGATAATTGTATCACAGCCATTCAGGGCATTTGCTGCACGCATGGTCATCTGTTCATATTCTCCCGGTCCAATTCCAACTACATATATCTTATTCAAATTCAACACTCCATTCTCTTAGGGCAATGGCGGTTGTAATGCCTTTTGCCGCTTTCTTTTTTTGTATTAATCTGCCTCTCAGGCTTCCAAGTACCGCACTTCTTTCGCATACATTGGATACTCCTGTAATTTCTTTTACAAATTCCGACTCCGTAAATGTTCCCTTTACTTCTGATAATTCTTCTTTGCTGTAAGTTACAAAGGGAATCTTATATTTTTCACAGAAGCTTAAGATGCCGGGTTCTTCCGCCTTCAGATCGATACTTGCGATCTGTTCGATACCATGAATGGAGAATCCCGCCGCACTTAACGACTCCATCACTGCCTGCTCAATTTCCGCTGCATCCGTTCCCCTGCGGCAACCGATTCCAACCGTCAGGATTTTGGGAATCAGATGGAGCGTATGCTTAAAGGGCTGGATATTAGGATAAAGCGTTACTGCCATTCCATTGGTCCCTTCGAATACCTGCTCTTTGGTTACCGGAATAATTTCTTCCGGAATCTGGTCCAGCACCGGAAAATCACTGTAAAATCCTACCGGCTTTTCATCCAGTACATCTGCGGAGATTTCCTTTGCATAAGTCATATTTTCAATATATAATCTGTTTTTCTTCGCAAACACGTCTACGGCAAACTTTCCGTTTACATCCGTAGCAGTGGTAATAACCGGTATGGCACCTGTTAAATTGGCAAGCACCCCAGCCAGATCATTTGCGCCTCCCAGATGCCCCGATAACAGCGAGATTGCAAATATTCCTTTTTCATCCATGACTACCACTGCCGGATCCTTTGTCTTATCACGGACAAACGGGGCAATGCTTCGGACTGCAATTCCCGACGCTCCAATAAAGCAAATGGCATCACATGCTTCGAACATCTCCCCCGTCCATTCCTGAAGGGGCTTTGTCAAAGGGATCAGCTGATGTGGTTCGGCATACTTTTTCATTGCATAAGCCTCACAGCAGTACCCCTGCATTTCCAGGGCCTCTGACAAATTGCGGCAGAGCCTGCTCCCACGTTCGGTAAAACTTATCATTGCTAATTTCATATAAACTCCTATCCTGTGCCGCAATTACTCTGTTGTACTAGTGTCTCCCGGCGTATTTGCTCTCCGCGCGGCACTAGCTTCCCGGAACTCTGTTGTAAATGCAGGATTGTATAATTCTGAACGGTCATAATGGCTATGGCTGACCACATCGCCAATGATCATAAGGGCTGTTTTTGTAATCTGATTTTCCGCCGCTGTTTTCGCAAGTGTCCCTACCGTGCAGACAAATGCTTTCTCGTCCTCCCAGGTAGCCTTGTATACGATTGCAGCCGGGGTATCCGCAGTATAGCCGCCCGCAATTAAACGTTCTGACAGCTTTTCCAGCATTCCGGTACTTAAGAATACAACCATGGTCGCCTGATGTGCTGCGAACGATGCAATTTCTTCTTTTTCCGGAACGGGAGTACGGCCTGCCATACGGGTAATAATAACGCTTTGTGATACATTCGGCAGCGTATATTCCAGATTCAGTGCAGATGCTGCACCACTAAAGGAGCTCACACCCGGGCAGTAATCGTACCTGATCTTTTTTTCATCCAGGACATCCATCTGTTCACGGATTGCTCCGTACAGACAGGGATCTCCCGTATGCAGCCTTACCGTAGTAAGCCCTTTTTCCTCAGTGGCAAACATAACCTCCAATACTTCTTCTAACGTCATCGTTGCACTGTTATAAACCCTGCAGTCATCCTTTTTATAATCCAGAAGCTGCGGATTCACAAGAGAACCTGCATAAATGATAACATCTGCCTCTTCCAATAATTTTTTCCCGCGGACTGTGATTAAATCTGCCGCTCCCGAACCTGCTCCTACAAAATGTACCATTTTAATTCTCCTTTGCAATAATTAATGAGTAATATCCGGCATCTTCCGGTATTTCTTCCACCGAACGGTAGATTTTTTCGTTTTCCATACCGCAGTTTTCAATCATAACTGCTCTTTCATTTCTCTTTTGCAGTTCTTCTTTTACCATCGCCATTTTTTTGCCTGCCTTCATCAGTACCTTTGTACCCGGAAGTTTCAGCGCATCTTCGATTTGATAAGATGCCGGAATGACATGTAAAGGCTCCGCTTTTTCCACCAGTCCAATATTTAAACGGGCAGCTACAGCGCAAAAGGAGGTAATGCCGCTTACAATCTCTACTTCATATCCTCTGTCCTGAATCCTTTTATGTATATATAAATAAGTGGAATACACCGTTGGATCACCCAGTGTTAAAAAGGCGACATTTTTCCCTTCTTTTAAATATTTTTCTACCTGGTCAGCACCCTCATTGTGACTGCTTTCCAGTTTTTCATGATCCTTAGTCATTGGCATGTGTACGGCAATGATCTCTTTCTCATCCAGCTCTTTTACAGCCTGTTTTGTTATCTGATACGCAACGCTTTCTTCTTTTACTTTTCCCGGCACTGCAATCACTTCGCTTTCCTGAATAATGCGGACTGCTTTTAATGTGAGTAATTCCGGGTCCCCCGGTCCGATTCCTAAACCAAATAATTTACCTGCCATTTTCTTAACCTTTGCCACTTGCTGGGAAGGAATTCTTGGCTGCCTTCCCGTAGCTTCCTTTCTGCTCTGCTTATTGATTTATCTGTTATATTCTCAGCTATTGTTAATCTGATCCCTTGTTATCGAATAAATATAATGAGGCATATCTATACCATAATAATGCTTCACAAACTGCCCTTTTTGCGTCATTCCATTTCTGAGCGCTACCTTTTGGGATGGGATATTGGTATCACGTATAATGGAATATAGTTCCGGTACCTCTAAAACTTCAAATGCATATTTTTTGCAGGCTTCCGCCGCTTCCGAAGCATATCCCTGATGACAGTATGTCTTTTGAAACAGATACCCCACTTCCGGAACCTCCACGCCTTCTATGTCCTGCATGGTAATACCGCACTGCCCGATCATTTCATTGCTGTCTTTTAAGATGACGGCCCACAATCCAAATCCGCACTGTTGATACCTCATAATCTGGCGATCCAGCCATTCGTGTGCCTCCCGGTCTTCAAATGCATGTTCATAAGCACGCATTACTTCCTCATCCTTTAGCATTTTGCAGAGATCCGGAAAATCTTCTTGTACCATCTCCCGCAAATATAACCGATCTGTTTCCAATATTCTTTTATACGACCGCACAAAATGACTCATTAATTCTTCAACACCGCCCGTCACGCCAAGGGTACCGTATTCATTTGAAAAAAGAATAACACCTGTCTTCAGACTTCCATATGAACGGTGATCTAAATAATAATCTATTTTTTCCAGTACATGCTCCATAACCGCTTCCATGCAACCATAGTCCTTTAAGATCCCTAAAGCCTCTTCCGTGGTAATCGTCTCCAATATTTTCTGTACGGCTTCTATTGGCGCACCTGCTCGGACCGCATTTGCAGCCATAATCTCAGCTCTGGAATCGGCGCATCTGGAATGAGTGTTCATAATCCCTCCAGCAACCTTAATAAATTTCCCAATATGTGCAATAAACAAAATGCCTTTCATTCCAAGCTCCACCGCCATATCAATGGTGTCGCCCACATAATTGCTGCATTTCATGGAGTTGGTAAGATCGATATTCAGATGATCTTTGGAAAATGCTTCTCCATAATTACCAGGAGTAATTACCAGGTATTCTGCACCATTTGCTTTCTTCATCTCCATTTCCAGACGTATACTTGCAATTAATGCTGCTTCACTCATGGGAACTACAATTCCGCTTGTTCCCAGTACAGAAATGCCCCCTTCAATGCCAAGCCTGGGATTAAATGTTTTTTTGGCAATTTCTACTCCCTCCGGTATGGAAATTTCCACTGCAATTCCCCCGTGATAATCCTGTTCTTCACAAATGTCTGTGACAGCTTCCCGGATCATCTGGCGGGGCACCCTGTTAATGGCAGCTGTGCCTACCGGCTGCTCCAATCCCTTCTTCGTAACCCGTCCGACACCCTTTCCTCCATCTATTGTGACTCCTGTTTCTAATGTTTTCCACACCTTTGCATAGACAAGGGTACCTGTCGTAGCGTCAGGGTCGTCTCCCCCATCCTTCCTTACCGCACAGGATACCTGGCTCTCACTGCGTTTAATCTCCTCCAGGTTTAAATGCAGTAAAATTCCCTTTGGAGTCATCAAATCAACTGTGCCCACATCTTTTTTCATCAGGAGCATCATCACTGCAGCCTTTGCTGCCGCTGCTGCACAGGAGCCTGTAGTATAGCCGTATCTGAGCTTTTTATTATTTTTTATTATATAATAATCCTGTAATCCGTTATCCTGATCCATATATGATCCTTTCCATTTTGCTGGCGCTGGCAGAATGCCTTTATTGTGAATTCAAGCTTTATAGCCTGCTGGAGTGTGTTTGAAAGCGTGTTTGAAAATTCCTTTTAGACAACTTCACGTAACACTACAACATTCTGACAGGTACAACAAAAAATCCGTTGTCAAATACACTATAAGACAACGGTTCCATACAAAAAATATACTCCCCGGTTGCCGCAGGGAAATACAATGCAAACAACATAAGCAGGTATCTGACTATACAGTAACGGACTTGTGCGGGAGTTTCACCCGTCTTCCCTATTATCCTGCTAGGGCATGTCTGAAAAATGCTTTCTGACAGATGTACGTCACAGTTTGTGGGAGATTTGTCCCGGATGAAGGGCACGTAGCGGGCTACGTAACCTGAATTCGGGGCAAATATGCCGCAAAGTGGGGCGTGCAGATGGCGGGAATGATTTTTCAGACACGCCCTCGAGCAGGAACTTATATTGACTCTATTTTTCTACAAATTATTATATTATTTACCTTTGATTCTGTCAACTGAAACTATAGTTTATGCCGGTAATTGTTTCTCATTATAAAAAGCCTGACATTCACCCAATCCCGGAATGCTGTTTAAAAAACACTCCAAAAAAGGTATGTAAACACCAGGCTTTCATTCCCTATTTTCATAGATTATTCTTTTTCTTCTTCATCTGCAAACTTTGTTGAAAGTACCTTCCTGGGTTTTTCTGCTTCGTCTTTATCCCATGGCAGCACATCACCGGGATCTCTTAAATAATCCAGAATCTGCCAGATTCCTTCTCCTGTATAAGAGCTTACGCGAAATACTGTCTCGCATCCGGAGAGCCGGAGCCAGCGTTCTGCCTGGTCAGGGTCTCCGGTAGGAGAATCGATCTGGGTTACAATACCAATTACCGGTCTGGTGGAACACGCTGTGACGCAAGGAGGAAACAGGGAATACGGTTCATCTGCATTGATTAAAAGCCCTACCACATCTGCCTCATAGGCATAGAGCGCCAGGGCACGTCCCAGACGGTTCGTCTCCGCGTATTCCCCTGGCGTGTCTATTACAACATCAAAGTGATTTATGTATTGCGTTTTATGGTAATGAATGGTATCACCTTTCAGTGCCTGACGAAGCGTTGTCTTGCCACACTCGCTTCTTCCCATTAATATAATTTTCTTCATATATGATATCTCTTCTCTTACAATCTGTACAAACGACATAAGTAATCAAGTAATCCACGCCAACTGTCTGACGCCCCAGAGCGTGTCTGAAAATTCATCAAGTCCTGGTTATCTCACAAATCGTAAATTTGAGTTTTTCTTCCAGATATTTATTAATTGCCTGAATTGCAGCTTCCACTTCCGAAATTCTGCCGGTAAAAATTAATGTACCGCTGAATCTGTCAATAAATCCCAGATCAATATTAGCTGTCTTTACTGCCATATCACCTGCAATTACAGAAATTTCTGCTGGGCTCATACTCAAGATTCCAATTGCCGCACGCTGATAATCCAGTTGTGGATCTAGCCCCAATTTCCGGTATACAATTGGGTCCGGGCTGGCTATTATGTGTGCCAGAGTTACCTGCTTGCCAGGTACCAGTTCCTGTACGATACGCATTTTATGCTCACCGGGTGTATTAAAATCATCTAAATTCATCCTGTACCCCTTCTCTGCTTTTTATTCTCGTCGGCTGCACGCCAAATGAATACATCTGTAATGCCATTTGGCGGTCGCCCCGAAGTCCAAAAACCTCGTCGCCTGGGACTGGAGCATGTTTGAAAAAGCATTTTCCAAATACGCTCAGGTTTCTGATTTTCGCACCATTTAATACTCTAATAATACAACAAAATCCCACATAATACAAGACAATTTTAAAGTTTTTTCTTTTGTTTTTAATGGTTTTCAGAGTACATTTTTAGTTGCTATAAGATCCGTCTGTGTCCCTGCCACATTTTTTAGAATCACATCCCCAATGTGTACGGGCGCCTGCACTTCGATTCCCCGAATTGCCTCCATGCAGCTGAAAATTTTATCTTTGCTGATATCTGTTTTTGTTTTCACGGATACCCTTGCCATACTACCGCCTTTTACTGCTACAGTAGAAGTGACGATCCGGGTAGGATGAGTACACTCTTTCCTGCCGTATGCCTCACCCCTTTTACAGGATTGCCCTTCCACCTTAAGCACCTGATTGCCATCCATTGTCACCGTCAGAGCGCACCCCAGCGGACATCCGATACATGTTAATTCTCTTTCTATCACACTTATGCCTCCTCAATCTTTACGGTAATGCACTTAAGGTCTGGAAATCCGGACAGATCAGCCTTTTTCAGTTTCAGTTCTTCCATTTCTCCAGGTACCATTATCTTTTTCTTTTTATGGACAATCCGTTCTTCATCAAAATACATGCTGATGTATTTATTCTGATATACGTCTCCAACCCGGAAACGCAGAATCAGCATATCTTCCATATTAGCCGTATGAATAAATTGGGGAACGGTATAGCGCACACCCTGTGCTGCGGTAATTTCTATAGGGTTCGCTTCTATATGTTGCTCTATATGTTGCTCTTCATATTGATCTTCAATTTGATTAACTTGTGTAGGTTTAGCTTCCATTTGTCTAGCTTCCCTCAGTCCTCCCGCAAGATACTTTGCAGCTGCTTTACCGGCACAGGCAGCTTCCTGGGAAACATAATCCACCAGATCATGCACGTGCAGTACATTGCCGCATGCAAATATCCCGCTTACACATGTCTGCATACTTTCATCCACCTGAGGTCCTGCTGTTGCCGG
This sequence comes from uncultured Robinsoniella sp., assembly GCA_900540475.1. GTDB lineage: Bacteria > Bacillota > Clostridia > Lachnospirales > Lachnospiraceae > Robinsoniella. The sequence continues at coordinate 80,675 of UQGG01000003.1, read as the reverse complement.
AACCATAGTAAGCCCCAGATTCACAGACAGTTCATTTTCCGGGATTAAACCCACCGATAATAACAATGTATCACAGGACAGATATTCATACGTATCTGCAACAGGCTTTTTATTTTTATCTACTTTTGCTATAGTGACTCCGGTCAATCGATCTTTTCCGTGAATTTTTACAACCGTAGTGCTCAGACGAAGAGGAATTCCAAAATCGTCCAGGCACTGTACAATATTACGTTTTAAACCTCCGGAATAAGGCATTAATTCTGCTACCAGTTTTACATTTGCCCCTTCTAAAGTCATTCTTCTTGCCATGATCAGCCCAATATCACCGGAGCCCAGAATTACCACTTCTTTTCCCGGCATCCGCCCCTCGATATTCACCAGCCTCTGGGCAGTGCCCGCTGAAAAGATTCCCGCCGGACGAAATCCCGGGATATTAAGCGCTCCTCTGGGTCGTTCCCGACATCCCATTGCCAAAATCACAGCTCTGGCACGCAGACGGAAAATCCCGTCTGCGGGATTCACTGCCGTAACCTCTTTATCCCTGGTAACAGTAAGCACCATAGTTTCCAGTTTATATGAAATATGGAAATCCATTATTTTTTCAATATATCTGGCTGCATACTCCGGTCCGGTCAGTTCTTCCTGAAAAGTGTGCAGCCCAAATCCATTATGAATACACTGGTTTAGAATTCCGCCAAGTTCGTTTTCCCGTTCCAGGATTAAGATATCCTGTATTCCATTTTCTTTGGCTGCAATTGCTGCAGCCAGACCCGCAGGGCCTCCGCCAATTACAATGATATCGTACTCCATATTATCCCTCCCTCTTGCTGTCTGCAATTAGATTGGAACCTTTCTCGGACTTGCAGATCTCTTCCTGGGGTATGTCAAGCTCCCTTGCCAGAATCTCCATAACCCGGGGTGAACAAAATCCGGCCTGGCATCTTCCCATACCTGCTCTTGTCCGGCGTTTGACACCGTCTAACGTTTGCGCTCCCAGCGGTCTGTGAATCGCATCCAGAATCTCTCCTTCTGTAATGGTCTCACATCGGCATAAGACTCTTCCATAGGCAGGGTTTGCCGCAATTCGTGCATTTGCCTCCTCTATATCCATATCTCTGATAAAACGTATCCCTTTTCTTTCCGCCTGAAAGTCAGCCTTTTTCTCTGCTTTTAATATATTTGCTGCCATTTCTGAAACCATAACGCCAATGGCGGGCGCACTGGTAAGACCCGGTGAGTCAATTCCTGCCGCATTGATAAATCCCGGTGCATCTTCTGCCTCACCAATGACAAAATCCCGTTCCCTTTCATGTGCACGAAGTCCGGCAAAGGATGTAATCACCTGACGGACCGGTACTTTTTCGGAGCTATTCAGTGCCTTGTCAATTACCTGGGCAATTCCCTCTGCCGTTGTGGCAGTATCTTCCCGGTCTATTATATTTTCCGCCGTAGGACCTATCATTAAATTACCGTGTACGGTAGGGGTAATTAATACGCCTTTTCCCAGATTGGTGGGCAGCTGAAATACCGTAGTATTTACAAAATCTCCCGCCTTTTTATCCAGCAGACAGTATTCCCCTTTTCTTGGTACGATCGAAAGCTTTTTGCTGCTTACCATATTGTTAAACAGGTCTGCATTTACACCGGCGGCATTAATCACCATCTTTGCTTCAAAATCTCCGTTGTCTGTTGCGACCCTGTACCCGTTATCCATCTTCTCAATTCCCTTAACCCGGGTATCAAAATAAAACGCCGCTCCATTGGCAAAAGCATTTTCAGCCATGGCTGCCGTCAATTCAAAGGGGCAGACAATCCCCCCTGTAGGTGCATATAAAAATGCCTGAACCTTATTTGAAATATTGGGTTCTATTTCTTTCATTTCAGAACCCGTCACAATGCGCAGTCCCTTTACCCCGTTTTGCTCACCCTGTTTCTTGAGCACTTCCAGCCTGTCAGCCTCACTCTCTGAAAAACACAGCACAATAGAACCGTTTCTTTTAAAAGGAATGTCCAGTTCCCTGGCTGTCTCCTCCATCATCTGATTTCCCAGAACATTTAACCTGGCTTTTAACGTACCCGGTTTCGCATCATGCCCTGCATGGACAATTCCGCTGTTTGCTTTCGAGGTACCGCAGCACACATCCGGTTCTTTATCAAGCACACAGATATCCAGCTGATATCTGGATAACTCCCTGGCTATGGAAGAACCAATTACTCCTGCCCCAATTATAATTACATCCATCATGCTTATACCCCTTGCAGATCACAGACACTCCTGTAATACTGCCGCCAATGTGGCTTCCTTTCTGTGTCTATTTCCTTTCTGTTTTGGAATCAGCCAATACCCTTTTCATTACGTTTAATATCTGTTCCTTCGTTCCGTTTACGGAACCCTGAACCATCCCGGGCTTTCCACCGCCCTTCCCGTCCAGATCGCGGTTCATCTCACCTGAAATAATCCTTACATCCAAAGTTTCACTGCCCAGTACATACCGGTATCCATTCAGATCATCCCCTACAAAGCATCCGCTGATCCCATCTGTTTTTCCAACGGAAAGATTAACATATTTCCGCATCATGCCGCTGTCCAGATCTTCTTCAAAGAGAAGCATTCCGATATGCCCGTCCCCGCCTTCTGGTATTCTGCCTGCTTTTTCTTCTATGTATTTCCCCTGAAAGTAGATCATCCTGTCTTTATCATGCTGCAATTCTTCTTTCTGGCGTACTACCGCCTCAGCAGACAAGTTTGGTTTAGCAGACAGCACTATTGATATTTGATTTATATTCCGCTCCTTGGTCCGATAGTCATGCAAAGCACGGAATCCGCACAACATACTGACTCTGGTTCCGCCTTTGTATTTTTGTGCATCCACAATCTTAATCATCCCAATCTCACCTGTATAATTTACATGAGGCGCACAGCAGGCACATACATCTACACCTGGAATCGTTACAATCCTTACCTGTCCTTCAATCTCAATTTTACTGCGGTATTCCAACTTATCCAGGTCCTCTTTGGCAGGATAAGATATTTCCACTTTTCTGTTGGAAAATGCTATTTCATTTGCCTGATATTCTATGTCCGCTAATTCATCCGCATTTAATGCCCCATCAAAATCCATTGTTACTATTTCGCTTCCAAGGTGAAATCCCACATTGTGCCAGCCAAACCTCCTGTGCACAATTCCGGAAATAATATGCTCCCCGGTATGCTGCTGCATCTTAGAAAAACGTTCCTTAAAACTTATTTCCCCTGAAACGGGTGTTCCCGGATGAATGGGCTGATTTGTGGTATGATACACAATCCCATTCTTTTCCCTGGCATCGGATACCGGAATCCCGTTGAGAAAACCACGGTCTGCGCTTTGTCCGCCGCCTTCCGGGAAAAATGCCGTTTTATCTAATACTATTTCATAAGAGCCTTCCTGCTTTTCGCAAGCCAGAACTTCTGCTTCAAATCTCTGTATATAGCTGTTTTCGTAAAATAATTTTTCTGTCATCTTCCTGTTCTCCTGCCTGTATCGTTATGTTCCAAGTATAACGCAATTGGATTTCTTTTGCCAGTGTGATTGTATGAAATCATTATAAAATTGCAGAATTCCCAGTCATGATGAAATCAAAAAAGTTATACCGCAGATGCAAGCCAGATAGATACATTTACAAGAGCATCTTACTTGACATTCCCCTTTCATCCGGCTATACTGTTTATATTACAAACGTAGTATCTAAGGAGGATCATTCATGAAAAAATTACCGCAAATATCCGAGGCTGAATATGAAGTGATGAAAATTGTTTGGAAATATGCACCGATCAGTACCAATGAAGTCACGGATAAGCTAACTAAGACTACTACCTGGAGTCCGAAAACAATTCAGACATTATTAAAACGGCTGGTTCAAAAAGAAGCTTTGACCTATGAAAAAGAGAGCCGTGTTTTTGTATATACACCACTGGTTCAGGAGGACGAATATCTGGATCATGAAAATGATTCATTCCTGAAACGGTTTTATAATGGAAATCTAACTTCTATGATGACTAACTTCCTGGAAAAAGATAACTTATCTGAGGACGAAATCCAGGATCTGCAAAATCTGCTGAGGAAGAAATCCCTGAATGGAGGTACCCATGATTGATACTCTTGGCATTCGCTTCTTAATTATCAGCGCAGCCATCTTAATATGTGTATCGGCGATCCTGCTGGTTAAGAAACTTTGCAAAAATCATCTATCTCTCAGGGTGCAGTATAATCTGTGGTTTTTACTGCTGATCATACTCGCATTGCCGTTTATCCCTGTGAGATCAGACGGGCTGAACGGAATCTGGCAATGGCTTACGCAGTTTGGTGTTTCAAAAAACTCTGGGGGAACTGCAGCCTTAGATACCGGTACCGCAGCAGCTGCTTCCACAGCTGCCAACTGGATGCAGGATTTTACCATTTCGGTAAAGCATGAGACTCCCGCACTTGTAAATTACCTGCTTTTGTTTGTCTGGTGTGCAGGTATTTTAATCATGGCGATATTGACACTGCATTCCCAGTTCAGAATCAGGCAGGTTATTCAATCTGCTCTTCCTGTGCAGAACAGGCAGGTAAAAAATATTTATAACGAATGTCGGGCTTTGATTGGCATCAACAAAAATATCCGCTTATACAGCAGCGCCTATATCCAGTCACCAATTTCAGTAGGAGTATTAAAACCCTGTATTGTACTACCAATCCAAATGATTTCCGGATTGCAGGACAAGGATATCCGATTTATTCTGTTACACGAATTACAGCATTACAGACACCGGGATATCGCGGTGAATTATCTAATGTGCCTTGCCCGGATCATATACTGGTTTCATCCTCTGGTTTGGCTGGCTCTAAAAGAAATGCGAAATGACAGGGAAGTGGCATGCGACGCTGCCGTATTACGTACCATTGACGAAAACAGTTATGCAGACTATGGTTATACCTTGCTGAACTTCGCTGAAACTCTGTCTCACTCCTCATTTTCTTCAGAAGCCGGAATGGGCGGCACTAAGAAGCAGATTAAAATGCGCATTATTCATATTGCATCTTTTCACCCGGAAAGCAGATGGTTAAAGTTAAAGAGCATCCTGATATTTATTCTGGCTCTGTCTATCGTAATTGGCAGTGCACCACTCCTTGCATTTGGTGCGGCAGCAGGCAATGCATATGAATTTCACAATACAAATGCTGAATATGAAGATCTCGGCTCCTATTTCCAGGATTATGAAGGCAGTTTTGTATTATACGATCAAAAAGCAGACTATTGGAATATTTATAACAAAGAGGCAAGTTCCAAAAGAGTATCACCCGATTCTACTTATAAAATATATAGTGCCCTGTTTGGCTTGGAGTCCGGCAGCATCACACCAAAAGACTCCACTATTTCCTGGAATCATACTGAATATCCTTTTGCATCATGGAATCAGGACCATAACCTGACTTCTGCTATGTCTAACTCGGTCAACTGGTACTTCCAGGCAGTGGATCAAAAAACAGGACTGCCGGCACTGCAAAACTATATTCATGAAATCGCTTATGGAAACCAGGATCTTTCCGGTGGTATTTCCCGTTACTGGATGGAGTCATCCCTGAAGATTTCTCCAATCGAACAGGTGGAACAGCTATCCGCCATGTATCGGAATGATCTGCAGTTTAAAGAGGAAAACATCCAGGCTGTTAAAAATGCACTTCATATATCCACTTCCTCAGGTACGGCTCTATACGGTAAAACAGGAACCGGCGATGTGGACGGTAAAAATGTAAATGGGTGGTTTATCGGATTTGTGGAAAAAGACGGCAATCCTTACTTCTTTGCCACAAATATTCAGGGAGAGGATTTTGCAAACGGAAGTATGGCAAGCAAAATCACACTGGAGATACTAAAATCGAAGAATTTGTATGTTGAAGAATGAGATAAAAGGTCTGTCTTGCATTTTGGACAGACCTTTTTGGTATTCACCTGTTCTTGCTTATTCACTTCCAATATTTTATTAAATATTCTTCTGCTTCTTCTTTCTGCAATTTAAATTTTTCGATAAGTTTGTTTCGAGTCTCATCTTTTGAAATTTTGATTTCCTGGCAGAGCTCTATAAATGCTTTCATACCTTCTTTTTTTCCTTCTATAATTCCCTCTTCCCTACCCTCTTCACGCAGCGATTTTGAATAAAGATTTTCATCAAATTCTGTTAAGATCACATTTAACACCTCGCTTCTGTTTTTTTGCAGTATATCTTTTAATATTTCCTTTTGTATACATATTTCAATCGCACAATTTACTGCCGTTTCTATTTTATCACCTTTATTCAAGTATTCTCTAATTATCCTGATAAAATATGCATATTCCTTTAGTTTTCTGCATTTCTCCATTAATTCTAGGTTATGGCCATAATTAATGTTGAGCATAACTGCTATGCATTCTACTGCTGGCTGTGCGACCTTCTCCTGGGGATAAAACAACTCGGTGAGTCTAATTTCTTTCCTGTCCGGTTCTTCCTCACTACCATTGTAAAAAACAATATATTGTGGTACTGGGAGTTTGATTTTTGTTGATCCATAAATATTTATGTCATTTATTAGAATATATTTGCGATATAACTCCGCAAAATATACTAGCCCCCTCAATGCCATATTAGGATTAAAAGAACTTTGATGTTCATACAAATTCATAATATCATCAATAATAAAGGAAAGATCATTTTTCATTCCCAGATATACTACATCCTCTAATGTGGTAATTTCTAATTCATTTGGATTGTCGTACTCTGTACCGTTGATTGCATTATATAGATCCAGCAAATCTTGCTTTTCTTTAAATATACATCTGAATAACCGGTCTTTATAGTTTCTATTGACATGGCCTGTTATATGATTTCTTTTGGATTTATCCATTAATATACCTCCATTATACACTGTTTTTTCAACTACGCAACATTCTAATTCCTTCTGTCTTCTGTGTATAAATGAAAGATAATGACCAGCGTGTATGATAAATTGTTTTCTAATAACTATGTATAATTTCAAGCGATACTTGAACACAATTTAGAAGCTTTATTTGACACCATGCTGTACTAACTGGTTTCGGGAACTGGCGTTGTAATAAGATAAGCGGACTCTTTGCAGGGCAACGCCATTTCATATATTTAACTGCTAATCATTTCCTTTCTTTCTCTTCTGTAGATAAACATCTTTTTCTCATAAAATGGGATTATATGGTCGAAATGACCAGAACTGAAATTATTTGTAGATATCAATACTATAGCACACTCATTTCATTTTAGCAATATATTAAATTGCAAATATCAATATTACCTCAACACTCACCAATTCAAAAAAGACAAATCTTCCATGAAGACCTGTCCTTTTCTTTACTATGTTTTATTAGAATCTTAAATCTTATGCTATTTCACATCCACCGGCTGACACCTTGGGCAAAAATAAATATTTCCTCCCAGATATGCCTGTCTGGAAATCCAGCCGCCGCACTTTGGGCACGGCTCTTCCAGGGTTTTCTTTGAGAGATATGTCTGATAACCGCCATACTCTCCAAACAGATTTTTTTCTGTATCCCGACCTCCCTTTTCTCTCATTTCAAGCAATGTATTCTTAAGGTTTATAAAAAGCATATCCCGTTTAGTTTCATCGATATTCGCAATCTTTTCTTTTGGGTGAATTCCTGCGTGGAAAAGAATATCCTGCAGAACCCCATTTCCCAGTCCGGGTATACGCTGCTCCGTTGCCAGAAGTGCTTTTACGCTTAAGTTGTCCTTAGCATTTTTATATACGGTTTCAAAATAGGTACGGTCAAATGCTTCCATATAGGGTGTCGGTTTTTCTTTTGCCACCAGATAATAGGGATTATCATTCTGACCGTCCAGGAAAGCTTGGATTCCTCCATACATCTGAACGGTACAGACAAGCGCCGTATCATCTGTAAATTCCGCATAGAGCTGATGCTTCTTAGGAGGCTTCTCCCCCTCTTTTAGATAGCGTATATTTGTCCCATCTGTAAATAACAGTCTTGCATCGCCAAGCGCTATTTCTACCTGTCCCGCCAGCGCACAGGTTTCCCCCACCTGCCTGCCGGAGAGCAGCTTGTCATATTCCTGCGGGTCTCCAAAGTAAAATGTGAATTTATGTGGTGATTGATTCACCGTAACATTTTTAATCGTTTTACCTTTTATTGTTTTGTTCAGCTGATCTGCTATCACATGGCTTTCCGGTAATTCTAACATTATCTGCATCATCCTTTCTGAAATGTAATCCAACAATACCAAAACTTGTATTATGTGGTCTGCTTACACTTATTATAAAGCATGCGCCGATAAATTAATACCTTTTCATTGCTGTTTTACTGCTCTCTTTTTTTATATTTCAAAATCAATACAGACAGTCCGAAAAAGATGACGGCTGTTATCAGCAGGATACCGATGTGAATCCATACATTATCCTGATGGCTTCCTAATGTCATCGTGATCCCCAGGGTTTCTTTAAAATCTGCCGCAAATTCACCGGATACTTTTGACAGTCCTGCGTCCATTGGTTCCTTCATCATGACCTGTCTCATCAGCGCTGCCCCATGGGAAATCGGGAAACATTTAACCACTGTCTGCAGTCCCTCCGGAAGGGTTCCCACAGGAATGTATATGCCGGTGAGAAAACCGGACAGGGGTGCAATTACCGAAGATACCGTAGAATATGTGTCCGAATGGCTGAATAAGGAAATCATTAAATACATCATTGCACTGGAAGCCAGTACCGTAAGCAGGATTACCCCTAACACCATTGCCATAGATAAAAGATCCAGCAGCTCTCCTCCTCTGCACACAATATATATTTCAGCTGCTATAAAGGTAAAGATACTCATCAGTACACCTACGATATAGGAACTCAGCACATATCCGCCGGCAATCTGCCATTCCTTTACCGGAGAACAGAAAAAATCTTTGATGCAGCCGTTTTCTTTATCCCGGATCATAAGACCCATAGCCCCTAATGTGGTTGTCATAGATGCCACCGATATAAAGCCTGACATGATCCATGCATCTATAATATGGTCTGCATTTTCAAGCTCTATCAGACTTTTTTTCATATTGTCACCAAGAAAAAACACATATAAGACAATTACTACAAGCGCTGCTATCAAAGAAGAGAAAACGCCTTTTTTATTGCGGAAAAAAATTTTACAATTGCGAATCAGCAATATATTCATGCATATACCCCCTTACTTTTAGCAACTTTTAAAAATACTTCATCCAGGGTATTTACCTGGTATTTTTCCTTTAGTTCTGCCGGTGTTCCTCTCTCAGCCACAATGCCATGATCCAGCATGATGATCCGGTCTGATACGGCGGCTTCTTCCATATAGTGTGTCGTTAAAAGGATCGTCATTTTCCGCTCCTCTTTTAAGTGTAATATCATCTTCCAAATATCCTGACGTGCCTGGGGATCCAGCCCGGCAGTGGGTTCGTCCAGGAACAATATCTTTGGTTTATGTACCAGCGCCCTGGCAATATCCACTCTCCTTCTCTGCCCTCCCGATAATTTCCCGTACTGACGGTCTATATATTCCATGGCGGAGACGGCAAGAACGGCCTCATGAACTTCCTGCTGTATCCGGGATTTTTTCTTCATGTATAACTTTGCACGCAGATTCAGGTTCTCTCTTACAGTAAGTGATCTGTCCAATATGCTGTCCTGGAATACAATTCCGATATCCTTTTTAATCTGCAGATCTTCCTTTCCAGCCATATAGCCATTTATTTTCACCTCTCCCCCATCCGGTTTTAACAGGGTGCATAAAATATCAATCGTTGTGGATTTACCGGCACCATTGGGCCCCAGAAGCGAAAAGAGTTCTCCTTTTTTTATGTGAAAAGACAGGTCTCTGACTGCTGCTGTTTCCCGGTAAGATTTTTTTAAATGGGACACTTCCATGATATCACTCATATAACCACCATTTTATAACAGATTTCTCTGTCATACCGCCGCACATAAGCCGGAAGAAAGTTCGTACTGCGACATTCCCTTCTGTTCTATTCTTCTCCCGGGATTTCTCTATGATTTTCTATTCTATTATTTTTCTGCAAAAAAACAACAGGCCGCAAAGCGACCTGCCTAATTTAAGGTATAAGAAGTATAAAATAGAGTGTAAGCTGCTATTTATTTTTGTCATTCTCTTTGAAACCAAACATGTCTTTCTTTCTCTTATGGTATTCTTTTATTCCACGATCCAGCTCCTTTGCCTCCTTATGGGATTTAAAATAAGATAAAAATACAACAACTGCGTAGACTACAAGAACTTCTGCCGTAAGGATCAGTCTGTCATTCCAGGTGTTGATCCCCCAGTTGCAGTACGTGGCAAATAACACTACTACAGTGATAACGCAGATTAAGTGTATGCCTCTTCTTAAAATGGCACTGAACCTATTTTTCGGCGTCCATATATAGAGGATGGTATTAAACAGCGTTGTTAAAAATGACAGGAGTAATATCTGTCCAAATATATTACTGGGAAGTTCAATCACATCGGTACTGATACCTAAGGTTGCCAGAGTCAGCATCACCAGAATTCCAGTCGTAATTGCACAAAAATCATGAACCAAAGCTTTGATCCAACCTGTCTGATGTTCTTTTTCCATCCCGTTCTCCCCCCTACACATTCATTTTTTTCTTTAGTTCCGGCACATATTGTCTGGAAATGATTATCTTTTCCCCATTTTCCAGCATCGCTTCAAACCTTCCGCCAAATGCTGGTCTTATGGAACTTATTTTATCCATATTGATGATGACGGACTTGGATATTCTAAGGAAGTCACTGACTCCGTAAACTTCTTCGATCTGATACAGCTTCTGTTTTATTTCATAAACAGATTCTCTGCAATACATATAGGACTTATTATCCACTGTCTCAAAGTAATAAACTTCATTGGGATGAATCCGGTACATCTGCTCCTCCTTATATCCGATCAGGGTATCCTGCTGCATTTTCAGTGCCGTGATCAGTTTCAGGACATTTTCATTCAATTTATGCATAGAAATAATAATTTTATCTTCTTCATCCTTTTCTGGTGTTTCAATTATGATCTTCATCCCCACACCTGCCTCATCCATCTATCTTTTTGCCATATGCTTTTCTAACCTGCTCAGTCCTGCATTTACCACAATAGCCAGCCCCGCCGACAAAATGCTCCCCCACAGAATCTTGTTGACATTTAAGGTCCGCAGACCGTCAAGCAGGATACTGCCAAGTCCGCCCGCATTAATTGTAGCCGCTATCGTTGCGATTCCGATTGTAGATACCACCGCCAGATGAATCCCCGTAAATAACGGTCGCAGGGACAGCGGAATTCGTACCTTAACCAGTACCTGCATACGGCTCATGCCCATTCCCGTCGCGGCTTCTATCACAGATCCATCCACCTGGTTAAGCCCATCTATAAAATTACGCAGCAGCAGATACTGGTTATACATCACCAGTACAATCACTGCCGTATTTCTCCCAAGACCTGTCACAGGTATTAAAATAGCAAACAGTGCTAAGCTTGGTATGGAATAAATCATGGAAAAAAATCCGATGAGAATCTTGGATATCCATTGAAAATACATGGCTAAAATAGTCAAAACCGAAGCCAGTACTACGGATAATACCAGGGTAATCAGGACGATCATAATATGTTCCGCCAATGCATTCAATAATTTATCATGGTATTTTACCAGATATGTGATCATGTAAACGCCTCCCAGAATTGTTCCTGTTTCCGTGTAGAGTCAATCAGGGATTTCACAAAATCATCCGCAGGATTTCGAGCGATTACCTCCGGCTTGTCAAACTGTCTGATTTTACCTTCATTCATAATAATTACCCGGTTGCCAAGTTTAAACGCCTCATTAATATCATGCGTCACAAATAAGAACGTCTTTTTGGATGCTCCGTGGATTTTCAAAAGTTCCTCCTGAAGGTTCATACGGTTGATGGCATCAATAGCACCAAAGGGTTCATCCATCAGCATGATCTGAGGATCTGCACACAGGGCTCTTGCAAGACCTGCTCTTTGCTGCTGGCCTCCGGAAAGCTGGGAAGGATATCTATTACCATATTCTGCAAATGCCAGCCCCACCATCTCAAGCAGCTCTTTTACTCTTGCCTGCACTTTTTCCTCCGGCCACTTTAACAGCCTTGGGACCGTAGCGATATTATCCCCAACGGTCATATGGGGAAACAGACCAACCTGCTGGATTACATATCCAATCTCTCTTCTAAGCAGAACCGGATCTCTGGAACTGATATCCTCTCCAAAAATTCTTATGGTACCTGTATCCGGCTCATAAAGGCGGTTGATCATTTTCAGTAAAGTCGTTTTCCCACATCCGGATGATCCCAGTATCGTTATAAATTCGCCCTGACCGATCTCACAGCTAACATCATTTACTGCAAAATATCCGGTATTATCAAATTTTTTGCTTACATTTATAAATTCAATTGCTTTCTTCACACAAATGCCTCCGTTAGCTGCATTATTTTATACTGTCGTAATACTCCTTTGCCACCTCTTCGTATTCCCGCTTATCCACATCTACCTGAGCATTTAGCTTCGTAACTGTCTTCGTATCCAGAGTAGCACTGATCTTATTTAAAATGTCTGCAATTTCCGGATAAGTGTTTAACACGGTCTCCCGCACAACCGGAGCTAAATTATAGGGTGGCCAGAGCTTCTTATCATCTTCCAGAAGAGTAAATTCATCTTTTACAAGCTGGCCTTCGGTAGTATACGCCGGTGCCACATCCGCCTCATCATTTTCCAGTACGGAATATTTCAGCCCGCCGTCATATACTTTTGACGATTTCCAGTCAAATGGTCCATAGAGCTTTTCCAGACCCAGCATCCCGTCTTCTCTCTGGTCAAATTCCCCCTGGGAAGCAAAACGCAGTTCGGACGCATTTTTCTGTAAATCTGATATCGTTTTAATTCCAAATTTATCTGCCACATCAGTGCGTATAACCAGACCCTGTCCATCATTTGCCTGAGAATAGTCCAGCCAGATCAATTTATACTGCTTTTCATATTCTTCCTTTACCGTGTCATATACCTGTTGTGCATCTGTCATGGGATCCATTTTTAAAATAGAGATCAAACCGGTGCCGGTATATTCCGGGTAAAGATCCACTTCTCCATTCATGATGGAGGTATGAACTACAGATCCTGCTATATCCATGACTCTCTCTACCGTAAAACCTGCATCCTCCAGTGCCAGGGCATAAACTTCCGCTACAACCAGATTCTCCGTAAGATCCTTTGACCCTACTTTTATGTTCTTTTCATCGCTTTTGCTGTCGCCGCAGCCAGCTATTGAAGCGGTTATAGATGCTGCTAAAAATATTGCAAATATTTTTTTTAAAACTTTTTTTCCTTTTTTCATTTTGTTCTCCTTACTATTCTACAGTGCTCTGCACTGACTATATTTTTTTCCCCATTGCCAGTAGGCTTTCTGGCTGGATGGAGTACTAGCGGTATCTTACAATCCATTTTTCTGCAGCTGTCACCAGGAACCCGGAAAAGAGGGATAACAGCGCCACTGAGATTCCGCCAATCAATAATAAATCAGTTCTGTTTAATCCAAGCCCGGTAAATATAATTGTCCCAAGTCCACCGCCTCCAATATAGGCAGCCAGGGTAGCACTGGCGATAATCTCAACTAATGCAGTCTTGGTGCCGATGAGAATATACGGCAGAGCGAGGGGAATTCTCACTTTTTGAAATATCTGTTTATCTGTCATACCAAGTCCCCGGGCAGTTTCCAGTATAAATTCGGGGGTGCTTTCAAATCCTGCATTTGTATTCATAAGAATGGGCGGAATTGCCAGAATCACCAGTGCTGTCATTGCAGGTTTCACACCGGTACCCATAATGGGAATTAATAATATTAAAACGGCGAAACTGGGTACAATACGCAGGACATTAAAGAATGCGGTTATCCACTTGCGGAATTTCTTTGTGTGTGCACAGTATATGCCTGCCGGAATGCCCACTGCCAGCGCAATACCGAGAGAAAGCAAACTAATCCACACGTGCTCCCATACTGCCGTCAGATAAGTATCTATGTTATTTGTAAAATAATCTATGATTTGCTGCCACATAACAGGTGTCCCTTCTTTTTCTGTCTTCTTTCATCTTCCAAAAATGACATGTCTCCATTTTACCGCAGTTTTCGACATAGGGCAATGACAAGAATCCCATTTATTTTGGAAAAAACGAAAATATTTACATAAAATACCGAATTCCGTGGTATGCTATATGACATTTTATTATACATTATTAGCAGTAACATCATAAAATATAAAAGCACATCCTTTAAAAACGGTTGTGTTTTTACTGGAATTTTAATTATTTATACAAACTCTTCCTTGTTCTTTTGGAATTCATAGGATAAAATGAAAATATAATATTGCAGGATCTGCCTGTAATTTTTTATATTAATTTTACATACAGGAAGGAATCTCATAAATGGAAATCAGAAAAAGTACCCCAGGTGATTTAGATACATTGCTGCAGCTATATGCAGATGCCAGAGACTTTATGGCGAAAAACGGCAATCCCTCACAGTGGGGAAGCACCTACCCATCCGATGCACTTGTCCAATCCGATGTTGCCCAAGGCTGCAGTTATGTCTGCATTCATAATGGAAAAATCGCCGGAACCTTTTATTTTAAAACAGGAACAGACCCTTCTTACCGGAAAATCTTTGACGGCAGCTGGTTAAACGAATTGCCTTATGGAGTCATTCACCGCATTACTTCTGCCGCGGGTACAAAAGGAGTTGCCTCCTTTATCTTCCAATGGTGTTTTCAGCAGTGCGGCAACCTTAAAATTGACACCCATGACGATAATCTTCCCATGCAGAAAGCTTTAATGAAAAACGGTTTTATACACTGTGGAACCATCTATCTGGAAGACGGATCAAAACGTATTGCTTTCCAGCGAGAAAAATAGTCAAAAAGGAGTAATTATGGATCATTTGGAAGGAAATTCCCTGATTTTGGAAAAATACCTGCCATTCTGGCAGTATCTAAATACCGCTCAAAAGGATACTCTTGCAAGAAATGCAGTCACCACCAGCTATGCAAGAGACAGCCACATACACTTTGGCGAAAATGACTGTATCGGAATGCTCATCATCAAAAGCGGGGTTATGCGTACTTATTTACTTTCCGAAACTGGTAAGGAAGTGACACTCTATCGGCTGGGCGCAGGTGAGGTCTGCATTTTATCTGCATCCTGCGTGCTCCAAACCATTACATTTGATGTGTATATTGATGCAGCCGAAGACTGCGAGATACTGCAGATTAATTCTTCTGCTGTTTCCGGACTTATGGAAGAAAACATTCATGTGGAAGCCTATGCATATAAACTGGCAACCGAACGTTTCTCTGATGTTATGTGGGCTATGCAGCAGATTTTATTTATGAGTTTTGACAAGCGACTGGCTATTTTCCTGCTGGACGAATGCAGCCGGACAAAATCGGATACTATCAAAATGACCCATGAACAGATTGCCAAATATACCGGCAGCGCCAGAGAAGTAGTTTCCCGGATGCTCAAGTATTTTTCATCAGAGGGCTTTGTGGAATTATCCAGAGGCGGCATACGGCTTCTGGATAAGCAAAGCTTAAAAGAACTTCTGTAAACGGTATAAACCATTACATTTTGTTATACAAAAACAGGTGGACCCCCAACATATCCGTTTGGGGTCCACCTGTTTTTAAAGTGCAAATGACGCACTCAACTCTTCATTAATTGTATAATATACCATCTTTTCTTCCGGCTTCACATAAATATCCATTGTGTTCAAATCCGCAATACGGTTGCCGGCATCCTTCCAGATCTTTTTCACCTGGGCAATGATATCCTGTTCATTATATTCTGCATCCTGAAACTGTACATAAAAATTCGTTTTCTTAGATGCCCGTTTTTTAGCAGCAGTAGCCTCTTCCTTTTTAGGGATCTCTGTCTGAACTTCTTCTGTCCGGGCAGCTGCTGTTTCCTTAACTGCTGCTGAGGTTTCCGCTACTGTAAATGCTGCTGCCGTGGCAGCTGTAGCTGCTGTGTCTGCTTTTTTTGTTTCTTTTGTTTCTTTTGTTTCGTTAGTTTCTTTGCGTGTTTCATTTTCAATGACATTTCCTGTCATCATCTTATTTTTCTTTTTTAGATGTCTTTTTTTAGCCATATGTTCCTCCTGTTGAATTTCCGACAGTTATTATAGTATTATTTTCAGGAAATGTCAAAATTTTTTAAATTATAGAGGAACAGGTAACTAATTTCTTAAATAAACAAATTCACATTCGACTCTTCCGCATCTCCAAGATAAGTTGCCACACCAGCCAGTTCCACACCATCGATCAGCTCTTCTTTGGTTATTCCCATCACATCCATGGACATGGTACAAGCTACCAGTTTAATCCCATTTGCCATGGCATGCTGCATCAGTTCTTCCAGGGATTCCACATTTTTATCCTTCATTACTTTCTTCATCATTTTGGTTCCCATTCCAGCCATATTCATCCTGGAAAGTTTTAATTTGCCGGTACCTCTGGGCATCATGGCACCGAACATTTTCTCGATAAACGGTTTCTTCACCGATTGTTTATCTGTTTTTCGCAGTGCATTCAGCCCCCAGAAGGTAAAGAACATGGTGACTGGCCTGCCCATTGCTGCCGCTCCGTTTGCGATAATAAAGGAAGCCAGAACTTTATCCAGATCCCCGCTGAATACGATTAATGTCTTGCCTTGTGGAAGGGTAACTGCATTTTCCGGGGAACTTCCCTGGCACACATTGGTTCCCTTTTTAATATAGACGATATTTTCTCTGTCTTTGCGTTCGGAATTCACCATGGTGTTCCCTGTTCTTTTGCACCAGGCATCAATATCTCTGACAAATCCCATATCCGTTGCCGATACCTGCAGAACCTGGTTCTCTTCCATTTCTCTCAGTGTTTCATTTACCTTCATAATGGGACCCGGGCACTGAAGACCGCAGCAGTCCAGAATTTTCATTTCTTTTTGCGCCGGTACTGTTTCTGTATTTACCTGTGCTGTGTTAACATGTGCTGCGTTAGCCTGCGCTGTGTTAGCCTGAGCCTGGGCTGCTTTCACTTCTTTCTCTGTCATCCCTTCTGAATCCTCCCATTCTTCCCTGTCCTGGTAATGCATTGATTTATAGAAACCGGTACCGCCTGACAATACTTTTACATTTTTAAATCCATTTTGCATTAGTATTCTGGCTCCATTGTATGACCGGACACCGATTGCGCAGTATACGATAATCATATTGTTTTTATCCAGTTCCCTCATTCTTTCTCTTAATTCCCCCAGGGGTATGTGGTAAGATCCTGGAATCTGATATACCAGGCGCTCCATCTCTTCTGTCACATCCAGAATTGTATAAGGTGTATCCTGCCCTGGTACCTGTAAATGATCCATTTCCTCCCATTCCAGAAATGATACCATATGGTCCAGAACATTATGGGCTGTAAATCCAAGCATATTTACCGGATCTTTCGCTGAGGAATAAGGTGGAGCATAAGAAAGTTCCAATTCTTCCAAATCAAATACCGTACCGTGTAAACGCATGGTAACCGCCAGTGTATCAATTCTTTTGTCGACGCCGTCCTGACCTATAATCTGGGCTCCTAAAATCATACCTTCCATGTCAAACAGCATTTTTAAAGTAAGCTGGGTTGCACCGGGATAGTATCCGGCATGGGATTTCTGGTTGATCAGTACGGTTTCATAATCTCTTCCCTTTACCCTGCCCATTTTCTTCAGGGTCTTTTCATTTACTCCCACTGCCGCAACAGTCAGGTCAAATACCTGTGCCACGGAGGTTCCCTGGGAACCATGATATTCTTTTTTATCTCCCGCTATGTTATCTGCACAGATTCTTGCCTGCTTGTTTGCAGGTCCGGCAAGAGGAATCATTGCAGGATTTTTCAGAACAAAATTCTCCACCTGAATGACATCTCCTACTGCGTAGATATTGGGATCTGAAGTCCTCAGATTTTCATCTACCACGATACCGCCCCGTTCATTTAAATGCAGCCCGGCTTCCTTAGCCAGCATGCTGTTTGGGCGAACTCCAATTGATAAAATCACAAGATCAGCTGTCACTACTTTTTTGCTGTTCAGTATAATTGCAGTTCTTCCCAAGCGGTCTTCAAAATAGGAGACACCGTCACCCAGTATCAGTTCCACTCCGTTCATTTGCATATTTTCATGGAGCAGCTGTGCCATTTCTTTGTCAATGGGCGCCATAACCTGATCCTGCATTTCGATAATCGTAACCTCTGCCCCAGCCTGATGCAAATTTTCCGCCATCTCAAGACCGATGAATCCGCCTCCGATAATCACTGCCCTTTTCGGATGTTTTTCCGCTACAAACGCTTTGATTTCGTCGGTATCCGGCACCGTCCAAAGCGTATAAATCCCTTTCCCGTCAATCCCCTTAATAGGCGGCTTCAGCGGGGATGACCCCGTTGCGATAACCAGATCGTCATAGGTTTCTTCATAAGTTTCATTGGTTTCCAGATTTCGAACCAAAACACATTTACGGTCAGGATCAATCTTTATCACTTCGCTGTAAATGCGCACATCAATATTAAATTTCTTTTTCATCCCCTGCGGAGTCTGTAAAAGCAGTGCGTCACGGCTCTTGATCACATCTCCGATATAGTAAGGCAGACCACAGTTTGCATAAGAAATATAGCCCCCTTTTTCAAATACCACAATTTCCATTGATTCGTCTCGTCTTCTAAGACGTGCAGCAGTGGTAGCCCCACCAGCAACCCCGCCGATTATCACTGTTTTTTTACCCATATTATCATTACCTCTATTCTGATCATTTTTGATTACTGCCTTATCGGCATCTCATTGGTAAACCATCATTATCTTGAGTCTTATTATAAGGGTTCTGATATTAATTTTCCGTGACCAGGTCACAAAACAAAAAAATGGCGTGTTTGAAAATTCATTCCAGCCATCTGTCCGAAAATATTTTTCTAACACGCTTTAGTTTATCCGATTCCGTAACCATTTGTTTTTAACAGTGTAACTGTTTTTTCCCAATTTTCTTCTTTTACAAACACATAGTCAGTATGAAAGGTGGAGATTACAAAAATTCCCACTTCATGATCTGCCAGCAGCTTTGAGATCTTCGCAATCACCCCGATCATGGAGAAATCCAGAATTCCTTCAATCCGAAATCCCCTCCAGCCGTCTTCCCGTTCCAAAAATTGATCGGGAGCCTTGTTTTCCGGGCAGACGAGTGAAAGTTCTTCATCTGTTTTGCCTGTAAATACAAATTCTTCTTCATAAGGGATCTTTTCCCCAGTTTTAAGCTTGCAAATGCTGAACCTTGGTTCCAATAATTTTAATTGCATTTTTTCTATCCTTCCTGAAATGAAATATTTTAAACATATGCGTTTATTTTACAATGAGACTTCCTGCTTTTCAATACTTCCCGTCAGAATTTTCAAATACCTTTCAAAGACAAGCTGCATATTCTATTTTATTTCATATAATAAAAAAGCGATATTTTAAGAAGGAGACTTCCCATGCCACATCACGATCAATATGGTTCTTTGCCAAACCGCTGCAATATGAGTCAGAACAAGTGCACGCAGGATTACCGCTCACCATCGGAGAAATGCCGGAATCACAACCCGGATCAGCACTCCCAGACGATTGGTCCTGACGGACCGGTACTTTTACAGGATACGATTTTACATGAGACCCTTGACACCTTTGTCCATGAAAAAATGATTGAAAGAGCTGTACATACGAAAGGCTATGGTGCATTTGGCTGCTTTACTGCCTATCAGTCTATGCGCCCTTATACCAAGGCATCTTTTTTGCAGAGACCCGGTCAGGTAACCTATACCTTCTCCCGGTTTTCTTTTGCTGTAAGTACAAAAGGAACCCCTGACACTTCAAGAAATGTAAGAGGATTTTCTACCAAGTTTTATACTGACTCCGGTGTCTTCGACCTTCTCTGCAACCATATTCCTGTATTTCTGGTAAGAGATGCCATGAAATTCCCCACTGCCATCAAGTCCCTATCCCCCTCCGCATCCAACAATCTTCCAAATCCTCTGGCATTCTGGAAGTTTGTGGCGGAAACTCCGGAGGCTGCTCATTTTGTGACTCTGCTGTATTCGGATCTGGGTACGCTGGCAAGCTTTCGCTGTATGCGCACATACGGCGTGAACACTTATGTCTGGGAAAATGAAAAAGGGGTACGGCGCTATGTAAAATACCATTGGATACCCTCCTGCCAGGAATGTACCTTAACCCGGCAGGAAGCCGCAAAGCTTGCCGGTGAAAATCCTAATATTGCCGGTGAAGAATTGTACAATACCCTGGCTGGGGGAGAGACTTACCAATATGAGCTCTGTGTCCAGTTCATGAACATGGATGAAGCCTGCAGCCTATCATTCGATCCTCTGGATGATACGAAGGTCTGGGATCAGGAGCAATTCCCCCTCACAAGAGTGGGCTGCCTCACCTTAGACCGCAATGTGGATAATTATCAGCAGCAGGTGGAAAAAGCGGCATTTTCTCCCGCTAACCTGATTGATGGAATCCAGCTTTCTGCAGATAAAATGCTCCAGGGACGTTCCTTCGTCTACTGGGATGCACAGCGCAGGAGAATTGGTCCTGATTTCAGGGATATTCCTGTAAACCATGAAGAAAAATGGTCTCCTGACAAAATGGTCTCAAGCGGCAACGGAGCATGTATCTCCGGCACCGTAATGCGCTCCGAAATCGAGAAAGAAGACAATTTCACCCAGGCGGGAGAACACTATCTGTCCCTCTGCCAGGAAGCCCGTGACCACCTGGTTGACAACATCGCTTCGGAATTGTATAGCGCTCCTGAACATATCCGCAATTGTGTCCTCAGCTATCTGTCTGCGGCAAATCAAGAATATGGAGCCCGGGTCCAGGAATGTATGTACTGGTACCAGAAACAGCTTTAACGCTCATATAGAAAGGAAAAATCTATGTATTTTGAAGGTTTACTGATTGGTTTATTTGCATTTTTAATCATCGGCATATTTCATCCCATCGTCGTGAAAGGAGAGTATTACTTCTCCAGTAAAATCTGGCCTCTTTTCCTGCTTGCCGGGGTTTTGTGCTTAGTCATTACCGTAAATATTGAAAACACCATGTTCTCCGCCCTGTTCAGCATCTTAAGCTTTACCTGTTTCTGGAGCATCGTAGAATTAAAGGAGCAGGAAGAACGTGTCTCCAAAGGCTGGTTTCCCAAAAATCCAAACCGTCCGGAAAAACTGAAATTAAAATTCAAAACGAAAAAAACCTGTAAAAAATCTCCTGAAAAGTTTGCTGAACATGTTTCTTAAAGCCTGATTTTCATTTTCCATAAAAGACGGTTCCGTCAGATTATAACGGAGCCGCCTTTTTCGTTTATTATGCTTATACCTGCTGTTATTTCCATCCCCCCGGAAGATAACCCATTGTTGCATCTATCATATCATAAGCCAGCGAACGGATTTCCTCCCGGCTGCAATTTTTCCCTGCAAATGCCGGATCATTGATAAATGCTTTTACAACGGTTTCCCTGTCACAGTTTTGAGCCGCCTCCAAAATATAATCGTGATTCTCTATATGAGGCATAACCAGGGCTTTGATGGCGTCCGGAAGCTTTCCAGCTACAACAGGCCGGATAGCGTCCCGTTCGAACACTGCATTTGTCTCTACCACCGCATTTAGGGGAAGATTCGGAATCTGTCCAAAGCTGTTTGGAATGTTCACATTGCTGATTACTCTCTCCAGACCGCATAAGGCTTTCATGAGCAGAATCCCCTCTTCTCCGGTGGGCTTTAATTCCACTTCTGTCTCCTGTGCCAGGAGCTTCCTGCTTTTTTCCAGACGGTTTTTAAGATCTTCCTTTCTCCAAGCTGCCGTTGTCAGTCCAAATTTCCAGTCACTTACCATCTCCGGATTTTTCAGATATTCATTGCCCGGCATAAATTCCGCCAGATGGCGGTCACCTGCCGCCGCAATCAGTCCATAGCGCAAAAACAAATCAAACTTTACCCGGTGTGCGCAGGCAAAGCATGCATTTGCCCAGTTGGTATCTCTTTCTTTATATCCTTCTGCAAAGTGCTTTTCTATATACTCCTGATACACTGGAAACAGGTCAATCCCTTTATAAGATGCATAATCAAACCAGGTAAAATGGTTAATTCCCAGAACGTTTACCTGAATCTCCCTGCGGCTGACCCCTTCCATCCCATACGTATCTTCTAAAATGCCTTTTAGTACTTTCTGGGTGCCGAACACCTCGTGGCAGCAGCCAAAAGCCTTTATCTTTGGAAAGACCTCATACAGCGTTTTTACGCAGAGGGACATGGGATTGGTATAATTGATCACCCATGCATTGGGTGCATGTTCCCGGATCGCTTCTGCGATTTTAACATACATGGGAATTGTCCGCAGTGCACGGATCATTCCGCCGGGTCCTGCGGTATCTCCCACAGACTGGTAGACCCCAAGCCTTTCCGGCATATGTACGTCAACTGCCATTTCTTCAAATGTCCCCGGAAGAATGGAGATCACGATAAAATCTACCCCCTCCAGCACCTCATTCAGGTTGTCATAGGTTTTATATTCCCATTTCCCCACCGCTTCACTGCGTCCGCTTAAATGATTTCCTATGATTTCATTTGCTTTGGCTGCTTCTTTGTCAATATCATACAGGCGGATCGTTCCGCTCATGCGGGATTCCAGAGCCAGATCTGTCATAAATGTCCAAGCCCAGCCCCTGGATCCCCCTCCAATATAAGCTATTTGAACGTCTGATACCTTGTCGTGTCTATACTTCATGCAATTACCTGCTTTCTTTTTTATTCCCGTGAGCAACGAGCCAAACCGACACGCTGGCGCGTCCATTTGGCAACTGCCGCAAGGGTTAAATACTGTTTGAAAATACGCTCTGGACATTATATTAAAATATAATATAATAATTTATAGATTCTATTAGTTTTAATTCCATACGAAGGAGACGAATATGCGTAAAGTCCTGTATAGCGAAAGTATCGATGGCATCATGATTGACCGGGTCGTCCGGGATTATGAATTTACCATGCCGTCCAGACATACTCATGATGAATACGAGATCTACTATCTGGTGGAGGGTGAACGGTATTATTTTATTGAAAAACAAACTTACCACATTAAAAAGGGCAGCCTGGTCTTCATAAACCGCAATCAAATCCACAAAACCGGACAGTACGGCGACTCCTATCACGAACGGATTGTAATCGAATTTCTGGATGAGCCCTTTTCCACCTTCCTGGCTTCTACCGGGGAACTTTCTCTGGCTGAATTTTTCAGAAAGAACCAGGGCGTGCTGCAGCTGGATGTACCCCATCAGAAATATGTGCTCTCCCTTCTGGATGGCATCGCTGATGAAATGTATACCCGTGATCCCGGCTACCGGATGATGGCTATGACAAAGCTTGCAAGGCTTCTGTTTTTTGCCATGCGCCATTGGAACAATAACGTCACCTCTGCTCCAAACACGGCGCTTTCCACTTCCGCTCCTCATCAGAAAGTGTCGGAAGTAGCATCCTTCATTACAGCCAATTACGCATCCGCCTGTTCACTTGCACACATAGCCGATCATTTTTATATGAGTAAAAGTTATTTAAGCCGTATCTTTAAAGAAATAACCGGATATACGGTCAACGAATACATCAATGTAAACCGCATTCAGCAGGCAAGAATACTTTTGGCGGAAACGGATTTAAGCATCACGGAAATTGCGGAACAGCTGGGGTATGAAAGCATTACCTATTTTGAAAAGATTTTTCGCAAACACACGGAAACATCCCCTTTAAAATATCGGAAACAATTCAACAAAAGCATTGCTCTTCCCCGTCCAAAATCCTTTGTTGCGGAAATCATGGAATCCTGATCGCAGACATTTAATGTCTGGTATAACTCAAAGGAATTCAATAATTCTCTTATTCGCCAGGAGTTATACTGTTTTCGTGAGATCCACAGCTGCCAGAAAGCAATTTTCAAATACGCTCTAATAAGGAAAGGGATAAATATTGTCATATTCTACTTCCCACATTCCATTATCAGGGAACCCCGGCAGATCTTTCTGGCAGCCTCTATAACCCGCTGTCATCATAGCCGCCGCCAATAAAAATGAACCATTTCCAGGCAGGTACAAAGGGAGGTCTGTGCGCCCTTTCTGATAGTTGTTGCCGCTTACTACATATGCATTCTTGGGCGTATCCTTCAGCAGAATATCAATTGCCCTTTCGGGGTCCCCAAGCCTTACTGCTGTCATTGCCATCATGGCAAAATCCCAGCCCCACATGGTGTTAAAATCCCAGCAGGCAAATATTTTATTCAAAGTTGCTTTCATCGTATCTCCATGAATGCGTTCTCCCGGAATCAGTCCGAATGCTCCCGTCATGGATGGATGGTCCCGGTTAAATTCTTCAAACGTGGTGGGGCAGGTCTCACATGCCAGATACAGCCCTTCCCTTACCGCTGAAGGTGCCATATGCTCCGCGGTATAAACCCAGTTTTCTTTTTCTTTGCCCAGTCGTTTCGCCCACCTGGCAGCTATGTGCAGAATAAAATACCAATATTCTAATTCAAAGACCGGATTTTTCGTCGTTGCCGGGTCGTGTTCTTCCTGAGCCGGAATCAGCGGTGATGGCAGGTCATAATACCCGGTCTGCTCATTCCAAAGAGCAAAATCACACATAAAGTCCGCGGTTTCTTTCACCACTTCCCAGTACTCATCAAGCAGCTTCTGCCCGCCGCCATTTAGGTATACCAGCTCCAGCATATAAATGATTGAGGGCTGCTGCCAGATCAAAAGCGTTGCTATGGAAGAAGGGCTGTCTGTCCCGTCACAGGCTGTCATTTTAGGCCACCTTGCCCCCCGGTATCCATTGCATGCGGCATTTTCTTTCGCTTTTTGCAAATGCCTGCGATACCACCCAAGGCTTTTTTCCAGCCGGTGTGCCTGATTAAATAGAGGTGCCCAGCCACAGTGCCAGAGATACATCTCCAGATGGAATTTCCCATACCAGCTGTTGCAGGTCAGCCCCGTTTCCTGGGGGGGCATGGAGCCGCAGGACTGCAGATTCAGCAGATATTGGGAAAGAATGATTCTGCGCTCCAATTCTACAGCCCTCTTATCTTTTGAACGGTGCAGATCGATCACTCCGCAGGTCTCCCAAAACTGCTTCCATTTCCTGCGGCTGTTTCTCTCCACCTGCTCAAACCCCGGTGCCTCTCCCTGTTCACAAGGCGAGAAACCCAGCGAAAAAACAAGTGTCCTGCCTTGATTTCTCAGATTGATATCATGTTCATTATCCCGGCTCAGAATCGAATCGCTTTCCCTGTTTAATGTCACATAATATTGGTCTTTGTCCAGTACCCGCTGAAAACAGAGTTTTCCTTTTAATGCGCTGCTATCTCCTTTTATAATTAGCGTCTGATGCAGCTCCCCACGTTCCCAGTCAGATGCCGTAATATCACTGCAGCCATAGGGAAACAAAAGCCCTACGGTCAGCCGTCCTGTTATGAGCGCCTCTGAATCCACCCGGATTCCAAGCACATCCCAGTCTCCGGCACAAATGGTCTTTACCTCTGTGGGATAGCCATGGAGGATAAATCTGCTGGTTATCATCCCCTCATAAAGATCCAGGGTCTGATCCACCTTTTCTATATCCAAAGATTGGATGTCCTGCCCATCCCAGAAAAAAGTCAGCCTGCATAAATTAAGACGGTGGGGATTCTCCCGCAGCCAATGATAGATTTCTTCATTGCCCGGCTGGCAGTCCGAAGCATAACGGACTACCCAGTTTCCATTTTTATATTCTGTTTTGACTACCTGGGAGGGATCAAAATACACATCCCGGTTATCCCCCGACGGAGCGGTATGCCATCCCCATTGGCTCATGGTACAAAGGGGCACATGGGCATCCTTTTGTTCTTCGTAAAACGTCTGCAGACCGGTTACGTCCACCGTAAATGCAAACTCACCATTTCCCACCGTTAACGGAGACTCCGGCTGAGCACAGGTGAGATGGGGATTGTGCCTATTCAGCAGTAATTTTCTGTCTATCATCGCAGCTATCCTTTTAATCCGCTGGTGCTGATTCCTTCCACCAGATATTTGTTAAAAATCAGAAATATCAGAAATACCGGGACCAAAGAGCAGGTAGACATTGCGAACATTGCCCCGTAATCCGTTGTTGAAGAGGCATCCGCAAACTGCTTAATTGCGATAGATGCCGTATACATCTTGGGCTTATTCAGATAGATCATAGGCGCCATAAAATCATCCCATTTCCAGTAAAACTGAATGATTACAGTTGTAACAATGGACGGTTTCAGCAGCGGGAAAATTATCCGGGTAAAAATAGAATATTTGCTGCATCCGTCTATGGTAGCGGCTTCATCCAGTTCCCTTGGAATCCCTTTTGCAAATTGCATCATCTGATAGATAAAGAATGCCTGACCGAAAAAATGAGGCAGAATCAAAGGTAAAAAAGTCCCCACCCAGCCAAGCCTGTTATAGATAATATACTGGGGCACAAGAATAATCTGCGCCGGAAGCATCATCGTACAGATCATGGCTGTAAACCAGATCTTGCTTCCCCTAAATTTAATCCGGGCAAACGCATATGCAACACATGCCGAACTGAATACGGTTGCAGCCGTTGAAATACCCGCTACGATAAAGGAATTTGCAAAAAATCTGCCAAAAGAGATTCCGCCAAATCCAGACCAGCCGTTGGTGAAATTCTCAAACCTCCAGCTGGGAGGCAGCAGCTTCAGCCCGCCGTTTAGTATTTCCATATTATTTTTAAAGGCACCACTGATCATCCAGAGAACCGGATAAATCATAATCAGCCCAAATCCACAGACAAACAGGTGATAGAAGAAAGTGCCAAAGCGATGTTTTGTTTTCATTCCCATGTCAGCTTAACCTCCTTTGGCCTATTGGTCTGATTCCTGGAATACCCAGAACTTAGACGATTTGAATATCACAAGTGTCACGATGCTGATGAGAACCAGCATGATCCAGGACATGGCGCTGGCATAACCCATATTTGAATACTGGAAAGCATGTTTGTATACATACAGTGCATAAAAATTCGTTGCATCGTTTGGACCTCCCTGGGTTATTACAAATGCCTGTGTAAAGGACATAAATGCGGAAATGGTCTGCATGACCAGATTATACAGAATAATCGGGGACAGACAGGGCAGTGTAATTCTGAAAAACCGCTGAAACTTATTTGCACCGTCAATGTCTGCCGCTTCGTAATAACTGCCCGGAATTTCCTTTAACCCGGCTGCAAAAATAATCATAGAAGAACCAAACTGCCATGCAGCCATGGCAATGAGAATGCCCATCGCCGCGTTTGGATCCCCCAGCCAGGAGATCTTCTTCATGCCGATTCCGGTGAGAATGGCATTGGCAAGGCCTCTGGTAGAAAAGATTGTCTTCCATACCAGAGCTACCGCAATACTGCCGCCGATCAGGGATGGCACATAATATAACGACCGGTAAAAAGTAACGCCTTTTCGCTTCTTCGTCAGCAGATATGCTACCAGCAGTGCAAATGCCAATTTAACGGGTACCGAAATCACAACATAAATAATGGTCACTTTCATAGAATTCAGAAACCGTTCATCTGCCAGCAGGCTGAAATAATTCTCCATGCCGATAAAGGAAGCATCCTGCCCTAATTTATAATCTGTTACTGAGTAGTACATAGATACTAATATCGGTATCAGGGTAAATCCCAGGAATCCAACGATAAACGGCAGTGAAAACAGATAACCTGCCGTATTGTTGTTATGTATAAACTTCCGGAGTTTATTGTTTTGTTTCTTTTCCATATCTAGTCTCCTATTCTTCTGGAGCGTGTCCGAAATGATGTTCAAACAGGCTTCTGGAATCCTCAAACGATTATTTAAATTTGCTCTGGGCAAACTCTACCAGTTTCTGTGCTGCTTCTCCTGGTGTCAATTCTCCATACTGCACTTTCTCTACCAGCAGCTTATCCTGGTCTTCTATTTCCGTTTTCGGTTCGGGACTGATTACATTACTGTCCTCCAACGGGAATTTTCCTATTTTATCTACGAAATCATAAATCACCTTATTTGCATCATCTGCCTGTGCCTTAACCTCATCTCTCACTTTCGACATAATGGGAACACCACGCTCACCATTCAGCACTTTATTTGCATCCAGGTCATTGACAAAGTAATTCAAAAATTTCGCTGCTTCTTCCTTTTGTTTTGAATTTTTGGAAATGGAAAGCATCTGGGAAGACTGGACAATCATACCGTATGCGCCGTCCTTGGTAAGCCGGGGCACCGGTGCAATCTTAATTTCTCTTCCTGCAGCATTGATGATGGAGTTAATCTGGTTGGATGCAACCCAGGTCATTCCCGCATCGCCGGTCACCAGATAATCATTCTCGATGTCCTTAATTTCTTTAATAGCTCCTGCATCGGGATAGGCGCCTGCATCGGTGAGTTCTTTTATCATAGACAGATAATCAGCCATAGGCTTAGCATCTGTCCAGGCAAGTCCATCCCCTTCCTTATTGAAGAAATTGGCATCTTTTTCTGTCTGGGAAACTCTCTGGGTTACGCCTGCTATAAAGTTATCCATTTTGGAGGTACCAAAAATCCCCAGTTTTTCTGTGATAGCCAGACAATCATCCTTCCATTCCTCCCAGGTCCAGTCATCCGATGGCTCTTTCAAGCCGGCCTCTTTAAAAACAGCAGGGTCATAAGCTATTCCATATGTATTGGTTCCAATAGAAATTCCTACCTGGTCTCCATTATTATTCTGGGTTGTTTTCAAAAATGATTCCGTTGTATCACTTACATCAATTGTTCCTTGATCCATATAGCTGCCAAGCATTTCAATGTTGTTTTCGTATTTAGGGAAATTTCCTCCCAGCTGAAAAATATCCCATACGTCATCAGCCGCTACCAACGTATCCAGCTTTGTAAAATAGCTGTCAAAGTCATAGAATTCCGCTTCTATTTTTACATTGGGATTCTGTTCCTCATACATTTCAATCACCTTATTGGTGGCATCATGACGGCTTTGTGATCCCCACCATGCCATACGTAAGGTAATCTGGTCTCCGGAAGCTGCCGCCTGCGTCTCATTTTGAGTACCATCTTTTGCCGCCTCTGTGCTTTTACTTTCTGTACTATTACTGCCTGTACTCTTGCTGTCTGTACTGCCGCCACACCCCATCAAACCAGCAGCCATAGTTCCCGCCAATAACCATGCTAAAGCTCTTTTCATTTTCATAATTTACCTCTCCATTTCTTTTTCATTTTCGTTAGTTTGTACTGCTCCTATCTGATATGTTGACATTCTATACGAAACTGACTTCTAAGTCAGTATACATATAAAAAGTGCATAAATAAAATTGATTTTCCGTATTTTTCAAACTATATTTACTTTTTTATTTGTGCATATTGGACAAATTGTGCCCTGGATTTTCTGGCATTTTTTTGGATTAGTCATGAGTTGACACACTTCGCTCTCCGTTTTATAATGGATTGTACGAACTTTTACACAAGAGAGTATTAGAAACTTGCACTATAAGTATTGGAAAATACTCCAGAAAAGGAGCCACAGAATATGATAAAAAAACTTACCCAAAATGCCCGGCGCCCGGAAGGGACATGGGGCAGTCTGATGATTCATAAAATGAACCTGGGGCATGCGAGGCTGACAAAATGGGCACTTTACCAGCTGGATCCCGCACCTGACTGCAAAGCACTGGATATCGGATGCGGGGGCGGAAAAGCGGTGCGCCGCCTGTTAAAATTAATTCCCCAGGGAAAAGTCTACGGCGTAGACTACTCTCCCCTTTGCATTGAACGTGCCCTGAAAGAAAACAGTCATTATATTGCAAACGGCAGGGCTGATATTTTAAAAGCAAGTGTCTCTAACCTGCCATTCAGAGATAACGTATTTGACCTGGCAACTGCCATTGAGACCATCTATTTCTGGCCGGACATCCATTCTGACTTAAAGGAAGTTCTCCGTGTTTTAAAGCCCGGAGGCAGATTTGCCGTCATATGTGAAATGGTACAGCAGGAAGATGACGCAGATAAATATGCAGAAGTGACCGCTCTTTTGAGCATGCATATTCCCTCTGCAATCGGATTAAAAAAAGCCATGCAGGAAGCGGGTTTTTCTAAAATCCGTGTTCGTAAACACCCGCGAAACGGCTGGCTGTGTGTAATAGGGGAAAAGTAGTCAGCAGATAACCAGAACCATTGTTGTAAATTCTACATCATGATAGGTTTTCATAATCGCTGCATCCTTCCTTCTTTTGCATACAGTACCTGTAAAATTCCAGGTATTCTTTTTCAAATATGCTGTCTTTTAAATATACAAAATTAAATTCCCGGGCAGCCTGAAAGTTCTGAATGGCCACTCTTCTTAAAGTTCCTTCCCGGATCTCTTTTCCCACCACGGATGCGTAGGCAAAAGTCAGACCTAGTCCTTCCCGTACCAGATGTTTGATTACCGCAAAATTCCCCATTTCATTCAGCTTTTCAAACTGCCCGATGCTTAAATTGTGTTCCGCCAGTATATCCTCCAGAATCCACCTGGTCCCGGAACCTTTTTCCCGGATAATCAGGGGATATCCGGTGATATCATCCATCAGCAGATTCTCCCGTATGGGAAAATTACCGGAGCAGACTGCAATAAAACCTTCGTTAGCCAGGAGCACATGGCTGTAGGCATCCTTGTCAAATCTTCCCTCTACCACCGCAAAATCAATTTCTCCCTCATCCAGTTTTTTCAGCAGTGTCTCTGTATTTTCAACCAGCATGGACAATCTGTTTTGAGGATATTCCTTCAGATACGCAGTTAAAATAGGCGGCATCAGATACTCTCCAATGCTCAGGGTAGCACCAAACCGAAAATACCTTGCCGCAGCTACCGGCTGCTGCATCAGCTCATGAATCTTCCGGCTGTTTGCCTCCATGGTCAGCGCAGACCAGTAAAACAACTGCCCTTTTGGAGTAAGGGTAAGCTCTCTTGCCTCATGGTCAAACAGGTTCATGCCATATTCCCGCTCTAAATACTGGATATGCTGGGTAACTGCGGGCTGGGTGATATGCAGGGAATGTGCCGTCTTTGTATAATTTTTTAATCTGCACAATTCCAGAAAAGTCTTAATTCTATAGTCTAACATAGCTCTCCTTATAAGTTTAAATTATAGTTTGATAAAAATTAATAATTTTATTTTATAGCCAAATGATGGTAAAATCAACAGGAATCGAAAATAAAAATATGAAGGAGTATATGTTTTGAAAAAATTTACTGAATCACTTAAAAATTTAATCCCGGGTTTCATCGTCTGCCTGGTGATTTCCGGTATCGCACAGATAATCAGTTCCTTTGTCCCTGCTGTGGGCTCTGCCCTGTTTGCCATTGGCATCGGCATCCTTTGCGGCAATACATTTTTAAACAGGGAATCCCTGAACAAAGGGTGTAAATTCTCTGAATCCAGGCTTTTGGAGTATTCTATTGTCCTCACCGGTCTTACACTTCACCTGTCTGATATCCTTGGCGTTGGCATCTTCGGCATTCTTTTCATCGCACTGCAGATGGCATTTACCATCACCGGAACCTATCTTATCGGCAAGCAGTTGGGCTTTCATAAAAAATTCTGCCTTTTGATGTGTGCCGGAAATGCCGTCTGTGGTTCCTCAGCCATTGGAACCATATCTCCAGTAATTGACGCAGATGCAAAAGACAAAGGAATTTCCATCACCATAGTAAATATTACCGGTACATTTCTTATGGTGATCCTTCCCCTCATAACAGGAATACTCTATCACGATGAGATCATTCATACATCCGGTATGATCGGCGGAATTCTGCAGTCCATTGGCCAGGTCATTGCCTCGGCAAAATTTATCAATGATGATGTTGTACAGATGGCAACAATTTTTAAGATTATCCGAATTGTATTCCTGGTTGTGGTAGCTTTGGTCTTTTCCAAAATGAACACCACAGACGGAGAAAAGTTGTTCTCCCGGAAACAAAAAAAGGATTCCCACAGCAAAAAAATTTCCTGCGGAATCCCCTGGTTTATCATAGGATTTTTTATCTTCAGTATCATAAGCAGTTTCGGTATCGTCCCACTCCCCCTGGTTAAGGCAGCAAAGCTGGTAAGCGGGCAGTTTGAAATCATCGCCCTGGCCGCCATCGGAATGCGGGTAAAATTCCAGGATCTTTTAAATGAGGGTCCAAAGTCCATGCTGTATGGAGGTCTGGTAGGAACCATGCAGACTGTATTGGCAATAGGACTGCTCTTTCTGCTTTAATATCCCGGGTCATTGAACGGGAATTACAATTTCGGTAACATATTTATTTGGATTTCCTTTAAAAATCATTCCCGGTCCCTTATGGTATATTTCCCTGGATGGGGTCAGGCAGGTTAATCCACGATCTCTGGCAAAGTCAAGCAGCGCTTTATAGGCTCTGTGCAGCTCTTCATAAGTGCCTGTATGTGTTGTGCAGACTGCCTTCGGAACAGCCGGCAGCTGTTTGCAACTGATATTCTTCCCATCAATGATGCCTTTTGTGGGTACACAGATTTTAATATCCGCTTCTTCCTTAAAATCATCGTCGTAATAACAGCAAAATGGTTCACCGGCTCCTTTTCCTTTCACTTCCTTATAAATATCAGAAATATATTTCCCCATATCCTGATACTTTCCACGATATCTAATGGATGCAACCGTAATAGCCGGAAAGCTTTTCAGCTCAATTTTATATTCCATCAATTCCACCTCCGCGTCTTTGGGTTTCAAGCAACGGTCCATCCGGCGGATAAGTTCCTTTTCTTTTTGAATCTGCCTGCGTATCATCTCCTGCTTTTCTTCCAGATAGTAGGACAGATCTTCTGCACTTTCGCAGTTTTCCAGAATCTCCTTCACTTGTGCAATACCGAAATCCAAATCCCGGAGAAACTGAATCAGTTCTGCTTTTTTAAAATCTTCCCCGTTATAGTAGCGGTAACCGTTGTCAGCTCTGCAGGACGGCTTCAATATACCTTCCTCATCATAATACCGCAGAGATTTCACCGTCAACCGGGTGATTTTCGAAAATTCACTTATCTTATACATGTTCCGCCTCCTTGTTACAATTATTGTAAACCTTCCAGTGCGGTGGAATGTCAAGGGATTTTGATTCTAAATTAATTCAGAGAATCTTCAAATTTCTGTACATTATCCTTTTTCCCGACTACTACGATAATGTCTCCCTCAGAGAAACGGTAATGGGGGTTAATCTCAATATCCGTCTTATTCCCCCGCTCAATAGCAATGATATTCAGCCCGAACTTCTGGCGCAGATCCGCTTCCACAATACTTTTATCCACCAGAGAACCGGATAATTTTATTTCCGTAATTTCCACATTATTATTCAGAGAAATATAATCTAAAACGCTGTTGGCAAGCAATCGGTTCGCAAGACGTACCGCCATATCGCTTTCCGGATATACCACCTGTGCCCCTATTTTTTCAAGAACGGCTCCCTGATCGGGGCT
This sequence comes from uncultured Robinsoniella sp., assembly GCA_900540475.1. GTDB lineage: Bacteria > Bacillota > Clostridia > Lachnospirales > Lachnospiraceae > Robinsoniella. The sequence continues at coordinate 46,994 of UQGG01000003.1, read as the reverse complement.
GATGGCTTTTGCAATGACTCTGGGCACTCCCAGGCTTACAACATTGAGCGTTGTAAGAATGCTGGTATCAATTTTCTCACCAATGCAGACTACCACCGTATCACAATTTTGAATTCCGATTTCCTCCAGGACTTCTTTTGTAAGGGTCTCAGCCACAAATGCATTTTCTGTGTATTGCCTCAATTCCTTTACTTTACTCTCTGTATTGTCAATTACAATCACTTCTTCTCCTGCCTCTGACAGGGTTTTAGCCAGTGCAGTTCCAAATCTCCCAAGTCCGATAATACCATAGGAATATGTTTCTCTATTTCTTCTCATAATGTTAACCTTTCTGTTTACTATTTTCTATTAAAGATATTCTCAGTTCCATACAGCCGGCTGTGCAGCCGATAACGCCCTTAACCTATAATAATGGTTTCTTCCGTATAACTTACATTAGAAGTCTCCTTAAATACCCAAAGAGATGCGATCGTCAGCGGTCCAAGCCTTCCGATAAACATCGTTATAATCAATACGACTTTACTTGCCACGCAAAGATCCGGTGTAATTCCGGTAGACAGCCCTACCGTACCAAATGCGGATGTGACTTCAAAAAACAGCTGGATAAAGGTACAGCTGGGTTCCAAAATACAAAGTGCAAATGTTCCGGTACATACTACCAGCAATGCCAGAAATGTAATAATAAATGCCTTTGTAATGACCTCTGTTGGAATCTTACGCCGGAATGCGGAGCTGTGCTGATTGGTGGCAGAGCTCTTAGTTGCCTGCATTAATGCAAAAAAAGTACTTGTCTTAATACCTCCGCCGGTAGATCCCGGTGACGCACCAATAAACATTAAAATCGTTAAAACAAACAGCCCGGCATTGGTAAAGCTTCCAATCGGATATGTACTAAATCCCGCTGTACGGGCAGAAACGCTCTGAAAAAATGCCCCCAGCCAGGTAATATCTTCTGTGAGTTTCAAAAGAACCGTTCCGATTGCCAGCAGGAAAATACTCATGGTAATTACTACTTTTGAATGAAGCCGAAGCTTCTTAAAGGACCGGGTCTGAATAATATCTAAAATAACCAGAAAACCCAGACCGCCAAATATAATCAGTCCACAGGTAGTCAGGTTCAAAAGTACATTGCTCTGATAGGGAATCAGATTCTGCAAGCCTCCCAGAATATCAAATCCCGAGTTATTAAATGCCGCCACCGAATGGAACAGACTAATTCCAAGTGCATCCAGCGGAGGAAAATCCTGAACAAATACAATGAAACTCAAAATAACTCCTGCCCCTTCAAAGCACAGCGTCATGAGTAATACTGCCTTGACCAGGCGCACAACGCCTTTAAAGCTGCTCAGGTTCATGGCTTCTTTTACCAAAAGCCTGCCCCTGATTCCCACTCGTTTTCCCGCTGCAAGAATAAATGCAACTCCCACAGCCGTAACCCCCAAACCTCCGATTTGAATCAGAAGTGCTACCACCGTTCTCCCGAACACCGTAAAATGTTCAGCCGTATCTATTGCAATCAAACCGGTTACACAGACTGCGCTGGTGGATGTAAATAGGGCATTGATAAAACTTACTTCCGCTCCGTCATTGACTGATACAGGCAGCATCAAAATCAGGGCACCCACCAATATTACCAGTGCAAATCCCAATGCAATCAGCCTTCCGGGTGACTGCTTTTTAAAAAATTTCATTTCTTTCCTCCTGTGATTTCATTATGCAGATTTTGAATTTAGAAACTTAAAATGCACAAAAAGACACAATCTGCGTAAAAAGCAGATTATGCCTCTTTCTTCTATTTTCTAAGGTTTTTGCCCAAAACGTTCTCTGCCTGTATCACAATTACCATCAATGTCTTCTGAACTGTCCATATTGCAAAAATCCTTTCTCTAACTTATCAGTGAATTTATTCCCGCGAGGATCAAAAACCCCGTTGCCTGCAGCGGGATTTTTGACTTGACTCTATTATATTTAACAGTATAGAAAACGTCAAGGTATTTTTTAATATACAATAACCGGCGTACCAATCTCGACTGCTTCGTAAATTTTTTCCGCATTATCGTAAGGTGTATTTACGCATCCATGGGAACCGTTGGTCTTATATATTTCACCGCCAAATGCCGGACGGTTCAGGTCATGAATTCCCACATCCCCATTAAATGGCAGCCAGTAATCTACCGGAGATGCATAGCCTTCCCCCTTCAGAATTGCATTTCGCTTCTTGGCATCGATTGCCCAGCATCCGCCCTTTGGCGTATCCCATCCTTTGGAAGAGTTGCCTGTTACAATAGGAGTATCCACGATGAGTTCACCGTCTTCATAACACCACATCCGCTGCTCTTCTATACTGACTTCTACATAAGTTTCACCGATATCGTTGGAGGAACGGTCCATGGCTGTATACACATATACCGGCTCCAGGGTCTCCACCTTGCCTTCTCTTAACGCCTCCAGCAGGTTCTCGGTTGTGGCATCCACATCCGTAGCCCAGCCGTAATCTCCGCCTTCTAAAGTGATGGTATCCCCCTTTGAGGTCTTAAACTCTCTGGTGAGTCCGAATGTATCCGTCTCAGCCGCCATTTTATTCACAAACTGCCTTACTTTATCTTCATCGATGGAATATTCTCCATTTTCCCCTTCCACCAGCCATTCTCTGATCTGGCCCCTGTCTGCCACCATCTTCCGGTCTACAAAGTCAAAGGTGATCTCTGCCTGTGTTAATCGGTTCAGCTCCTGTACCTGGGTAACCATTTTCTCATTTGTGCTGTAGACTTCAGGGTCCTTGTAAAGTCCGGCTTCTTCAAAAGAAAGTTCCGTCTTATGATTGTCTACCGCATCAATTATTGCCTGCTTTACCTGCTCCTGATCCATGGTATTTCCCATTACTTCGGGAACGATTTCAAATCCGGTTGCCGTTTCTTCTATGTATGCATCCTTTGGTTTCACCATATTACCGTCTTTAAAACATTTTAAATTTTTAACCAGTGAATTCACCAGTTCTTTGTCATAGGAAGTATTAACTGATGTTTCGTATTTTTCTTGTTTTCCCATATTTAAAAACCATAAAAAGGGTTCCTGCGCTTTTAAAAGCTTTTCCACTTCTTTCTCTTCATCCGTGTATTGAAAGCCCAACTGCTCTGCCGTAATCACTTCTTCAAAGTTGTCACGGCCTTTTAAAGTAAGGTTATATACAAGAATACTGTCCTGTATCTTATCTTCCACCTGGGCGATGGTAGCATTACCGCAATCCAGCCCGTTTATCATAGTTCCTCCATAGAAATGCTTTGTAAAATAATATGCAATTCCCAGGTATACACCAATGACGATCACGAAAAATCCAATCACTACCCCTAAAATTATTTTTTTCTTCGTATTTCCCTTCATTTTTTCACCCCTTATGTCGTACTTTATCCTAATAGCGTGTTCAAAAATTCATTCCCGCCATCTGCACGTCCAGCCTGCAGATTCGTAAATGATATTTTTCGACAAGCTCTACTACAGTATATCATACCAGGATGATATATAAAAGTCATGTATGAAAACTTAAGCAAAAGTTCATATTATAGATGTTGCGAATGTTTTTTCCCTTGTGTATAATGAGTTACATCTATAAGTGAAAAACCCGTTGCGAGCATCGGAGTTTTTGGTCTCCGCTTCCGCTCCGGTCGTTGCTCGCGGGAATAAAGTATCTACAGCAAGTGAAGGATCGAATCATGCAGAAGAAAATAAAAACAATATGTCTCATTATACTGGTAATTACCGCATTCTTTGCCCTGAACACCACTGCCTATGCCGGCAGGAGTTCCAAAGTTCCCCCCGTCTCTGTCAAATTGAAGAGGCCGGCTCTTTCGGTAAAAGAAGGACAGACCGTAAAATGTATCGCACATGTGGTACCCCGGAATGCCTCCAAAAAAAAGTTAAAATACCGCTCTCTCAATACGAAAGTGGCAAAGATATCGCCCAAAGGACTAATAACCGGTCTGAAGCCCGGCAGGGCAGTAATTGTATGTTCCGTCAAAGGAGCTCCAGCCATTAAATCCAGATGCACCGTCATTGTGGCTCCGAAAAAATCAGAAATAACCTTTTCAAAATATGTGCAGAACCTATTTACCGGAGAATCAAGTACGCTTATTCCTTACCAAAACGGTATGAAAATGGCATCTGACAAGGTAACTTTTGTATCCAGCAGCCCGCAGACAGTCTCGGTTGATGCCTCCGGCAATATAAATGCCCTCCATGCCGGAACGGCGGTCATCACTGTCACGGCTCATAAAGATGCTGCTCCGGCATCCTGTACCATACGTGTAAATAACAAGTCATCACAGGGCACAGGAAAAACCATCTTTGTGGGCGCTTCCAGGACAAAAGGCAAAGAGATGGTTCTGGATGACCGAACGGATAAGATTCTGTTTATTACAAAAAGCGGAGCCAGACTTCCCTGGTTTCAGAATACTGCATTTACCGAATTAACAAAAATCCTGGATAAAGATCCGGAACAGACAGCTGTTATCTGCATGGGGGTCAATGACATGCAGGATATCGATGGCTATATCAGCCTCTGCCGGGAGTTGATGCTCCAGTATCCCCGGACTAAAATTTATATTACCACCATTACACCCGTAGACAGCACATTCACATATCACAAAGATGCCCAGATCCGAACATTTAACCGCAAATTAAAGGCAGCCTTTGGCAGCAATGTAATCAATACATACCGTTATCTGAAGAAAACCGGATATAAAACGGTAGATGGTATCCATTATGAACAGTCAACCTGTGCAAAAGAACTGGACTATATTCTGGATGCCTTAGGCAAGTCAAATGCTACGCAGTAAGACCTGTCTGCCTGACTTGCAGCCCGCGGGAATCATCAGAAAGCAGCCGCCATTCATGCGGCAATGGAGGTGAATATGAAAAAATCCACAGAAATTATAACAAAAGAATATTCCGCAAAAGTACTGCCCTCCGTAATGAGCAGCCATCTTCTGCCACTGGATACGGTGGAAGGCTACAAAGTGCGCCCGGGATTCTATGAGATCAACGGTGCCACTGCGATTCCCGGCGGAATCAGTTTTACAGTACATTCCCACCATGCAGTATCCTGTGAACTTTTGCTCTATCATCCAGAAGAATGCTCTCCCTATGCAGTTCTGAAATATCCGGATAATTATAAAATAGGCCATGTTTTTTCCATGATCGTATTTGGTTTGAATATGGCTGATTTTGAGTATGCTTTTCGTCTGGACGGACCCTTTTTGCCGGAAAAAGGGTTTATTTTCGACAAGACAAAGCCATTGCTGGATCCCTATGCCAGAGCCGTTACCGGTCAGAGTGTATGGGGTGTAAAATCTTCCTGTGATGTTCAGTACCGGGCAAGGGTCGTTAAAAATAACTTTGACTGGGGCAGCTTCACCCAGCCTTTGATAACGATGGAGGACCTGGTGATCTACGAGCTTCATGTCCGGGGATTTACCAAACACATTTCCTCAGGCGTTGCCCATCCCGGAACTTTTGACGGACTGAAAGAAAAAATCCCCTATTTAAAAAAACTGGGAATAAATGCGGTAGAACTGATGCCCATCTTCGAATTCGATGAAATGAGTGACCGCAGAGAAGTAAACGGAAAAGAACTTTTAAATTACTGGGGTTATAATACCGTAAGCTTTTTCTCTCCCAATACCAGCTACGCCTCACACAACGAATCAAACCAGGAGGGGCTGGAACTGAAAAATCTGATAAAATCCCTGAATGAAAACGGCATAGAAGTTATTCTGGATGTTGTGTTTAACCATACGGCTGAAGGGAATGAAGCCGGACCTTATTTTTCTTTTAAAGGGTTTGACAACAATATCTACTATATGCTCACACCAGACGGAAAATATTATAACTTCAGCGGCTGCGGCAACACCTTAAACTGCAATCACCCAATCGTCCAGCAGATGATCCTGGAATGCCTCCGCTACTGGGTTACGAATTACCGTGTTGACGGTTTCCGCTTTGACCTTGCAACCATCCTGGGACGCAATGAAGACGGTTCCCCCATGAGTAAACCGCCCCTGCTGCAAAGTCTAGCATTCGACCCGATTCTTGGCAATGTCAAATTAATTGCAGAGGCATGGGATGCAGGCGGTCTCTATCAGGTGGGCACTTTCCCGTCCTGGCACCGCTGGGCAGAGTGGAACGGCAAATACCGGGATGACCTGAGAGGATTCTTAAAGGGAGACTACTGGCTTGCACCCGAGGCGGCAAAGCGCATTACCGGCTCTACGGATCTCTATGATCCCAAACTGCGCGGCTACAACGCATCTGTTAATTTTCTCACCTGCCACGATGGTTTCACGTTGTATGACCTCTATGCCTATAATGATAAACACAATGATGCAAACGGGTGGAATAACACGGACGGAACGAATGATAACCGCAGCTGGAACTGCGGAGCGGAAGGCAATACCACAGATCTGCAAATTTTAGAGCTGCGCCGACGGATGATCCAAAATGCCTGCGCTGTTTTGATGTGCAGCAGGGGAACCCCTATGTTTCTTGCAGGAGATGAATTTTGCAATACGCAGTTTGGTAATAACAATCCCTATTGCCAGGATAACGAGATTTCCTGGCTGGACTGGACGCTGCTGGAAGCAAACCAGGATATGTTTAACTTTTTTTCCTATATGATTGCATTTCGGCGCAGCCATCCCGCAATCAGGCGCAGCCTGGCACCCAGTCACTGTAAGCTGGATGCCATCAGCGTTCACCAGGAAAATCCATTTGACAGCCATATTACGGCGGATTCTAAAATGATCGGCGTTTTATTTGCGGGACGGCTTCCGGATGATACCGCAGATGATATTGTGTATCTGGCTGTAAATGTTTACTGGGAACCCCTGACAGTCACACTGCCCTCTTTGCAGGAACCACTGAAATGGCATCTTGCGGTCAATACTGCCCGAGAAGATTCCCGTAAGATTTATCCCGCCGGACACATGCCGGTTATGAATGGTCCTTCGTTTCGGCTGGGTGCACGTTCTGTTGCTGTTTTTACAGCCGCCAGAGAGAACTCTGGAAATATTAAATAATATTTCTTTGCCTGATACCATACAAAAAGTCAGCACACCACATGAAAGCGCGGTCTGCTGACTTTTACTTATTTGCGCCGGGCGGCACTAGTACATCATTGCTTAAATAATTGAGTAATACACACAGGATATTCGTATCAGGGGATCCAAACCATTCTGCAGGTGTAGCGGGCTACATCAAAGAATGGTTCGGATTTCCTGGTGCGGATAGCCGAAGTGTATTACTTGATTATTTATGCAATGCTGTACTAGTGTTAAACACCTTCTAATATTCCCATAAAATCTTCTTTGGATAGATTCGTAACCGATACGCCATTTTCCGAAATGATCTGATCGGAAAGATTTTTTTTCGCTTCCTGAAGAAGAAGTATTTTTTCTTCAATGGTATTTTTAGCGATCAGTTTATAGACACTCACTGTATTTTTTTGTCCAATCCTATGTGCCCGGTCAGTGGCCTGATTCTGTGCCGCTACATTCCACCAGGGATCAAAATGGATGACAATGCTTGCACCGGTAAGATTCAGCCCTGTTCCGCCTGCCTTCAATGATATAAGGAAAACCGGTACATCATTTTCATTAAACTCTGCCACCAGCTGGGCTCGCTTGGATTTGGCAGTAGCTCCGGTAAGCTTGTAACTTTTGATTTTCTCTTTTGCCAGTTCCTTTTCCAGAAGCACAAACAAACTGGTAAACTGAGAAAATACCAGAATTTTGTGACCGCCTTCCACTGCATTTTTGATCAATTCCATACAGGTATCCATTTTTGCCGCGTCACCCTTATAATTCTCATATACCAGAGACGGTGCGCAGCAGACCTGGCGAAGCCTGGTAAGCTGTGCCAGAAGCTGTATCTTCCCGGTCTGGAATTCTTCGTTGCTGGTGTGATTCAAGATTTCTAAAAGCTTGTTCACATTTGCCCGGTAAAGTTCGTTCTGCTCTCCTTCCAATTTGGAATAGATAACATTTTCCTCTTTTTCCGGAAGGTCTTTTAACACCTCGGACTTCAAACGCCTTAAGATAAATGGTTTGATCATTTTCTGCAGACGCCCGGTGACAATCTCATCCTTTGCCTGAACAATGGGTGTTTCGTAGCCTGTTTTGAATTTTTCATAGCTGCTTAGCATTCCCGGCATGAGGTAATCAAATATACTCCAAAGCTCACTTAACCGGTTTTCAATAGGTGTTCCGGTAAGTGCAAATTTCACATCTGCCCGGATGCACTTAACCGCCTTTGACGCCTGAGTGATATGATTTTTAATATTCTGTGCCTCATCAATTACCTGGGCAAAAAAATGTTTGTCCTGGTATTCTTCAATATCCCTCTTTAGGAGATCATAGGAAGTGACGATCACATCAAAGTCCTCATAACTTTTAAGCAGCTCCCTTCGCTCAGACATGCCGCCTGCCAAAACACAAACGCCCAGATCCGATGCAAATTTTTCTATTTCACTTTCCCAGTTGTAGACCAGAGAAGCCGGACATACAATCAGGCTTGGCGCCTTCTTCTGTCCGCTTTCTTTCTTTTTTAACAGAAAAGCAATGATCTGCAGTGTTTTTCCAAGCCCCATATCATCTGCCAGAATCCCGCCAAATCCCATGGAATCCAATGTACATAACCATCGAAATCCTGTCTTCTGGTAATTTCTCATAACTTTCTTTAGGGAAACCGGTACTTCGTAATCACTGTCTTCCACATCCTTCATATTACGGATCATAGACTTAAACGACGTATCCCGGTGAACCTGGGTACCTTCGTTTTTTAATACCTGATCCAGGTAAAATGCACGGTATTTGGGAATCGTGGCAGATCCTCCTGAAATTTCTTTGGCTTTTAAGTTCAGACCGTCAGCCAATTCTGAGATAACAGCGAGGCCATTATCCTCCAGTTCCATGAAATCACCATTTTTTAACCGGTGGTACTTCTTACGCTGGCGGTAACTCTGAAGCATTCCCTCCAGATCTTCTCTGGAAAGTTCCCCGGCATCCACCTGCAGATCCAGCAGTCCGCCTTTAACTGCAATACCAACGGTAATCTTGGCCGCCTGGGTAATCCGCAGTTTTTTAAAAGCGTCAGATACAAATACCTCTCCCACTTTCTCGATCTGTACAATTCCGGTCGTCAGCAGACGGTATACCATATCCTCATTTTCGTCCTGAATCCAAAACCGGTTATCTTTGCTGATTCCTTCAAAATACGGTTCCACCGTCTTTACCGCTCTGGCTTCTTTCTGAATATCCCGGAAAGCATTGCTGAAATCATAATGTTCCGCCAGATTATAGGCCTTTTCACCATAATCCGCTTCCATTAATGCAGTGATATATCCCTGATCCCAGTCCATATATATTTTGACCACTGCTTCCTGAGGGATATATTTTTCCAGGTCTCCATCCACTCTCAGTTCAGCATATTTTTTAAGAACCGGCAGGATGGAACTGCAAAACGAACTCATGTCCTTTTCTTCTACATCCAGGACCACTTCTTTATTAATCTTGCCTATTTTACAGACAGCTCCCATCTCCCTGGTGAAATCTGCGTCACACTCGTAAACGGTTCTGCCCATTCGCAGGTACAGCCTTCCATTTCCCCAAAATGCTTCCTCTTCCGGAATTACAAGGGAAAAACCGCCGCCTTCCCCCAGACGCTCCAGGCCAAACTGCAGCCTGGGATTTTCCTTTACTACATATATTTCCTGATCCCGGGTCATATAGTCATCCAGGCTGCAGGACTTTCCCACCATCAGGTGTAAAAAAGCCCCCCTTGCTTCATCCGAAATTTTAAAATAGCGCATGCTGGGCAGATAATACGTACTGTTATGGTAGTAACGGTATTCGCCAATATATTTCTTCAGATAGGCAATTAATTCCTGTGCCTCTTTTGTAAATGCGCCCATTTCATGAATAAACCCTAATTTTTTCCCATAGTCCACCTTTTCATTCCGGTTAATTGCCTCCAGCAATGAATGGATATCCTTCACAACGTATTTATTTTCCGCACCTACACGAAAGCCCAGCGCCCAACCGGAATAGTCCCGGACCAGTGTAGGCTGAAGCTCTATATTTCCCGTAACTTCCGGCTGCAGAAACTGTGCTTTATTCTGCATGGCATATTCAAAGATCAGCTTGGATAACTCCGGTGCCGTATGAACCTTTTTAGACTTTATCTGCTGAATTTTAAACTTTTCAAAATCATAGAGTGCTTTGGATTTCTCCGGTGCGGCAAACTCCAGTGCAAGCGCCACACAGTGTTTACACATGCCCGGATATTTAAAGAAAGCCGGACATTCACACTCATACTCCAGGAAATCCTGGTTCTCCATATCATAATCAAACCAGACATGATAGTCTGTACCGGAACTGCCTTCCACATCCCCGCTGGCATGAAAGATCCCGGAAGCTTCTTCCGTATCGGAATGTTTGCCGTAAACCATCCCATTATTTTTCAACGAAATGCCCTTTTGAAAAGATTTATTGTAACAGTTATCCTTTATTGTTTTAATATCAATCTTCATATCGTTTCATTACCTGTCGCTGTTCTACTTTCCGCTATTCTTCTTCCAGTTTTTCCAGATACTCCTTATAGTCGCTGGATAAAACGCCTTGGTGGGGTGCATTCTTTTTATTGATATTAACCGCCGCAGATGATTTGATGATCGGCTGTAACGTACCGGCTCCTGCTACGCAGCCGCCAGGGCATGCCATTCCTTCTAACAGATAGCCGTTGTACTTTCCTGCCTTTGCCATCATCAGCATTTTTTTACAATCCCGCAGTCCCTCTGCACTCACGACTTTTACTTCCCGGTTTGGCTGTAATTCTTTGATACAATTCACCACAGCGTTTGCAACGCCTCCGCTGACTGCGAATCCCCTTCCGTCTCCACTGGACTCGGAAAGCTTACTTTCATTTGTAATAGCGTCAAAGTCCACATCCCTGGCTTCAAACATGCCCATGAGTTCTTCAAAGGTCAATACAAAGTCTATATCGCTTCGTATGGATTTCCGGCTGGCTTCCAGCTTTTTCGCAGCACAGGGTCCTACGAATACAACTTTACAGCCCGGATGCTTCTTTTTAATCAAACGGCCTGTCAGCACCATAGGTGTCAATGCCATGGATATATAAGATGCCAGCTCGGGATACAGTTTCTTCGCCATGACGGACCATGCCGGACAGCAGGAAGTAGCCATAAACGGCTGTTTCTCGGGAACTTCCTCCAGGAAATCTTTTGCTTCTTCAATGGTACACAGATCGGCTCCGATTGCAACTTCCACTACATCCTCAAAGCCCAGCTGCTTAAATGCATCCCGCAGTTTCTCAGGGGTCAGCTTCGGTCCGAACTGTCCCACAAATGCCGGTGCAATTGCCGCATATACCGGAACATCACTTTTAATTGCCTGTATGGTCTGGAAGATCTGGCCTTTGTCTGCAATTGCTCCAAACGGGCAGTTTACCAGACACATGCCGCAGGAAACACATTTATCATAATCGATATCTGCACGTCCAAGTTCATCAGAACCAATGGCATCCATGCCGCAGACTCTTGCACAGGGGCGTTCAATTTTCATTATTGCATTGTAAGGACAGACTTTGATACATTTTCCGCACTTAATACATTTATCCTGGTCTATGATAGATTTTCCGTCTTTAATGGAGACTGCATCCTTTGGACAAACTTCCACGCATGGATGTGCCAGGCATCCCTGACAGGCATCCGTAACCCGAATCACATTGTCGGGACAGGAATGACAGGCAAATTTAATTATATTTACAAGAGGCGGATCATAATATTTCTCAGCGATAGCACTTTCTTTAATTCCATCTGATATAGGTGCATGTTCGGTCATTTTCCGAAGGGGCAGGCCTATGGACAGACGAAGTCTCTCACCTACGATTGCCCTTTCCAAAAATACACTTTCCCGGTAAGAAGCAACCTCACCCGGAATTATTTGAAATGGAATCTCTTCAATTCGGGAATAATCCCCACCTTCATACGAAAGTCTTGCCACTTCCGTAAAAACGCGTCTTCTAATATCGTTAACGGATGTATATATCCCTCGCATCTTCATTGTGTGTCCTCCTAACATATTGATGTCTATTAGTAAATACGCAAAAAAGGTCAGACATTATTTCGCTCTGACCTCCTTGCCGCTCTATTATATTAACATATTTTTGTCTTCATGACAAGTTCAAACCTGCTTTGCTTAGTGCGTCATATGATTACACTCCGCTCTTGCTTAAATATGCTTTTATTCCCTGGAAAACTTCCTTGCTGATAATATGTTCCATTTTACATGCATCCTTTTCTGCTATTTCCTCGGATACATCTGCAACCTTCATAAGAAATTCCGTCAGAAGTTTATGCCTTTCATATATGGATTTCGCAAGATCAGAACCTTCTGCTGTCAGCTCTAACTCTCCGCCGCTTTCTACTGTTATGTAGCCGTTTTCCTTTAATATTCCAACAGCCCTGCTCACACTGGGCTTACTGAATTCTAATTCTCTTGCAATATCGATGGAACGGACCGCCCCGTTCTTCTCTTTCAACATTAATATTGTCTCTAAATAATTCTCTCCGGACTCGTACATCAAGTTTCACCTCCAATAGTTATTACCTTATAATATATACGATTTGGAGGCTTACGTCCAGCAATTTTATATTTTAATCACTATTGCACTAATACTGCCTCTATTTTATCCTCCGCTAAAAATCCTTTTTTCTTCAATCCGGTTTCCAAAACCTCTGCCCATTGCTCCTGGGACAACCGGATGGTCGCATTGCTTTTTAATAAAATCGTACATCCATTTCGGATACCGGCATCCTGGTCGCAGGACAGGCGGTACATATTCCTTCTGTCAATTGCTCCTATTTCTTCTAATGTCTTTACCATACGGTATACCGTTGCTATTCCAATAGAAGAATCTTTGCCATGTGCCTGATAGTAGATCTCCTTACAGCAGGTACATTCTTCATCCAATATAATATCAATAATCAGCTTTCTCTGTTTCGTGATACGAAGACCTTTGCTGCGCAGTTCATTGATGATTAGTTCTTTTTTATTGATCAGCTTTTGGATCGGCTGACTGTCGTATTCTTTTGGTTTCAACTAGATCACTCCTGTCTTTCTTATACTTTCATAGATTAAAAGATAAATATTGATTCATATCCACAGTTTATATAGTTAGTCTTAACTAACCATCACTGTAAAAATTAGCAGAATATATCTTGCCTATTCTGCTAATTCCATCTATTTCTTAATTCTGTACAAAAGCCGTTCATCCTCAGGCTATTCCACCATAATCTTCTGAGCAAGGCTGCGGTTTAATGCTATTCGGGTTCCTTTTATAATTAAAGTCATTCCACTGGAGTTCTCCCCCAGAACCTCGACTTCCTGTCCTTTCACGAATCCAAGCGATTCCAGATGACGTTTCATTTCTTCAGAACCATAGTAAGATTTCACAATTCTTCTATCTCCGGACGCTGCTAATGCTAATGGCATAATACCGCTCCTTTCTAACTCTAATGTATGTAGTGGGCACTCAATTTTATATAGTTATCTTATGCTAACTTTCCAAAAAAGTCAAGTCTTTACTGATAATAAATATTATTTTGTTAGTTTTCGCTAACTCCATTTCTTAGAATTAGAAAATTTTTGGTGATATCTTAATAGAATTTACATAGATCTTAATAGAAATCAGGGGTACTGCGTATAGACTTTCATCGCTCCACAGCCCCCCAATTCTTATACTTCTAAAATCTCAAATTTTAATTCCACTGTTTTTTTCTCTCCGCTTTTCAGCGTCATAAGTGTATGATTTTCTTTCTCCCAGGTCTGGCCATTCACACGGCAGTTACATGGCTCCAGCCCCAGCGCGTAATCGCCGGATGCTTCTGATTTCCATTGTGTCAGGTTAGGGAGCTGATTTTTGTTATAATGAACTTTCAGTCCCAGCCCCAGCTCTTTATTGATGACGGCAGCATAGGTATTCCCTTTGTTATCCGCCTGTACCTGATGGAAAAATACTTCTTCCGGTTTGCCATCTTTTGGCGCTTCCATTTCTCTCCAGTTTAAACTTGTCTGACTGTCTTCCCCTCTCAGAACTGTTTGTTCCGCGGGAATGTCAATCACAGCCCCCTGATCCAACAGCGGATAACCTGCATTACAATGATAAAGCAGCATGAAAGGTACTTCTTCATAGGACTCATTTTCAAATTCATCCTGTATACTAATTACATTGGATCCTAAAACCGTTTCAATGGTTCTGCGCAGTACCACATTTTCGCCAAAAAGCTGTGCCTGACGCATCTCTCCTGAGATCCTGATATGATATTCTTCTCCCACCCAGAAAGCATCCCCGCAGACATGCTCAGCCGGTGTTGACCGAAGGCTTCCATGCATCGGCAGGGGATGATGAGGCTCCACCTCAGGTGTCCCTACATTATCCGTTCCGCATGTGAAAAATAGTCCGCCCATAATGCTGCGCTGGGCATCAAAACCGCTGGAATCATAATGCTGACGATTCTGTAAACCGGGCTTGCTTAAAAAGTTCAATGTTCTGCCTTTGTAAGCAAGCTCCACAATATCCAGGCATTTATCCTGGGCTGCCGTAAACTGAAGATCACCGGATTTCACCTGAAATGCTTTCATGCCACAGGCGCGTCCCTCTTTAAACTCCATGTTCCGTACATATGCCATTTGCTGAATACTGCCCATTTTTTTTAATTCTGATCTCTGCATATTCCCTCCTGCACCTTATCCTTTTATACCGAAGCACTTGCTGAAAAGCTTATCCCTTCATGCTGACCCGGATTGCAGGCAGTAAGTGCCTCTATCCAGGACAGACATCTGATATAGCTGCGTGACAGGCTCTGGTATCTTTATTAGGTAAATCAAATTTACTAATTTTATTGTATCGGCTTTTCAGGAATTTTCAATTGCTATTTTTACTAAAATTTTCAAGTCTTCTATGTGCGTTTTTCCGTATTGATATTCAACACACGATATCCTGCGTCTGCAACAGCTTTCGTAAGCTGTTCATCATCAATTTCCAGGCTCATTGAAACAACTGCTTTTTTCTCTTTCAGGTGTACCACAGCTGCTGCACCGTATATTTGGTTAATCGCATCTTCCACTCTCATTTTGCAGTTTTCGCAGTGCATTCCATCCACATACAGAACTTTTTCACCCCATTTTGGCTCCGTAAGTTTTTTCTTCTTTCTCTTTCCCCCATCCGAAGACCCGCCGCCGCAGCAGCTTCCTTCCCCCTTCATATGTTTAATCGTGGGGCGGATTGCCAGAAATACTCCAGCCGCGATGATCAGAATGATAACCAGATTTGCCGGATTCATAAAATTTCCTCCTCTCTTCCATGTTTCCATACATACAGGAAATGCGGGTGCAAAAGTATGGAGAAGCAACCACTTCTATAATTCCATACCTCTGCCCCGCAATCCTGTGTCTAACCTATCTTTTTATGCTGAGGTTTACAACTTTTGCAACTCCCGCCGCATCCGGAACAACCGGCGCACATACCACCTTTTTCTTTTTGCTTAATGATATAACGCACATCCAGGATTACGACAAGCAGAATTGCAATTGATATACTGACTGTTGCTGCATTCGCAGTGATCCAACTTAACATACGGGTCCCTTCTTTCTTCTGTCTTAGAGTTACTGCCGCTTACAGAGTAAGCAGCGCTGTACCGGATCTGCATTTATGCTGCGGCGCGAGTTTTATCACGCTCTTGCCATCTTGCCAGATGCCTGTTTGTGTTTGTTCGGATTATAAGCCGGACGAAACAGCATAAACAGGAAAATAATTAATATAATTGTTGCAACCGCAGTTCCCACTGTGAATCCGCCGCCTGTAAAGGCAGTGCCAAACTGAAAGATCATTAGGGTAACTGCATAAGCAAATACGTTCTGGTAAATGATTGCAAATGCCGTCCATTTTTTACTTCTGAATTCTTTTGCCATGGTGCTGATAGCTGCAAGGCAAGGGGAATCCAACAGGTTAAATACCAGGAAGGAGAAAGCGGCAATCGCACTTGGGAAGAATGTCATAACGGTCTGCCATAAAGTAGCATCTGTTTCTGCCGCATCTGTCATGCCGGCAATAACACCCATGGTGCTGACAATACCTTCTTTTGCAACGAATCCGGACAGGGCCGATGCCACTGCCTTCCAGTTGCCAAATCCAAGAGGTGCAAATATTGGAGCAATAAATCCGCCGACAATAGCCAGTAAGCTGTCATTTTCCGAAGCTGCCATTCCGAATTGTCCATTTGCAAATCCAAATGTTCCAAGGAACCACATTACCATACAGCAGAGGAACAAAATCGTTCCCGCTTTCTTCAGGAAGCTCCATACACGTTCCCACACATGAAGTAACACGGTTTTTACATCAGGGATATGGTACTGGGGCAATTCAATTACAAATGGAGATACTTCTCCGGCAAATAATTTCGTTTTCTTTAACATGATACAGGAAATTACAACAGCAAAAATTCCGATGAAGTACATCAGCGGAGCCATCCACCATGCACCTCCCATAATAGCCCCTGCGATTAATGCAATAACCGGAAGCTTTGCTCCACAGGGAATAAATGTGGTAGTCATAATTGTCATCTTACGGTTTTCTTCATTTTCAATCGTCTTGGTTGCCATAATTCCAGGAACACCACATCCGGAACCGATCAGGAGCGGAATAAAACTCTTACCGGAAAGCCCGAATCTGCGGAACACCCGGTCCATGATAAACGCAACACGCGCCATGTATCCGCAATCTTCCAAAACAGAAAGGAACAGGAACAAAATCGCCATCTGCGGTGCAAATCCGATAGGAGCTGCAAGACCGCCGATAATACCGTCAACTACCAGAGATACCAGCCATTCTGCTGCACCTATGTTTTCAAGACCTGCCTGTACTGCCGGCTGAATCCATGCACCAAACAAAGTATCATTTGTAAAATCTGTTACCACTGCACCAATCGTTGTTACGGAAATATAATATACCAAGAACATAATCGCCGCAAAGATCGGCAGCGCCAGCCATCGGTTTGTAACTATTCTATCAATTTTATCTGAAGTTGTCATCCCTTTTTGCTTTTTCTTCAGACAATTATGAATCACCTTTTCTATGTACTCATATCTCTCATTTGTAATAATACTTTCTGTATCATCATCCTGTTCGTTCTCTGCTGTTTCTATCACATCTTTGATTATTTTGCTGCTATCTGCTGAGAGTGTCAGTTTATCCATAACTTTTGGATCTTTTTCAAACATTTTAATGCTGTACCAGCGAACCTGTTCGGAAGGCAGGTCTGACGGAAGCTGGTCTTCAATGTCAGCCAGATAACCCTCTACCTTGTCAGAAAATTTGTGCTGGGACACAAATGTTTTTTGTTTTGCTGCAAGGGCAATTGCTCTGTTTGCCACTTCATCCAACCCGATGCCTTTTAATGCTGAAGTCTCCAGAACTTCACAGCCCAATGCTTCGGAGAGCTTTCCCGTATTGATTTTATCACCGTTTTTATTAGCAAGGTCGATCATATTCAGCGCCATGATCACCGGAATACCAAGTTCCATGATCTGAGTCGTTAAATAAAGATTTCTTTCCAGGTTTGTGGCATCCACCAGATTGATCACCACATCCGGCTTTTCATCCAGCATATAGTCCCTGCTGACTACCTCTTCCAGGGTATAGGGAGATAAAGAATAAATTCCCGGTAAATCTGTGATAATCACATCTTTATGTCCTTTTAATTTACCTTCCTTTTTCTCAACAGTAACTCCGGGCCAGTTGCCAACATATTGATTGGAGCCGGTCAGGCTGTTAAACATAGTTGTTTTACCGCAGTTTGGATTACCTGCAAGTGCAATACGAATTGCCATCTTCTCTTTTTCCTCCTTTATAGTTAGTTTAACCTAACTCTGTATCAAAAAAATCTCTCTATCTTTTATTCAACCTCAATGATTTCCGCATCCTGCTTTCTTAAAGACAGTTCATATCCGCGTACGGTCACTTCCACAGGGTCTCCAAGGGGTGCTACTTTTCGAACAAAAACCTTGCAGCCTTTCGTAATGCCCATATCCATAATACGGCGTTTTAAAGCACCTTCACCATTTAACTTCCTTACCGTAACTGTGTTTCCACAAGCCACATCTCTTAATGTCGCCATTACATTCTCCTCCTCTTAAATCATGATTTTTTTTGCCATATCCTGATTAATTGCAACTCTGGAATCCTTAATATTCACAATCACATTTCCCTGAATCGCAGATACAACCGTAACAGCCGCTCCTGTTACAAAACCAAGATTCTCCAGAAATCTTCTGGTATCTTCCTTGCCGCCAACTTTTTTAATAACATTCATTTCTCCGGTATTCGCCATTGTTAAGGGCATCACTTCTCACCACCTCATCTGTAAGAATTATAATATTCCTTGCTATTTTTCTATCAGTTAGCTTTCGCTAATCTTCTTTTCAATGGTTAGTATATACTAACTCATGGAATAAATCAATAGTTTTTTTTGAAAAAATGAAAAAAATTATCAAAACCTATATTTACCAGGTCTGGAAAAGCCTTCAAAAGATTTCTCCTTGACTTTTATTTTCCCGCTTCCTATAATAAGTGTTAGAATAAAATAAAACATACAGGAGGTCACAATGAGTAAAATAGATGAAGTAAGAAGCGCTATGGTTGCCGCTATGAAGGCAGGAGAAAAGGAACGGAAAGACTCTCTTTCCATGCTGTTGTCCGCTTTAAAAAATAAGGCCATCGACAAAAGAGAAGATTTAACGGAACAGGAAGAAAACGAAGTGGTTTTAAAGGAAATCAAGCAAACCAAAGAAACCTTGGATCTGACACCAGCCGACCGTACCGATATTATAGAAGAATGCCAGAAACGAATCACCGTTTATGAAGAATTTGCGCCTCATATGATGGATGAAGGAGAAATTAAGAATGTTATATCTGAGGTTCTGAAAGGCCTTGGCATTGACACACCTACCGGCAAGGACAAAGGCCGTATTATGAAAGAACTGATGCCAAGGGTTAAGGGTGTAGCTGACGGCAAACTTGTTAATCAGATCCTGGGGAGTTTGATGCAGTAATTCCTTAAAAATTTATAAACGCATGATAACGGAACACGTCCATGTCTTTTGGATGTATTCTGATATCATGCGTTTTTATTCCCTCGCGGCAGTCGCCAAACGGACACGCTGGCGCGTTCATTTGGCGACTGCCTATACATTTGTTTCAGTTTCATTTAATCGATCCGTTTAGCCTGTACCCTGCAATTCTTTTTAAAAAAAGCAATCCCATAGCAGATAATGTTTTCATACCCTTCCTGTTGCAGTTCTCTGTAATATTCCTTGTCCTGAATTTGATTCAAAGCTTCCGTTGCTTTTGTTTCCATATCTTGAAAAACCCCGGACTGCTTCAGTTCCACAATTACCACCGGTTTCCTCACATCCAGGCTCCTCAGCAGAATATCCAGCCTGCCGTCTCCCGCTTCCCGATTGGACTCTATTAAATATTCATCCAGCGGCTTCAACAGCCCTAATAAAAAGCCATGGTAAAATGCTTCTTTGTAATCATAAAAACTGATACTTTCCCTCAGCTGGCGTCCCAGTTGATCCTGTAAATCCACCTCATTTCCACTCAATAATGCATCATATAACTGACTCAAATCTTCCTGTTGTATCTTTTCTTTCATCCATTCTGAGACTTTACTTTTATAAATATAATTTATTTCCACATTCGGAACCTGCATACGGATAAACCTTTGATCTCCGACAGATCGTTCGGAGACTTTTTTCAGATATCCTGTAAAATAGAGAAAATTCCACAAATTTTCTTCTGATTCTTCTATATCCGCATAAGTAATATCCTCGTGAACTACACTTTCAATTGTATCCCCGGCAATTAAAGATTCCACCTTACTTCTGGTCTGGAGGTCTGCACCTTCTATAAGATGACGTATAATATCATTTGAACTGGTATTAGACCAATATGGTTTGGGTTTCGCGTGTTCATTCTCCAGCAAATCAGAAATATAACTCAATACACTCCACGGATTGTAAATTTCCTGCTCTCCAAACAAGTATCCATCATACCATTCTCTTATATCAGACATGTGGGATTTTAATCCATAATAATCCAGGATCTGTTTCGTTTCCTCTTGCGTAAATCCGAAATATTCTTCATAAGCTTTATCCATAATCGAAATAATGCGAAGGTTATTCAGACCAGTAAAAATACTTTCTTTTGATATTCTGAGGCAGCCTGTAATGACCGCAAATTCCAGGCAGCTGTTCGTTTTTAGTACAGACTCAAATAATGAGCGGATAAAATTGACCATTTTATCATAGTAACCGTGAAAATAAGCATTTTCTAAAGGTACATCGTATTCATCAAGAAGTACAATTACCCTTTTACCATATTGGTGATACAGGATCTGGGATAAAAACTGTAAGGATGTAAGATAGTCCTGCCCCTCTCCCTGAGCATTTAGAATTCTTTGAATTCTGTCTTTCTCAAATTCATAAGCTTTCACTTCTTTTTCATGTCGGCGGAATTCTTCGGCAATCGTCTGCTTCATCGCCGCAAAGGCATAAGAAAAAGATTCTTGCTTGGCGCTTTTTAAAGACAGCCGGATCACCGGATACTGTCCCATATATTTTTCACATATATCCTCTTCCTTTAAAATAGCCAGATTTTCAAATAATGCCCTCTGATTTATTCCGGTATTTTCAAAAAAATATTGCAACATGCTAATTCCAAGTGTCTTTCCAAAACGTCTGGGTCTGGTAAAGAGTGTTACCTTCCCCCTCACATCCAATAATTTTTTTATCAACAGAGTTTTATCAACATAATACCCATTATTTTCTATAATCTCTTTAAAATCTTCCTGACCTACCGGCAGGAACCTGCGCTTTTTCAAAATACCATACCCCTTTCGCTGTTATTTTAATAATCCATATTCACCTAGTACTCCATCCTAACAGTAGCAATAGTGACAGCACTGTTACTATTGTTACTGTCTGGATGGAGCACCAGAGCGTGTTTAAAAAATGCTTTCTGGCAGCTGTGCGTTCCAGTTTGTGAGAGATTTGTCCCGAATGAAAGGCGACAAGCATATATTTTTTATTATACCACAACACCACATTACGAACCTTATTAATTGAATTAAATAATTAATTTTTGTTATCATATTTTTTCTATTACAGCAAAAACCTCCTTAAGATTATATCTCAAAGAGGTTTTATTCCTATACATATTTATGACAATGCTATGGCTAAAGAACGTATATGATCCTATCTGATCGTGAATTTCAGAACATCACCTTAAAGGTCTTTATTTCATAAGGCTTCATATCAAACTCTATTTGGTTTCCGGCTACTGCCGCTTCCCCGCAGTTCACTTCCATCATGTCACATTCCCATGCGGATGCAATATCTTTTGCAAATGTGAGGGTTGCGTGGGTTCTGCGGTTGAAGCATTCGTACAGACGCACAATCAGAGCGTCTCCCTCTTCTGCTTTTTTCACAACCTCTACCACTACATTATCCTGATCGGAGGATACGTGGGAATAGATTTCTTTTAATGCTCCGCCTTCTGTCTCTTTCACTACCGCTGTAAGCGGGTTATTCAGCTGGTAAGCCTGTTTTACGGTTCCTGCGCTTCTCCAGTCCCCTTCATGGGGATAGAAAGAATAAGTGAATTCATGGAATTCCTTGTCTGCTTCCGGATTTGGATAGCGTGCAGATTTCAGCATGGACATTCCGATTACGCCATCATGTACACTGCATCCGTATTTACAGTCATTGAGCATGCTGACACCATAATTGTCTTCGGATACATCCAGCCATTTGTGTACGCAGACCTCAAATTTTGCATAATCCCAGGATGTATTATAGTGCGTCTGGCGTTTTACATTGCCGTACTGGATATCGAAGGTTGCTTCGCTGGTATGCACGTCTACCGGGAATAAGGTCTTCATAAAGATCTGGTGTTCTTTCCAGTCAATTTCATTTTTGATGTCAATCCTTGGAATATCTTTATAGATGCAGATGGATTGTGTAATTGTGGAATCCAGGTATTTTCTTTCTACTTTGATGACAGCTCTTACCGGTCCGTTTTCCGCAATTTCTATTTTTTCAACCTGATCCACTTCCCAGGATTTTTCTACATAGTAATTATTAACATCCCAGGCATCATAGTTATGAGGACGATCCTCGTAAGTCATAATCACATTGGCAGCTTTTCCCGGCTGCAATACTTCACGCTTGGCCTTTTTATCAAAAATCGATGCAAATTGTCCCTTTTCATTTAACGAAATAGCAAAGAAATCATTTTCCATATGTTCGAAAGTAACCTGCATAGTGCCACTGTTCTGCGGTTCTTCTTCTTTCAGATAGAAGGTCTTATAACCTTTTGAAGGAACACCTTCTGCCCTGAAGATAATTTCTCCGGTGTGGGCTTTCTGTGAAGGAACCAGACAGTCTTTGTCGTATACGGCTGCATTTGCCATTCCGGCAGGGCACGGGAAGCTGACAATCTCATCTGCTGTCATACTGTTTGGATTATAGACTACTACAGAATGCTTTGGCGCCTGTACCTTATCTGCAATATTTTTTAATGCCCCGGTTACCAGTTCTTTATTTATGGCAAATATGCTTTCATATTCCGCTTTGGAATCATCATATACTTCTTTGATCGAAGAACCGGGAAGGATATCATGGAACTGATTTCTTAAAATTACTTCCCATGCTTCATGAAGCTGTTTGTCAGGGTAGGCACTTCCTGTCAGGTCCTGATCCATCATTCCGTAAAGCTCTGCGTTCTCATATGCAAACTCTGCTTTTCGGTTGTATTTCTTATTGCGTGCCATGGAAGTATAAGTACCTCTGTGGTATTCCAGATATAATTCTCCAACCCAGGATGGCAGATATTTGTGATCCTTTACATTCTTCTCCAGAACTTCAAAGTAATTTTTAGCTGTACTCATAACTGTTTTTGGACAACCGGGGATCCCTTTTTCCAGTCTTCTCTGGTTCTCCAGCATTTTGGCAGTTGGTCCGCCGCCGCCGTCACCATAACCGAAGGAATTTAGGATTTCCCCATTCAGATATTTCTGGCTGTAACGTGCCCATCCGCCTTTAATCTGGGACGGATTGATATCTCCGTTATAGGTTGTGAAATGTTCTGTCTCATAACCGCCTTCCACTGCGCCTTTTTTATAATCCCTGGTGGATACAAAATGGGTCAGTACCCTGCTGCCATCAATCCCCTCCCATTCGAAGGTATCATAGGGCATTTTGTTAAATTCATTCCAGCTGATCTTCGTTGTCATAAAATAGGGCAGTCCACATTTTCTCATAATCTGGGGCAGTGCTGCTGAATACCCAAACACATCGGGAAGCCATAAAATAGAGTTATCTGCTCCAAATTCTTCCTGAAAGAACTTCTGTCCGTACATAAACTGGCGGACCAGTGCCTCACCGGATGCAATATTACAATCCGCCTCTACAAACATGCCGCCTTCCGGTTCCCATCTGCCTTCTTTCACTCTTTCTTTGATCTGTTCGTACACCCCCGGCGCATTCTTTTTTACATATTTATAAAGCTGAGGCTGGCTGGACATAAAAATATATTCCGGGTACTGTTTCATCAGATCCAGCACCGTGGAGAAACTTCTAACTGCTTTATCCTCTGTCACAGCAAGTGACCAGAGCCACGCCACATCAATATGGGTATGTCCCACACAATAAACAACTGCATCACTGCTGCCGCACTCTTTTTCATAAAATTCTGCAGTAATATACTCCTGTGCTTTTTCCAGGGAAGCGTAATATTCCTGTGAATATTCTTTTCTTAAATCCAACAGGTTCAAAGACTCGTTTAACCTTGTAATAATCGTTATGTATGCTTTGTCATCCGGGTTTAACAGCCTTGCAACATTTAATGGCACAGAAATATCATAGAAATATTTTTCCGTCTTCCGGTCCAGTACTTTTAATTTTGAATCCAGCTTCAGACTGAAATTCTGATCTCCGGTAAATGCAGACAGTACAATACGATAGCATTCACCTGCAGCTGCATGTTCCGTCAGGACCGTTTCTCTGTGGTTTACATCCAGCCCCTGTTTCATTTCTCCATTTACGTAAATAGAAAACTGTGGATTCGTTGCATCCCACTCGCCCTCTTTTCCGGTGGTTAATTCATAAACTACACACTTGCCGTCAAAGCTTTCGGGAATCGTGATCGTAGTCTCAAACCAGTAATATTCCCGGTGCCCGCCCCAAATCTGTTCCCTGGAAAAATCCAGCCATGCACTGGTATCCAAACCAGCAATGTCTGTAAATCGTTCCGTAGTCTGAATCATCTTGTAATTCTGGATATTAACTGATTCCGGATAGATTAATTCATGTAAATCTTCGACCAGTTTTCCTATCCTTTCCTTAATTAAAACCATGAGTTACCTCCTCCATACAGCAGATATGAAGATATCTGCAATTTAGCATTTTAAAAATTTCATTTCGTGGTCTGTCATCCTTTTGCTGCACCTGCCATGGTGAATCCCTTAGACATATATTTTTGTGACAGGATATAAAGCAGAATCGAAGGTAAAGCATATACTGCGGAGTATGCTGCAAGCTGTCCGTACTGAACCATTCCGTTATTTCCAAAGAACTGGTATAGAAGAATGGATGCAGGCTGCTTGGCAGGTGTACTCAATAAGATATAAGGAATAAAGAAATTCCCCCAGCTTCCGGAGAAGGTGTAAATAAATACCACACAAATTCCCGGGAACATCAGCGGTGCCACTACCTTTCGGATTGACTGCCAGGTAGTCGCTCCATCTACCCATGCAGCTTCTTCCAGCTCTACCGGAACCCCATCCATAAAATTCTTCATGAGCCAGATTCCATAGGGAAGGGATGAAGCACTTAAGAATAGAATAACACCCCAGATGCTATCTAGCAAGCCTATTGATAAAAACATTTTGTATACCGGAACAATGACTGCCGTCATAGGAAGTGCGGTCATAAAAAGGATTACATACATAAATCCCTTGCGGTAACTCAATCGGTATCTGGAGAGAGCATAAGCACCAAGCCCGGATACAATTACTACGATAGTTGCCTGGATAAAGGAGATGAAAAGTCCGATCCCAAAACCTTTTAAATTCGTTTTATTAGAAAGTACTGCTTTGTAATTCTCTATTGTCCACTGCGTAGGTGCCTTAATTGCCTCACTTGCATTTGTATCTAAGGAGGCGATCACAACCCAGAGAAGTGGAAGTATGAATACTAATGCAATACAGCTAAGGATTGCATAATGGATTCCCTTTGTTGTTTTTTCATGCATATGATTTCCCTCCTTAATCGTCTGATTTCAAGATTCTTGCATAGATGATACTGCAGACAATACCAACTACCAGAATTAACATACCAATTGCTGTTCCTGCACCCATCTGTCCGCTGGTAAATGCCTGTCTGTACATGTAGATGGGAAGTGTACTGGTGGAATTACCTGGTCCTCCGCCTGTCATAATGTAGATCAGTCCAAATACACCAAGTGTTGACAGCGTATTTAACATGGTGTTGGTTGCAATGGTATCTTTGATACAGGGTACGATAATACGAAGCAATGTCTGTCTGCGGTTTGCTCCATCCACTTTTGCAGCCTCTTCAATATCCCCGGATACATTATCCAGCGCTGACTGAAAGTTCATCATAGAGAATGCAGTTCCATGCCATATGTTTGCAGCTACAACAGCAGCCATTGGATGCTGGTACAGCCAGGCGATGGGTTCAATCTGTATAGCACCCATAATCATGTTGAGTGTACCGGATTCCTGGAAGAAAGAGGAACAGCATAATGCAACAACGATTTCGGGCATTACCCAGCCTGCCAGGATACAGGGACCTACGATACTGCGGAAGGTCTTTGCTTTATTTTTCATCAAATAGGCAATCGTAAATCCTAATACGGACTGCCCAATTAAACTTCCAACTAAGAAAATCAATGTATTTTTAATTGCGATTAGCGTATTTGGGTCTGTAAGCATTTTTATGTAATTTTCCAGCCCCACTATTTGGAAATTTGCAGCATTTGAACCACTAAGTGCTAAATTGGTAAAAGAATAATAAACGGTTAATACAATCGGAATTATAAAGAACGCGATTAACAGTACAATCGCCGGCAGTAACAGTATGGATTTCTTTGCCTCATCCATCACCATTGCCTTTCTGTTTGGTCTAGCCATCAGCACAGCCTCCTTTTCTTTCTTCGTGGAGTCAGATATCCCGCCGCAGAAAGCGGGGTATCCAATATTCACTTTTCAATAAGACCGGGCGGTTTCAATCTATTCTGATTAACCCCGCCCGTTGCATTTCATTACTATTTTGTAACAGTTTCGTCATCACCGACAGCACGCTTCACTTCTGTTCCATACTGTGCAATTGCGTCCTCCGGACTTGTACCGGATACAACTGCCTCTACCATCGACTGGATACTTGTGGAAACGGTGGAGTACTGGTCGTTCTGAGGTCTGAATTCTGCTGTAGCAAGGAAATCTGTAGAGATCTGTTTGAATGGTTTTGCTGCATATTCAGCATCTTTTGCTACATCAGTTCTGGTTGCAATGTTGCCCTGTGCGATAACTGCTTTTGTATAGATAGACGGATCCATTAAATGTTTGATAAATTCAAAGGTAATATCCTTTGCATCGGAATTTTCAGGGATGGATAATGCCCAGCCGCCTGCTAACGTAATCGTTCCGGGTTCCTGTCCTGTGCTGGTAGGCATTGGAGCAAATCCCAGTACGTCTTTTGCTTCCGGCCAGGGTGATGCGCCTGTTTCTTCCCAGTTTCCAGGAATCCAGCTGCCGTCTAAGGAGATTGCAAGCTTGCCCTGAGGCAGATATTCTCTGGCTGAAGTGTTGGAAGCCTGTCCGTTTAATACTTTCGATAAGGAAGGTCCGTATCCGTTTGAATAGATATCATTTAAGAAATTCAGGGAGTCTAACATGCCCTGGCTCTTTACGATCCATTTTCCGTTGTCATCGATTAATCTTTCGCCTGTTCCATAAAGGAGCATTTCATATGTCTGCATGGAAGTTGCTTCACCGGTAGCTACACCTGAGTTACACCAGAAAGGAACTACATCCGGCACTTTCTCTTTAATGGTCTTGCATGCATCTAATATATCCTGCCATGATTTTGGTGCCCACTCTTCCGGCAGACCTGCCTGTTTGAAGATGTCCTTGTTGTACCAAAGTCCCCTGGTATCTGTACAGTATGGGATGCCGTATGGTTTACCGTCTTTGGAGACACCGTTTTGCATGGATTCGTAGTATGTACCGTCGTTCCATTCGGGATAGTCTTTTACGTAATCGGTTAAGTCTGTCAGGTAACCTGCACTTACGTCATTGGGAAGCTGGAAAGTATCTTCACAGACTAAATCCGGACAAGTACTTGGATCCTGAAGCTGCAATGCGATTTTAGCAAAATAGTCACCTTCGCTTGCTACGATCGGAGAAATATTTAATTTTACGGAATCTTTTTTATCCCAGCTGTCATATCCATCCTGAATCCATTGCCAAAGAGCACTCTTCTCGCCCTGTCCATCATCACGGAAGGTAAAGGTAATTGTCTGAGCGTCTCCGCTGGCAGCTGTATCTTCCGCTGCTTTTGTCTCATCGCCGGCAGCTGTTTCAGAACCTGCTGCTGTCTCTGCTTTCGTCTCTTTAGAAGTCCCTGCTGTCGTTGAATCCGTTCCCCCACCTGAACCACCGCAGGCTGTCAATCCTAATACCATTGCGGATGCCATACAAACGCTCACCAATTTTTTTCTTTTCATACTTCATCGCTCCTTTTTCTTTACTTTTTCATTTCCCGCTTTTCTTAAGCTGTCTATATATTATCATCCCCATTTCAATTTGAAAATTCCACATTTTTGAAAAAGGGGTACATTTTTAACCTGTGCCTATACTTTTTTACTCATTTTTTGTCAAAAAAATGTTGTGAAGGCATTTTACACTATACACTTTCACAACACTTTTATTTATTATCATCTGTAAATTATACTATTTATCAATAAGTGCCACACGTACTTTGTCCTGCATGGTGTCACCGATATTCTTTATGCTTACGTTTCGTTCATGGAGAATATCATAAATTCCGTTTGCCACAGCACCGGAGATATCAAACCAGGAATCATATGCACCTTTTGTAACGCCGTTTTTCATATAATCCGACACCAGAGCCTGATCGGGTCCTATTTTTTTCTTTTTGTACTCTCCTTCAACCAGAACCGGGACGGTATCCATCTCTTTGGTAAGAAAATTAGCAACATCCGGTTCCCGGATATAATCCAAAAACTTCTTTGCTTCCTGGATGTCCCCGGATTTCGTAATTCCGATGTTCTTCCCGTGCAGCAGATACGCTTCTTTTTTCCCGGAGGGCATCCCTGCCACTCCCACCTCAAATCCCAGACGGGTGGTTCGAAGTATGGAAGCCATACTTGCATTCCCAGCCATCATTGCGATATGGCCTTTCGCAAATACATGGGCAAGGTCTGACTGGCTCCAGTTCATGGTATCGGGTGATATCTGCTTTCTGTTTTTTAACTGCAGCAGTAATTGAAATACCTGATTCCCGGCATTGCCATTCACTTCCCGGAGGGAACCGCCGCAGGAATACAGCATCTGCATAAAGAAAGCAGTCACTTCCTCCGGCTGTTTTGCTGCGAAACCAAATCCGTAGTTTCCCAGTCCATTGATATGGTCACATACCTCCAGCAGTTCATCCCAGGTATCGGGCACTTCCTGCTTCTCTTTTTTCATCAGGTCTTTGTTGTAGAAGACTACGTAAGGATCGCTTGTAAACGGCACCCCATAATATTTCCCGTCACTGATGGCATTGGTCCAGAGATTCTGCCAGTACCTGGATTTCACATTCCCTTTTATATAAGCGGTCAGATCTTCCAATATATCCATGTCGATTAAGGAGGGCATCATGGTATTTTCACAGATAATCAGATCCGTATTGGTACCCTCATCCGTTCTCATACAGATTTCCTTCTGGAAATTCTCCTGGGAGATAAACTGGATTTCCACTTGCTTATTTCCTCTGATTGCAGAATAATTCCGCGCGGTCTCCTCCAGAGCCTGTTTATGTACACTGCCTTCATCAGGCGCCATAATCCGGATAATCTGCTCTTCGTTTGTTACCTTTTGTGTCACTTTATTATTCTTGGAAGAAAATCCGATATAAGTAATAATCAGCATTACGAGGACACAAGCCGCCGCACCGCCCAATAGCCGTCTCAGCTTCATTGGCTGTTCATCTCCTTTTTATAATCGGAAGGTGTAACACCGCATATTTTCTTAAACACTTTCACAAAATACTTCTGATCATGAAAGCCTACTGCCTCTGACACTTCCCCAATTTTACATTTTCCAAGGCTTAACATCCTCTTCGCCATGCTGATGCGGAAATTCTGTAAAAATGCCACAAAATTTATATTCATCTCCCGGTAAAAGATCTTGCTTAAATATTCCGGGGTTACACCGCACATTACCGCCGTTTCGGTCAAGGTTATATCTCTGGCGTAATTCTCCCTGATAAAGGAAATCACATTGAGAATCATTCCGTTTTCGGTAAGGCCTGAGATATCTCCTTCACTTAGTGTCAACGTCTTCATTACCTTGTCAAACTGATGTTCCAGCTGTTCCCTGGAATTACTTTTAGCCATATTTCCCACGATATACTGAATCCCGTTTTCTTTTTCCAGATTCTCTTTCAGTTCATTCACCACTCGAAGGAGACCTGCCGTAAAACGCACTGTAAACTCCCGGATGCAATCGGGATGCCCCTTGCTTTCGATCACCTCTCTCTTAAACTGCTCCCCCAGTTCCTGTATACGCTCTGTTTTTCCG
This sequence comes from uncultured Robinsoniella sp., assembly GCA_900540475.1. Classification (GTDB taxonomy): domain Bacteria; phylum Bacillota; class Clostridia; order Lachnospirales; family Lachnospiraceae; genus Robinsoniella. The sequence goes on along the minus strand of UQGG01000003.1, from coordinate 16,978 downwards.
CTGCGCATCTCCCTGCACACGGCACGTTCCAGCGAATCTGGATATTCAATATTTTCATATTCAAATCCCTCCAGCAATTCATCATCCAGAATGGTTCCGGAGGGGAATGAAAATGCATGCCTCATCAAATCCTTTAAATGCAATAACCTCTCATCCAGCCCTGTAACGCCATATGCGGTAGTATAGCTGCAAAAGCATTCGGAAATTTTACCGATTCTCTCCAGTACACGCATTTGGAACATCCGCTTTAAGCTGCGGTTTCGCTCGGTGTCCAGAATAATGACAAGAAATCCCACATCCTGGGAAAGGAATACTACGAAGTAGTTTTCCATACACATGGAATCCAGCACTGAATTCGTCTCTTCCATCATTTCTGTGGTGCTTTCTCTTACCACACTGCTGCCCTTCACCAGAAAAAGTGAAATCTGTACTTTTTTGTTAACCTGTATAGACTCCTCTATGACCGGCAGAATTTTTTGCTTTTCATCCTCTGTTCCGGTCAGGTAACTCCATAAAAGCTGACTGGGCGAAACTCTTTCAATCTTTGTTTTTTCAATTTTATTGTCCACTTTTTTCAGCAGTTTCAAAAAATCTTCCACATCCAGCGGTTTTAAAATATATTCTGTCACACTTAGTTTCAGCGCTTTTCTGGCATATTCAAACTCGGAATAGCCGGTTAAAAGCAATGACTGAAACTCTTCTCCTTCGTCATGCAGCGTCTGAAGCATGGTAAGTCCGTCCATTACCGGCATCTTTATGTCTGTTATGACCAGATCCGGCTTAAGTGCTCTGATATTTTCCAGTCCGTCTTTGCCATTTACCGCCGTATAAATTATTTCATGTTCGGTATACCGTTTGATGATCCCAATTAACCCTTCTCTTGTATTGGGTTCATCTTCCACAACTATAATGCGCATATTTCATCCTCCCTACTCATATGGAATTGTTATGGTTACTGCGGTACCATTTTCACTGGATACAACATGAAAATGCCCCGCTTCTCCGTAATAGAGTTTCACTCTGGTAATTACATTACGGACCCCGATGCTGGATTCTATCCTCTCTTTGCTATAGTCAAATTGATTAAAGAATTCTGCAAGTTCCGGATCCATACCTTTTCCGTTGTCTTCTACCACAATTTCTATATTCGTATCATCAATCCTGTGAATCCTCAGATTGATTTCATCAAATCCCGTGTTTCCCGGGAATCCATGAACAATTGTATTTTCAATCAGCGGCTGTATCAAAAGCTTATGTATTTTACAATCCAGTACCTCTTCTTCCACATGAAGAATGCACTGAAAAGAATAGTCAAACCGCTGCTGCTGTAAATAGACATATTTCTTTAAATATTCCAGTTCACTGCTCAGTTTCACGATCTCATTGCTTTTATGGACGCTGTAGCGCAGTATCACCGCAAGGCTGGTAAGCATACGGCTGATTGTAAATTCCTCATGGGCAATTGCCATCCAGTTGATGGTATCCAGGGTATTATATAAGAAATGGGGGTTGATCTGTGCCTCCAGGGATTTAATCTCCGCATTCTTTTCCCGGACAATTGCTTCCTTCTCCATGGCATTGGACTTCTTAATCTTCTGGATCATGTCATTAAAGTGATCGGAAATCTGGGCAAATTCATCATTGCCTTCCATTTCTATTCGTACATCCAGGTTCCCTTTATAAACCTTATTCATGCCATGCAGAATTTTTTTCAAGGATTTATCCGTCATTTCTGAAAATGAAATGGTAATGAGCATACACAATATCCCTACTAAAAGCCCGATTAGAATAATCAAAACGGATATGTACCAGACATTGGACAACGTATAATTCAAGTCCTGGACATTAATAATATAAAATTCACCGTCCCGGATACTTTTATAATTCACCTCCAGCTTCTTTTTGGATTTATACTTCATTTTCTGAATATATTCTTTTGCAGCCTGACCGATATTTTCCTTATCTTTTACATCCTCAAAAATATTTGTCCCCACATAGGTTTTATCCGGATAAGAAATGATATCGCCGTCTCGATTCACCACAAAGGTCACATTAGACTCTGTATGATTTCCCTGTGCATACACCTCACCAAAAGCAGTTTCATCCACGCAGATCATGATGCTCCCTATGGGCCCTTCGCCATAACTGTTAAAATCCGTAAGCTGATGCGCTATATACAGATAGTATTTTTCGCCGTATTCCGAATCCATCTTATGATAGGTTTTGGAATAAATCGTATGCTTTTTCTCCATGGATTCCTGAAATAAAGGGCTGTAGCGCATTTTATCGTCTTCAAAACAGAAGTTTTCATTCCCCGATGACGTAACGCTGTCATAAAAGACCGTATCCCCATATACGCCCACAATTGCAATCCCCAGAATATCGGGATTGACATAGGAGATGTTCTGCAGACGGTTCACCAGTTCATGCTTTGCCGCATAAAATTCACCGGAGTCCCAGGTATTGATGGGCTTGAGATACGTCACATAATCACTATCCGTGTATATATTCATAATTAACTTATCATATGTTTCCAGAAAGCTTTCCACACTGTTTGCCGACTGTTCCAGATTTGCCAGTATCAGTTCCCCGGTCTGCGCCTTAATGGTAGACGTACTGATTTTGAAAGAAATGAACTGTATACATAAAATTGGTATAATGGAAACCACCAAAAGAACAATCAGAATTTTCTTGGCAATCCCCTGTGATCCAAACCATTTTACTGCTCTGTGTAAGATTTTCACTGATCCTCCCCATTTCCTGTTATGAATGTTCATGGTCTTATGAGGAATATTCTACCATAAACTTGTACTATTTGTACATATAAATGGTGAAACATTGAAATACTATAAGGTAACATCATTCCTGTTCAGACCATGCCGTGCACTTGGCTGCACGGTGTCGGAGCCAATAAAGTGGCGGCTTTCGGGCATTTTGCCAAAGGCGATTTTAAATGGGCAGAAAGGAACGCAACATTTCAGAAACGACGAGGTGCATAAATAAATGGGATTCCTATATTTCCTTACTGCCGTTGGCGGCTCTTTTCTTATTTCCAATCTTGTAAAACGAAACAGATGCAGCACCGGAATATTAGTCCGGTGGAATTTTATGATTACTTCTGTCTATATCATCTGGAGAGTGACCGTAATACCAACTGCCAGTATTTTGGAGCTGTGCCTGGGTATACTGCTCCTTGGAGGGGAGCTTCTGGGAATCGCCCAGTTTCTGTTATCCCAACTTTTGTTAAGCAGGAAATACAGGCTGAAGAGAAAGTCCCTGGCAGACTTTAACGGCCATATCCCCACCGTGGATATCTTTATCTGTACTTATAATGAAGGGGAGGATCTGGTAGAAACCACCGTCCTGGCCGCCCTAAATCTGGACTATCCCAGAGATAAACTTAATATCTATATCTGTGATGACGGCCAGCGCAGGTATATGAAAAGGCTGGCGGCACGCTGCGGCGTAAATTACATGACCCGAGGGTCTAACGAAGGTGCTAAAGCCGGGAACCTGAACAATGCCCTCCGCCACTCCACCGGAGAATTGTTTGCCGTACTGGATGCCGATATGATCTGTTCCAAAAACTTTCTAAAGCATACCGTGGGCTACTTTTCTGATGAGGGCACTGCCTTTGTGCAGACTCCCCAGGTCTACTACAACAAGGACATGTATCAGCGCAACCTGGGCAGGGAAATCCCAAATGAACAGGATTTTTTTATGCGTGAAATCCAGGAATCCAGAGCAGCCGTGGGTGCAGTCCTCCACGTTGGAACAAACGCTGTATTTCGCAGGAAAAGCGTCATGGAAATCGGTATGTACCCAACCAATACCATTACGGAAGATATGGCAGTGGGCATGCTTTTACAGGCGGCGGGCTATCAGTCTGTCTTCATTAATGAAGTGCTGGTTCTGGGGCTTACGGCGTCCACTTATACCGATCTGGTCATCCAGCGTGACCGGTGGTGCAGAGGCAACATCCAGACTTCCAGAGAATACCATCCTTTACGCATGAAAGGGCTGAGCAGGTGGCAGAAGCTGGCTTATCTGGGCGGCGACATTTACTGGTACACCGGATTCTCCAAAATGATCTTTACCTTTTGCCCGATTTGGTTTCTCCTTACGACCAAGCTGGCAATGCAGGCGGACCTTGTGGGTATCCTGACCTTTTTCCTGCCGTTTTTTATCGGGCAGATGACCTCCTTTTATGCTATGATTTCCAATACCAGAAGTCTAAAGTGGGCTCATTATTATGAAATAGCCATGGCACCCCATATGTGTCTCTCCGTTTTACGGGAATTCTTCAGCGCAAGCCTGAATTTTGCCGTTACCCCCAAAGAAATGCGGGATGACCGTTCCCATTTTCAGGCACAGGTAATCCTGCCCCATATGGTGATCGCTGCTATCACCCTGTTCTCCTGGATTACCGGCGCCATTTTCCTCCACCTGGGGTATATCGCCCTGATCCCCTTTCTCGTCAATCTGGTGTGGAGTATCTATAATTTTATGGGCGTTGTGATCTGTATCCGGGTTGCCTACCATATTGGTAAAATACCCCGCAGCGAGTATGCCACGGTAAAAAGCGGACATAAGATCACCGTGGAGACAGAGACCGAAAGCTATCCGGGAGAAGTTATGGGCTTTTTAGAGTCCGGAATGTATATCCATGTGCAGGCTCCTCTGTATTTTACAAAAGTCAGAATCCGGATGCAGTATCAGGAACTGGATGTAACGCTGGATGGTACGCTGAAAATGTCCGGCAATCAGGGGCTTTTTAAATATGACTGGCTGAATCTGAACCAGAAGCGGGCAATCGTCGGCATATATGTAGAACATCTGCAGCCCAGTTTTAATGTGGAAAAAAAGATGCATTATCTGGAATCATAAGAAAAAGCACCCCGAAAGGTGCTTTTTCTTATGCCATACGCTCAGTGCTTTCTGCTGCGTTACAGCTTTTTGACAACTTCTTCAACTCATGGACTGCAAATACCGCTACAATCAGAGCCGAGATAATATCCGCCATAGGCCCTGCGATTAAAATGCCGTCTAAACCGAAAAACATTGGCATAATCAGAATAAAGGGAATCAGTAAAATCAGCTGCCGCAGCATGGACAGAACGGAGGCCTTCATGGGCTGTCCCGTGGACTGGAAGTAACTGGTTGTCACTACCTGGAAACCTGCGGTAAATATTCCAAGCATATATATCCTGGTACATTTCACAGCAAAATTAGTAAAGTTGGCGTCCGAAGTCCCAAACAGCATTAAGATCTGGTTGGGAAACAGCTGACATGCCAGCCATCCCACAACCGATACTGCCGTCGCCGCTCCTATGGCGCAAAGGTAAGTCTTACGTATCCGCTTTGGTTTATTTGCGCCCTTGTTAAAGCCCAGAATCGGCTGGGAACCGATACCGATGCCGATACAGATAGACACCAAAATCATTGCTACTTTCGATACAATTCCCATGGCACTTAGTGCCGCATCTCCCCCGACACTGGTCTGATCCCCATAATAAATCAGGGAATTATTCAATACAACCTGAAGGATCGTGGCTGCAATCTGGGTAATTCCGCTGGAGATTCCCAAAACACACATGTTTCGGCAGATATAGCCGTTTAGCTTAAAGTTACTGATCCGAAGACGCATATTGCTCCTTCTGATAAAATAGATAAACAACACAACGGCTGACAAGATCTGGGATGTAATCGTCGCAATTGCTGCTCCCGTAACACCCCAATGGAATACAAATATATAAATAGGGTCCAATATGGTATTTAATACCGCACCGATTACAATACTGTACATAGACAGGGATGGATTCCCGTCTGTTCTCGCCATATTGGATAAACCAATGCCAAGCATATTAAAGGGTGCCCCTATTAAAATAATCGCCGTATATTCTCTTGCATAGGTCATGGTATTTTCAGTTGCTCCAAACACCTTCAGCAGCGGGTCCAGAAATATCAGCCCCAGTACTGCAACCAGGATACCAATCCCTGCAAGCAGGATAAAAACATTTCCAAGTGCCTGCTCTGCTTTCTCTTCCTTTTTTTCTCCCAGCTTAATTGCCGCAAATGCGCTGCCACCAGCCCCCAGAAGGGTTGCTGCCGCCAAAATGATGGTAACAACCGGAAATGCGATTGTGGTAGCAGCATTTCCCAGATAGCCCACACCCTGTCCGATAAAGATTTGATCCACGATGTTGTAAAGGGCATTTACCAGCATGGAAATAACTGCCGGCAGTGCAAATTTTCCTAATAATTTACCGATGGGCATATAACCCAGGGGATTTTCTTTCTTTTGTAAAGTCTGTTCCATTTTTTTACCTTTTTCCTATTACAGTCCCTCCTGTAATATTGCCTCTCCTCTTTTCATACGTCAGAACCTTTTCGATAGCTTGAAAGTTTAAATCAGATCCCTTTCGTGATCTTCTTTTTCAAATTCCCGCATTGCCAGAATAGTCCTTTCAAATAACAGATCCAGATCCCAGCCCAGCCGCTCTGCTCCCGTCCGGATAATATCCCTGGAACAGCCCGCAGCAAATTTCTTATCTTTAAACTTCTTTTTCAAGCTGGATACTTCCATATCCATAACACTTTTTGAGGGACGCATACGTGCTGCGGCGCCAATCAGCCCGGTGAGCTCATCAGCTGCAAACAACACCTTTTCCATCTCATGTACCGGTTCCACATCCACCGTAATCCCGTAACCATGGCTGCAGACTGCATGAATCAGTTCATCCTCCGCCCCAATTTCCTTTAATAAATTCGGTGCTTGTATACAATGTTCTTCCGGATATTTTTCAAAATCAATGTCATGAAGCAATCCCGCCATGCCCCAGAAATCTGCCTCTTCTCCATAGCCCAATTCCCGGGCATACCATCTCATCACACTTTCTACGGTGAGAGCATGTATCATATGAAATGGTTCCTGATTATATTTTTTTAATAATGCCAGCGCTTCTTCTCTGGTAACTTTCGTGTTCATTTGTTTCCCTCCTTATATTATAAAAGAATATTTAGTAGTAATTATAAGCGTATTTTTTCAAAAGTCAATAAAATGTCCGGATTGTCCACCCCATTGTACCATTTTTTCTCTTTTCATCTGCACTTTTCTGTGTTATATTTACAAAGAACAAATTATATTTCGGTATTTACTATACAATTTATACAGAGAGGAAACTATGAAGGCTAACCTATTCTCTTCTATTAAAACTAAGATTTTTTTATACTATGGTTCCATTATTTTAATACTAACTCTTTTTACGAGTTTTTTGTACTACTATATTTCTTACAATACCTTTGTGAAGAATTACACGGCAACCTCCAAGCAAAGTACGAAGATCATCTCCCATCAGATCGAGCAGACTTTTGACAATGTAAATGTCATACAAAAAAAGATGCTGGAATCGGATGTGGTGCGGGAATATGTCTTTGATCATGCTGCGAAACGCAAGCTGGCGTATGACCGGGCATTTCAGAATACCATTTACACCATCTGCGGATATGATTTTGAGTTTTTCCACATGAACATCCTGAATCTGGAAGACAACCATCTGATTACATTCGGACAGCGTTATGATTACCAGCCCTATGAACTCACTTCCAGGGTGATGGACGATTTAATAGAACCTACCATCGCCTTAAACGGGGCAAAAAATATCGTTCCCACCGATAGCGGTACCATTTTCCAAATTGACAAGGATGTCCACACCATCTCCATGCTGCGCAGCTTTGGACGCTATGCACTGACCATCCCAAAGGCTGTCATTGAAATTCAGATTAATTACAATACCCTGGATCAGGTGATTTCTGATACAATTTATTCTTATAACCGTCACGCGGAAAGGGTACTGATCTTTGATAAAAACAAAAAACTGGTCTATCCCTATGATCTGAACCAGGATCTTCTGAAACATTATACTTCACTGGATGTTCAGAATAAAACCAGCTTTACAAATCCGCTCACCAAAGAACGTGAGATCGTAACGGCACATACATCTGATTACACGGAATTCACTACGCTTTTGATTACACCGGATTCCTACATTGTTACAAACCGGCATTTTTATCGAAATATCGGTGTCCTGATTGCTGCCGTGTCCCTTTTATTGCTGACAACCATTTCTTACCGGGTCGCACGGAGTATTACCAGACCGATCATTCGGTTAAAAGACAGCATCTCCCATCTGGAACTGGACTCCATTTCTGAAGAATCCGCCTATGAACCGGACAGCAACTTAAATGAACTGGAACTGCTGAGCGATGCATATAACCGGATGCAGGTCAGGCTGAAAGAATCCCTGGACGATATTGTCAAGTCCAAGACCCTGTCCGTCCACTCCCAGATTATGGCGCTGCAGGCTCAGATGGATTCCCATTTTCTCTATAATTCCCTGACCATTATCTCCATCATGGCGGAAGAGCATGATGATATGCAGGTGGCAGATATGTGCATCAAGCTTACCCAGATGCTTCGCTACATAACGGAAGATTATTCCAGGAACACTACCTTTGAACAGGAATTAAAGCATACGCGCAACTACACCGATCTGATGTCGATCCGGTTTGGTGACAAGATATCCTTTGATTATCACATTGAACCCGGACTTAGCTTTCTTCCTATCCCCCGCCTGATTATTCAGCCACTGGTGGAAAACAGTGTAAAGTACTCCAGAGAAGACGGTAAAATACTCCAGATCCGGATCCATTCCTGGATAGAAAAAAATTACTGGTATACCGAAATCAGGGATAACGGAAACGGCTTCTCGAATGAGGCTGTCAGCCAGGTAAATCAAAAAATAGAAAGCCTGAATAAAGAAGAAAATTATCCGGAACTGACCATAAGCGGTATGGGAATTGCCAATATTTATCTGCGGCTGAAGCTGTTCTACAGCAATCTGTTTGTGTTTGAAATCAAAAATACGGACCAGGGGTCTGTCATTAAAATTGGAGGGGATATCAATGAGTACGAAAACGACAGTAACCGTAATGGTAACGGAAGACGAACCGATTATCCTGAATAATATTGTAAAAAAGGTAGAAAATTCTTCTGATTCTGTTTCCGTAATCGGTAAGGCACAAAGCGGAAATGAAACCCTGACTTTACTTGCCCTGTCACAGCCCGATATTCTGATAACGGATATCGAGATGCCGGGCATTAACGGACTGGAATTAATCCGTCAGGTACGGGAACAGTATCCCGCTATCCATATCGTGATTCTAAGCGGATACAGTAATTTTGAATATGCCAGAACGGCAATAAAGCACAACGTGGAAGACTACCTGTTAAAGCCGGTATCCCAGGGTGACTTAAAAGAACTCCTGAACCGTCTGTCCCATAAAATCAGGCAGGAAAAGCACTCAAAAGAACGCAATATTCTCTCTATGACCTTAAAGGGGGATGAAGAAAATGCATCCTGGCCTTATTATTTTCATGAAGGGCAATTTTTTCTGGCATTGATCAGCCTGGGCAGCAAACCATCTCAGTTTACTTCCAGCCAGATCAACCGGGATTACCAGACTCTATGGGAGGATTTTGATATACCGGGATTTTTAAAAAGCAGACAGCAGCTGGAGCATGCCTGGCTGATCGATGAATCCTACAGCCTTCAGAAATTTGTAATTATTTACAGCAAAAATGATACCTTTACGGCTGAGCATTTTGCCCTGGCACTTTACCGCCATATGGCTTCTGCGGCTGCCGAAGTTTCATTTCATATTGACGCCTGCCCGGGACTGATTCCATGCAGCGAGATCTGGAACACGGCAAAACAAATCCGGCATTTCTATGACAAAACGATTCCCGCTTTTACCAGGGGGTACTGCTGTATCAGCGATTCACTGCCGGACACTTCTAAGGCACAGAACCTGCAGAAAAACTTAAGAGCCTACCTGCATCAGATCAACACTCCCACCCAGCTGCTCAAATACGCAAAAGACGGTATTTATGAGTATCACAGCCTTCATGCCCCTGCGGCATACACCGATGCTCTTCTGTATGAAATCTACAATGCCCTGCCCTCCCTGTTCCAGGTTGAAGAAAATATATGCCTGAACTATATGTCACAGATCTTATCCAGATTCTACGCATATAAAGGCCCGGAGGAGCTCTGTCAGGAGGTTTCCGCTTCCTTAACGGAAATCATTTGTCATTATGCACCGGAGATGAATGCGGATTCCCTCTATGAAAAGCTGAAAAAGTATATCGAGGATCATTTCAACTGCAAAATATCATTAAATGACCTGTCGGAACGCTTTGGCTATACTTCCTCTTATATTAACCGCATCTACAAAAAAAACAGCGGCATTTCGCCGCTACAATACATGACCAACCTTCGTATGGAGCATGCGAAGCAGCTCCTGAAAAAAGACATCGCTGCAGATATCAAATCCATCGCAGCCGCCGCCGGCTATGAAGACGCCCGGTATTTCAGCCGGGTATTCAAAAATGAAACCGGCAAGACGCCTTCTTCTTTTGCGGGCAGACAATTATAAGAGGTCAGTTCCGTATACTTCCATCTGAGTCAGCGCCGGAAAAGGCGATGGCTCTTTTGATTTTATTAACTGACTGATTTCAATCCAGTTAATCTGCTTCTTCTCAAAGTCTTTTATATGAGGCAACGCGCTTTTTTTCATATCCAGATCCAATGTACTGCCATCAGAAAAGGTAAGCACTGCCTTTTTCCACCAGTTATCGTGGGGAAAGTCTGCCCTGGTGTAAAGCACTACCTGGTCCACTTCTACTGTACGTCCAAAATCGATTCTCATAACTGCATCATCCTGTCTGTTGATTCCCCAGGATTCATAAGGCCATTCCCCATGACTGCTGTTTACCGTCACCCCATCGATTGCATTTCTGGCTGCAAAAACAGCCTCGCCCCTGGTCTCCACATTAGCGGATGCATGAGGAAAGCAATTGGCTGCACCATGCTGGTCATTGATATTGTAAGCCAGATTCCGGTATGCTTTTATTTCATAGTCTTTTGCTGTTCTGGCTGTAATGAGATGCCGGCTGCCATAGAATGCTTTTGGTGAATAGCTGATTCTTTTTTCTCCGAATGGAATGGAATAAGACACATTTCCGGTTACATATACAAGGGACCTGCCAAGGGCATCATCCATCTGCAGCCACAGATACGCCGGTTCTCCATCCGTTTCCAGAATAATCCGGTCACCTTCCCGGTATTCTCTTGCACACACCAGGTTCACTTCCTCTTCTCCCCGGCTGACTTCTATGGTTTTATTATCCCTGTCCAATACTTTTATACTTAGCATATTGCTGCTCCTTTTTAAGCCAGAATTGCCTTTACACAGTCCGCTATTTTTTCACACTTGCAGTTTGGGAAGAAATATTCCTGAAATTTATCTCCGCTTAAAGCGCCTTTCACCAGCTCCTGATCCAGATTCTTCAGAATCGTTACCATATCCGTATGGGTCACTTTTTTCACTTCATCCAGGATCTTCTTATTGCGCTGTTCGGGAACGGCACGTTCTCTTGGATATCCCTGTCCGCTTTCCCCTTCAAATAATTTTTCAAAAATATACTGAAGGTTTAATTCCGCACCCCAACCAAAGCCTTTTGCAAATGGCAGGGCAATGGCATTACCGTCATTGATCTGTGCAAACATATAAGCATCTGATGGATCCACGATATGGCCGCAGAGCACGCCCGGGAATGAATTGCATGCCAGCATTGCGCCTTCCCCTGTGCCACAGCCCGTAACGACATAATCCGCCGCACCTGAATTTAACAATACGGCTGCAAGGATTCCATTTTGCACATAGGTAAGCGTATGGGCGTCCTTGTCGCTGTACATGCCGTAATTATAAACTTCATGCCCCATTGGCTCTGTGACTTTTTTTAAAGTACTGCAGATCATTTCATTTTTAGCTGCCTGGCTGTTTTCATTAATTAATGCTATTTTCATCTGAATTTTCTCCTTTTCTATACTATTTCGGCTGTTTCCCTATGTATGCTAAAATACCACCGTCAACATACAGCACATGCCCATTTACGAAATTTGACGCATCCGACGCCAAAAAGACTGCCGGACCCATTAAGTCTTCCGGGGTTCCCCAGCGTGCCTGGGGCGTCTTGGATATGATAAACTGGTCAAACGGATGCCTGCTGCCGTCTTCGGAGACTTCACGAAGAGGTGCTGTCTGGGGTGTGGCAATATAGCCTGGTCCAATACCGTTACACTGGATATTGAATTCACCGTATTCGGACGCAATATTTTTGGTCAGCATTTTCAGCCCGCCTTTTGCTGCCGCATAAGCAGAAACGGTTTCCCGTCCCAGTTCACTCATCATAGAACAAATGTTAATAATTTTTCCATGTCCTTTTTTAATCATTGCCGGGATCACAGCTTTTGACATAATAAATGGTGCGTTTAAGTCGATATCGATTACCTGTCTGAACTCTTCCACACTCATGTCACACATGGGAATCCGCTTAATAATGCCGGCATTATTTACCAGAATGTCCACCGTTCCCAGCTCTTTTTCAATATCGGCTACCATCTGCTGTACCTGCTTTTCATCGGTCACATCGCAGATATAACCGTGAGCATCTATTCCTTTTTCTTTATAATCTGCAAGCGCTTTCTCCATATGTTCCTGCCCTCTGCAGTTAAATGCTATTTTTGCCCCTGCCTGTGCAAAGGCTTCAGCCATGGCAAAACCGATTCCATAAGCTGCCCCTGTAACCAGAGCTACTTTACCTTCTAATGAAAATGTATTTAAAATATCCATTTTGATTCTCCTCTATTCTATCTATAAGTTCCATAAAATCCTTGATTTCAAAACATTTCAAATGATTTCCTTATGCTGCTTTTTCATGCTGATAACACAGTTATCCCATATTCTTTCTGCTCCGATTCCGTATATACTTTATCGGATTTCTCTGTTGGCTACGGCATCCATATCATCAAAGTCCTGATTCTCCCCAACCATGCCCCAGATAAAGGTGTACGCTCTGGAACCGCAGCCGGAATGTATGGACCAGCTAGGTGAAATAACAGCCTCTTCGCTGCGCATGACAATATGTCTTGTCTCTGTGGGTTCTCCCATATAATGCATAACAAATGCATCTTCCGGCATGTCAAAATACAGGTAGACTTCCATACGTCTGTCATGAGTATGGCAAGGCATCGTATTCCATACACTGCCTGGTTCCAGTTTTGTCATTCCCATTACCAGCTGACAGCTTTCCACCTGTCCCGGAAGTATATACTTGCAAATGGTACGGTGGTTCGCCTCTTCTAAAGATCCCAGCTCCACTTTATTTTCATTTTTTACAATTACAACGCCTTCCTGTGCTTCCCCTTCCGGCTTAATATGTACCGTCGGATATGCCGTATGTGCCGGTGCGCTGTTAAAATAAAACTTAGCAGGCATCTCAGCATTATCGCTTTCAAAAGTGATATCCCTGGCACCCATACCAATATACATACCCTCTTTCGCCAGTATATGAAAGACTTTACCGTCTACCGTAATTTTACCCGGCGCTCCGATGTTAATAACCCCCATTTCACGGCGCTGTAAAAAATAATCCGCTCTCAGTTCTTCTCCTGCAGTGAGCATGATCGGTTCTGTGGGAACTGCCGCGCCTGTGATAATACGGTCAATATGGCTGTATACCATTTTCATCTTACCGGGAACAAATAACTCCTGAATTAAAAATTCCTCTCTTAAACGGTCTGTTGTATAATGTTTTACATCCCTTGGGGATGCTGCTGTTCTAAGTTCCATGTCAATGATCCTTTCTTTTACCTTTACTCATACCGCCCATAGTAAATACGCAGCTCATAGAGCTGGCACATTGTTGTACAATTATTTCAGCAATTATTTCAGTAATGCTGTATTAGCACTATATATGGACATATTTATTCGGGGATGGCACTAGATTTATATTTTTCTTTGATATAACAATGATAACATATCATTATTACTCTTTCTTGTTGTTTTTTGATCTAAATATTGCAAATTTTGAACTTTTGCTGTATAGTTAGGAGAGGTTGCAGATTGCATTTCGAATTACAAATGGTTTTCTCGATTACAATTGGGTGTTATATCGATTACAATTGCGTGTTACATCCATTACAATTGGGTGTTACATCCATCAAAATTGGGAGTTGCAACCATCAAAATTGAAATTCCTAAAGAAGTTTTGAAATAAGAATTTTCCAAAAATAAAGCACGCTCCTGAGCGTCTTACAGCGATTATTAGAAGAGGTATGATCTATGAAAGAATACAGTTCCTGCAAAGCAGCGATTGAATCCTGTCTGGAGAAGCAGTATTTCTCCATTGCCCACCTGTATAATGAAGAAAAACCAATGAAAATGCATATACATAACTGTTACGAGATCTATTTTTCTGTCTCGGGAGGCAAACAGTTTTTAATTGATAACCGATTTTATTCCATTCAGCCGGGCGATATTTTTTTTATCAATCAATATGAAAGCCATCATCTGACCCAAATTGATTCTGAGGTCCACGAACGGGTCGTACTGTCTATTTACCCTGATTTCCTGAAGAAGCTTTCGTCTGAGCAGACGGATTTAAATCATTGTTTTTCCTGCCGTAATCCTGGTACGGATCACAAACTCAGTCTGAATGAAGAAGAACAGAAGCGATTTTTATATTTTATCCATAAAATATGCCAGATTGACGGCTTCGGCTCCGATCTTACTGAACGCTGTGCATTTATTGAACTTATGGTATTTTTAAACAAGGTATTTTACAAGAATCAGCGAAAAGAATTATCCGAGGAGACGCCTACCTATCATCAGCAGGTAGACCAGATTTTAACTTATATTAATCAGAATATAAAAAACCCCCTCACAATTGATGAATTGTCAGAGCAGTTTTATTTAAGTCCTTCCTATATCTGCCGCATTTTTAAATCGGCAACGGGAACTACCATTAATAAATACATCACCGCAAAGCGAATCACCATTGCCAAGGCTCTGCTGACCGACGGCAATACCGTCAGCGAAGCCTGTGAGCAATGCGGTTTTAATGATTACAGCAACTTTTTAAAATCATTTACAAAAGCAGTGGGCATATCACCTAAAAAATATGCTCAGTTTTCAACCTGATTATAACTTAGCCAGCTTTTCGCCTAACTTGCGGCAGTCTTCCAGTACCTGGTCATCCGGCTCTTCGCAGCACATCAGCCCTTTGCCCTCTACCAGTTTACCGCCCTTTTCCGTCACACGTTCTTCCCAGTCACGCATCCACTGTCCGTCTCCCCATCCGTAAGAACCAAAGAGTGCAACCTGTTTACCGGACAGACTGCTCTCCAGTTCTTCCATAAACGCCTCCATGTTTCCTTCTTCCAGGACTTCATCGCCCATGGCTGGGCATCCCAACGCAAAGATACTGTCATCCTTCAAATCATCTGCCTTAATCGTATCCACATCCAGAAGATCTGCTTTCGCTTCTCCTTTTTCCACACCTTCTGCAATCGCCTGAGCCATTGCCTGTGTATTTCCTGTTCCGCTCCAATACACTACTTTAATTGTCTTCATAATTATTCTCCTTTTTTGTAATCTTTGCATACCACGGCATACCTTTTAGCATACCACCTGGCGTATACTTTTATGCTTCATAAATTCACTTGCCGCATGATCCCGGACTTCATCATAGGTACGGAATATCTGAGCGGCTTGCATCGGATTATGGTAAACTTTCCAGTAACCGGACAGCAGGCTGTTCTTGCCGCCATTTTGTATAAATGCCTTTACATCTTCAATGGGATATTGCAGGAAGATACCAAGCTCATGTGGAAAATCCCCGGTTTTGCGCATAAACAATTCATATCTGCTGCGCAGCCTTTTTAAAATTTCTGACATCCCCATTTCTGCATATCCGCAGCTTTGTACAAAGTCCCATGCTTTGCGATCTTCTAAGATCTCGTTAAGCCTGTCTTCACGATATAGAAAAATTACCTCGTTTTTACTTCCTGAATATAAGATTTTGCAGGAAATGTCAGTATCCTTCAAGATGTTAAATAGATGAAGCCACATTCCTTTGGGAAGGGTAATCAGATTGGACGCTTTGACTCCCTTCAACACCGGTGCGCATTGAAATACCACCTGAAAACACAGCTGCTCCCATGCACTGCTGCTGGATAAATAATCGAGAATTAATTCTGCTGGCATGTAAACCCTCCTAATATTTCCTTCAGTGCGCTGGCACTGCTGGAATGAGAACGCTCCACAGCGATATTGTTTCTGCTGGCTTCCTGCATGGCACAATGCACCATCTTGTGAGAAACAGTCGATGTAAATAGGATTATCAGATCCGGTTTTCCAATCTTGCTTTTTAAGTCAGCTGCCATCTTAGCAAAAACCTTTGCTTTAAAGTTATGTGCTTTACAAATTTCTTTATACTGACAGACCATTCTTTCATTTCCACCAATTATTACAACACTCATTGTGAACCTCCTCATATTTGTATTTTACAGGTTAGTCATTGCTAACTAAAGGTATCATAATCTATTTTTCCTAAATATACAATACCCTTTATTGAGAAAAATCCGCATTAGAGCTTTACTGATAGGATTTCTCATTTCTCATTTTTTATGTATGGATACTTTTTCAGAGATTTTTAAATGTTGAAAATATTTGAATTTTTAAATTTGGGTTTTGCTGAGGTAGGGACGCTTTGTATGCAGAGGTAGTATACAGAAAGAGAAGGGGACGGACCAGGACATTGGTTTGGAATGCTTAACGCAGAACTGGCATTTTCTAACCTTCCCGGAGCACTTTTTGGCGGCACGCGGGCATTCGCTCCGAAATCCTGATGCATTTCGCAGCTCACTGCCCGCTTACAATCCGATGGGAGCCAGTCGAATTGTATCCGCCAAAAAGCACTCCGGGAAGGTAAGTAAATGCTCAGCTCTGCTATACGCCTTCCAAACCAATGTCCTGGTCCGCCCCCTTCTCTTTCCGAGATAGCATTCGTTGA